>NZ_KV818299.1:69648-83362 GCF_001814885.1 Corynebacterium sp. HMSC068G04 | reverse complement strand
ACTCCATGTCCAAAAACCCTATGGACATAACACTCATGACCTAAGCCGGGCTAGAAGGGAATCAGCACACCGTCTCGTGGGATTCGTGCTCCGGGTGCTCGATCTGGATGGTGGAGTGCTCGATGCCGTGCTCGCGCAGGGCTTGCTGGGCGGCATCCAACAGAGGGCCGGTCTCGACGGTACCGTCGCGCACGATGTGCACGGTCGTCAGCACGTTCACGCCGTCCAGGCTCCACAGGTGTAGGTCGTGGATGTCGGCAACACCCTCGATCTGTCGCAGCGCGGGCTCGATGACGCTGGCGTCGAAGTCCGCCGGGACCTGCTCGAGCAGCACGCTCGCCGAGAGCCGCATGAGCTGCCAGGCGCGCGGGAGCACCATCGCCGCGATCACCAGGGAGGCGATCACGTCCGCCGCCACAAACCCCGTGGTCAGTACCACGACGCCCGCCACGATCACTGCGATCGAGCCGAGCATATCCACCAGCACGTGCAAGAACGCGCCCTCCACGTTGATTGAGGATTCGCGGTGCCGGTGCAACACCCACGCCGATAGCGCATTCGCCACAAGGCCAATCACCGCGATGATCAGCATCGTTGTTCCTTGTACCTCAGCTGGGCTCTGCAGGCGGCGCACCGCCTCGACGACAATCCACACCGAGATCGCCAGGACCATCACCGCGTTCGCTAGCGCAGCAAGCACCTCTACTCGCCGGTAGCCGTACGTGGCCTGGGCCGATGCTTGTCGACGCCCAACCAACACCGCGAGTACCGCGATGATGAGCCCAGCGGCGTCGGAAAGCATGTGCATCGCATCCGCCATCAGCGCCATTGAACCCGCCAACCAGCCGCCGATCAGCTCCGCGAAGAAAACGGTGCCGGTAATGCTGAGCGCAATCAAGAGCGCGCGCAGGGGCGTGCTGGAGTGATCGTGGTCGTGGTGCTCGTGTGCCATGCACTCAGCCTATCCCCGCCGGCGCTTATTGACAAGTAAATGAAAATAGATGGCGGCGCCAGGGGGCGATTCTAGGATTCGGCAGGTTGGCAGTTTGACGGTGCGGGGACGTCGCGGAAGCGGTCGATGAGGTAGTTCGTGCCCTGCAGAACCGCGCGGACCGTGGGCGCGGCATGGTTGGTGCCCGAGCCCGGGCTCACGTTCACCGCCCAGGCGTCCTCAAAGTAGACGGTCCCACCGGCAGCACAGAAGTCGTGAGCCATGCGGCGTGCTTGCTGGTAGGGGATGATGTCATCGGTCGGGGAGTTGACCACCATCATCGGGGCGTTGAGAGCCCGCTGGCCGAGGCGCTGCTCGTGCAGCATGCGGGAGGCCACTGGCTTGCGGCGCAGGAGCTCGGCGAAGGATTCACCGCTCGTGGTGAGCTCACTGGTGCGGACGTTCCCCCAGGTAGATATCGACTCCCGCAAACAGAAGGTGGCGGCGTCGGCGAGGAATTTGTGGCCGCGCGGGTTCATCTCATCGAAGATTTCCCGGGAGAACTCCGGGCTGCGCTCCGCAAAACCATTGATGGCGTAGCCCAACACGTGAACGAGCGCTGAGCCGTCGACCGCCTGCATCACCTCGAAGAGGTCCGCTGGAGGTGCACCGGCGAAGGTTCCCTTGACGTTGAGCTCGGGGGCGTAGCTCGCGGCGTATTCGCCCGCAGCGGCAGCTGCGCCACCGCCTTGGGAGTAGCCGACAAATCCCACGGGGGAATCGGCGGGAGCGCCGGCGAGCCGGAGCGCGGCGCGGGCAGCATCAAGAACCGCGTGGGCCTCCTCGACGTTGTTGACATAAGAATGGTGCCCCGGGGTTCCGAGTCCGATGTAGTCCGTGACTACGACGCGCACACCTTGGGAGGCCGCGTAGTTATACACGCGCGTGGCCGCAGCTTCATAGCGCTGGTCAAGGCGGTTGCCGTCGGCGGCGAAACGGGCTCGGGACGGCGCACACTGGTCACCCGCCCCACGCGTTCCCGGCGCGTAGACGATAGTTGGGCGCTCGCCCGGTCCGTTCCATGGTGCTGAGGGCTCGTAGACCATGCCGGTCACCGTGGTGGGTGTGCCATTCATGAGGGTGGAGGAGTAAGAGATAACAGTGGCCTTAACACCGGGTTGTTCTATCGGTGACGCCGATTGGACGCTGCCCGGCTCCACCGCGTGGGCGGCGGGCGATGCCAGAACCAGGGCAGCGGTGGTCGTCAGCACTGTTAACAGGGATTTTATTCGCACAAAGCTCAGAGTAGCCTGCGGCGTCGTGGTGCGCATCCGCGCTAAGCTGGCACGCATGGGAATTTATTATCGCAAGCGCAAGAAGACCGGAAAGAACAGCTGGATCAACCTCTCCGGCTCCGGTGCCTCGATGTCGACGAAGGTCGGCCCCGTGACGTTTAACTCCCGCGGCGGCATGTGGGTCAACCTGCCCGGAGGCCTGAATTTCCGGGGACGCTGGCGCTAATGACATCTCACCCCAACAGCGACTATGTCCGTATGGGGTACGAGGCCGACGTCGTCTTGCGCCTAGGCATGATGCTCATGGGCGCGGGAACGTCCGGCTACCGCGTGCTGCGCGGCATGAAACGTGCCGCCCGCGCGCTCGGCTTTGATCGGCTCGACGCCAACGTTGGCGTCACCCAGATAACATGCACGTTTCACCGCGGCCGCGAGTTTCGCACCGTGGTGGCCCAGCAGCATTCACCGGCTGTCGATGCATCCCGGATCGAAGCCCTTGAGGACCTTACCCACCACAAGCTGTACGCGGGCATTACGGCCGAAGATCTTACAGAGATGCTTGATTCCATCGAGTCGAGGGTGGTCAAGCGGTGGAATCGTTGGTTCTTGGCAGCCGCGGCGGCGATTGCGTGCGCCTCTTTCGCGGTCCTGAACTTCTTCACGCCGCTGGCGATTTTCCTCGTGGCGCTCGCCGCTTTTTGTGGTCAGCTCACCCGCGCGGTCCTACACGGCAAGCACGTTCACCAGCTGGGCTGCATCGTGGCGGCCGGGACGGTGGCTAGCCTCGTGTACTTCTTCACCACCGAGGCCGTAGCCGCCGCCGGGGTGGCGGACCCGTCAGAGTTTTCCTCGGGCTATGTGGCCGCCGTACTTTTCCTCATTCCCGGCTTCCCTCTGTTCTCCGCGCTCATTGATCTTGCGCGCTTCGACTTCGAAGCCGGGCTATCCCGCCTGACTTATGCGTTGACGGTGATCACCGCTGCGACCTTTACCGTAGCCCTGGTCAGCTGGACCACGGAGCTCACTCCGGAACCGGGAATCCCAGACTATGCGCCCGTGTGGTACCTCGCCGCCGCGGCGGCCAGCTTCCTGGGCATTTCCGGATTCGCGTTCCTCTTTAACTCCTCGCGCCGGATGGTGCTCGTGGCGGCCGCGGTGGGAACGGTGGCCAACCTTGTGCGCTTGCTCCTCATCGGGGTCGGGGCCACGGCCTACGTCGGCGCTTTCGTCGGTGGTCTCATCGTTGGGCTCTTGGGCGCGGTGGCCTCCACACGCGCACACCTACCGCGCATCACCACGACGGTGCCGGCGTCCGTCATCATGATCCCCGGCACCTCCATGTTCCGCACCGTCTATCACCTCAACGTGGGCAACATGGACCAGGCGTTGAGCAACTTCGCTACCGCCTCAATGGCCGTGGCAGCCATCGGCTGTGGGCTTATCCTCGCGCGCCTGTTGACCGACCGTGACTGGACCTTCGGCCACCTCATCGACTTCTCACACGTGCCTAGTGCGGCAGGTGAAACAAACCCTCGTCGTTGACATCCATCAACCCATCCTCGAGCAGTGAGGCCTGCGCGCGCGAACGCTGTGCCGCATCCGGCCATACCGCGTCGAGCGCGGATTGCTCGACGGGATGAGGGGTGGCGCGCAGGACGTCGAGAAGCAGCCCTCGCACCTGCCGGTCCGTACCGGTGAACTTTTGCACTCGCTTCTTGGCCCGCGCGGTCTCTTCTTCGCTGGGCTCCGGACAGCCCGCGAGCTGCCAGGCGCACGTGGACTTAATGGGGCAGGCGGCACAGTCGGGGTTCTTCGCCGTGCACACCAGCGCGCCGAGTTCCATGAGTGCGGCGGAAAAACGCGGACCGTTCTCTTCTGGAAGCAAAGCTTCTACCTGCGCCAACTCGCGTTTTGCGGGAGGTGGCGCCAGGAAGCGGCCCTCCTCGGCGCGGGCATAGACGCGGCGGACGTTGGTATCCACCACCGGAACGTTGTGCCCAAAATGGAAGCAAGCCACCGCACGCGCGGTGTACTCACCGATTCCGGGCAACGCCAAGAGCTTGTCGACGTCCCCCGGAACCTCCCCTTCACCAATCTCCTTCGCGCACTCCCACAAGCGCAACGCACGGCGCGGGTAGCCCAGCTTTCCCCAGGCGCGCAGCACATCTGCTTTGGATGCTGCCGCGAGGTCCTGTGGGGTGGGCCAGCGGCGCATCCACTCCTCCCACTGCGGGGCGACGCGCGCGACGGGTGTTTGCTGGCTCATGACCTCGCTTAAGAGCACGCCCCACGCTGAGGTCCCTGGCTCGCGCCACGGTAGGGGACGCTCATGGGCATCGAACCACTCCACGACAGCTTGGGTATCCATAGGCATCTCAGTGTAGGGCGGTGGGGACTAGAGTAAGAATCATGCCTTTAGTAGATGTCCCTCAAAACCCACAGAAGGTGTGGGAAGCCCTCCAGGAAGGTAACCACCGACTGGTGACGGGTAACCTCATCGACGTTAACCAAGACGCGAAGCTGCGCGCTGGCCTGACTCAAGGCCAGGACCCACGCGTCATCGTGCTTGCCTGCTCCGATTCCCGCGCGCCCATTGAGCACGTGTTCAACATTGGTTTCGGCGATGCCTTCGTCATCCGCACCGCCGGTCATATCCTGGACAGCGCGGTGATGGCGTCGCTGGACTATGCCCTGGAGAATCTCAAGGCTAACCTGCTCGTGGTGATGGGGCATCAGTCCTGCGGTGCGGTGGGCGCAGCCGCGGACTTCCTGGCGGGCGGCGATCTGCCGACGGGCCTGCAGCGTCCGATCATTGAGCGTGTGGCCGCTGCCTCGATGGTGGCCAAGCGTGATGGCCGCGAGGAACTCGCCGATTTTGAGCGCGAGAATACCGCGCAGACAGTCTCCCAGATCATTTCTGACGTTCCGGCTGCGCGCCAGCTTCTCGACGCCGGCACGCTCGGCATCGTCGGCCTGCGCTACCTCCTAGAGGATTCCAGCGTGGAGACCGTCGTCCTGCACGGCGTTCACTAGGCTCGCCGGCTGGCCCGGGCACTGGGCGGGACTAAGCGCATAGAAGTCGCTGCTCAAGACACGCGGCCCCGGGCTGGCCCGGGTTGGGCTCTAGTCCCCTTAAACTAAGAGCTGTGACTGAGCCATCCCGTACCCCGAAGCAGCTGCCGCGAGAGATTTACCTGCGTCGCCGCATCGCCGCGCTCGTGGCGATTCTGGTACTCGTGGTCATCCTTATTTGGGCTGCTACCGCGCTCTTTAGCGGTTCGAAGGAGGACCCGGGAGCCGAGTCGCAGCAGGCGGCGGCGTCGGGAACTCTGACTCCGTCGGAGGATGCAACCTCGGCGGTGGAGACGACGGAATCCACTGCGTCTGAGGAATCCACCGAGCCCGAGGCGGGGGAGGCGGACAAAGAAGAACCGACCTCCGAGGCAAAGCCAGCTGAGCTCACCGTTGATCCATCCAAGACAACGTGTTCCCTCCAAGACCTTAAAGTGATGGCCAAGACCAACGAGGACAGCGTCCCCGCTGGCAAGATGCCCACCTTCTACTTGGAGGTATTCAACCCGACGACGGAGGACTGCTCCATCGAACTCGATGAAGAGCAGCTGCGTTTCGAGGTCTACAAGATGGGCTCGAACGAACGCGTGTGGTCCGATACCGATTGCTATGCCTCGGTAGAAACCGGCAAGCAGACTTTCAAGTCCGGTGAGACGCGCTACTTCCAGGCGGATTGGTCCCGCAAGCGCTCCGAGCCGGGCCAGTGCACCGAGCGCGAGGAAGCCGAGCCGGGCGCTTACTTCCTGCATACTGTCATCGGGGAAAACTACTCCCCAGCGTTGCCGTTTAACTTGCTTTAAGCGCTGCAATCGCCTCGCTCAGCGTTGCGGCTTGGCGCACCTGCATGCCGCCGCTGACCTCTACCTTTCCGGGCGGGACGATGGCGTAGCGGTAACCCAAGCGGGACGCTTCTGCCAAGCGGCGGTCTAGGTTCGGTACGCGGCGAACTTCGCCAGCTAGGCCCACCTCACCGATGACCACCGTCTTCGGTGGTAGCGGCTGCTCGTGCAAGGAGGACCACGTGGCGAGCGCTACGGCGAGATCCGTCGCCGGCTCTTGAATCTTCATGCCGCCCACCGTGGCCACGTAAGCGTCCTTATCGTTGGTGCGTTCACCGGCGCGGGCCTGCAGTACGGCGAGCACCATCGGGACACGGTTGGCATCGAGCCCCGTGACCACGCGCCGCGGGTTCTTCGCCACGGGGTCGACGGTCAGCGCCTGTACCTCGGCCAGGATGGGGCGCACGCCATCCATGGCGACGGTCACCGCTGAACCGTCTGGGGTGCTGCCGCGGTGGGAGAGGAAGAGGCCGGAAGGGTCCGCCACCTCCCGGATGCCGGCGGCGGTTTGCTCAAAGCAGCCCATCTCATCGGTGGCGCCGAAACGGTTCTTGAGTCCCCGGAGCAGACGCAGGGAGGATTGGCGGTCACCTTCAAAGTTCAACACGACGTCCACGAGGTGCTCGAGCACGCGCGGGCCAGCGACGTTGCCGTCCTTGGTCACGTGTCCGACGAGGAGGATGGGGATGCCGGTGGTTTTGGCCAGTGTGGTCAGGGCTGCGGTCACCGCACGCGACTGTGCCACGCCACCGGCTACGCCCTCCACCCCGGCCGCGTGCATGGTTTGGACGGAGTCCACGATGAGGAGGCTGGGCTTGAGCTGCTCGACGTGACCAAAGACGACATCCAAATTCGATTCGGCCGCGAGGTAGAGCGTCTCGTGCAAGGCCCCGGTCCGCTCGGCCCGGGCGCGGACCTGCCCGGCGGATTCCTCGGCCGTGGCATAGAGGGCGGTGCGGCCCAGCTGCGCCCAGCGGGAGGCGACCTCCAATAACAAAGTGGATTTTCCGACTCCTGGCTCACCCGCCATAAGCACCACCGAACCGGGAACGATGCCGCGGCCAAGAACGCGATCGAGCTCCCCGATGCCAGTGTTGAGGGCCTTCGTGGCGGCAGCGCCCACCTTCGTAATCGGAACCGCTGGGCTCGTCGGTGTCAGGCCGGTTGGTCGGCGTCCAGACACAGCGGCCTGGGCCGCGGTGCTGCTTTCTGACGCCGCGGTTTCCTGCAACGTTCCCCATGAACCGCACTCGGGGCAGCGGCCAAGCCACTTGGGGGAGACGAAGCCGCATTCAGAGCACGTGTGGACGGGACGAACCTTTTTTGCCATGCCCATCACTCTAGTAAGTGGTGTGGACATTCACGTCGCGGGCAGGGTCGCACCCTTTTCATCGCGCGCGATATGCACAGAGGCGCTACAGTGTTAGCCAGGTTACATCTTGTGTGTGCCTGCCCCCTCTTTATCCCCGTCCGATTTCTCACAACAAGAAGGTATTTCCATGAAGATTCGTCGTACCCTCGTCGCCGCTGGCGCTGCTGCCGCCGTCGCCCTCGCTGGCACCCCGGCTGCTTCTGCCGCACAAGCTCCCGAGCCGCTGGCCACTGTTCTGACCGAGATCACCAACGTCGCTGGCTATGAGGCTCAGAACCTCATCCTCGTCCCGGCGGCGCTGTCCTCCTTGGGCTTCCTGTCGAACCTGCTGTCCTAGTCCAGTTCACTTACCCCCACACCTCACTATTCAAGGAGACCCCATGAAGATTCGTCGTACCCTCGTTGCTCTGACCGCTGCTACCTCCCTGGCTGTAGCTGGCGCCCCGGCCGCTTCCGCCGCTACCTACCCGGAACCGCTCAACCAGGTTATGGATGAGATGGTGAAGTACGGCGGCCCGCAGGCGCCGAACCTGCTTCTCATCCCGGCTGCCCTGTCCTCTCTGGGCATTCTTAACTCTCTGCTTGTGATGGCTACGGCATCCTCGCGAGCTTAAGAGTTTTCTGCGTTCGCTAAGGAGCGTTAAACGCAGACCGCCCCAACTGCCAAAGTTGAAGCCCGTGATTCGGGCGGGAAAACTTTGGCGGCTGGGGCGGTTTTCTATGAAGAAAAGGCTTACTTGTTCTCGGCGTAGCCCTCGGTGGACTGCGGGTCGCGGTCAAAGTCACCGGACTGCAGCGGGGAGGCGGACACGGTGGCGTCAACCTCGATGGTGCCGGTGTTAAAAGTGAAGGTCACCGGGCGGGAGCCGCCGAAGGCGAAGCCGTCGTTCTCCAGGGTGGTGGCCACGTAGGTGATGTTCTTGTCCTTGCCGTCCTTCGGGAGACGGTCCAGGTTCGTCTGGGAATCAGCGTAGAGGGCGTGATCGCGAGGAAGCGGCTCTGCGCCTTCCAGTGGTACGTCCTGGCCGTCGACGCTCACGGACTCGAGGACGACGTCGTCGACCTTGTAGCCCTGGTTGACGGCCACGAACTTCAGGGAGGTCTCACCGGTGTCCGGTTCAACCTGAATGGTGACGTCACGCACGGCCACCTTGCCATCTTCGGTGCTTGCGGATGCGCCGTCGACAGCAATGACCTTTTCCGCGGTCTGAGCAACATGACCGGCCGAGCAGGACGCCAAGGCCAGCGCGGAGAGGGCGGTAACTGACATGATGGCACCGCAGCGAGCGGCGGACTTCAGGGACTGCACTGTGAGTGTCCTCCATTGAATTGCGATCACAAAGCTTATCAACGCTTTAGCCTAGTACCTCCGCAGTAAAAGCACACAGTTTCCGACAAACCTCTTGGGTAAACCGGGGGTAGCCGCGCTTTATGTTGGCCGTCATCGTGGTGTAAAGCGAGCTGCTCTACGGGCTTGGGTGGGGGAGCAGTGCCGGAAAACTGCGTGCTAGAGTAGATACCCTGTATATGCGGCCCACTGAGAGTACGCCGAGAGCGCACGATGGGCACCGTCTCAAAGGCTTCATAAGGAGTGGCAATGGAATTTAAGGTCGGAGAGGTCGTCGTCTACCCCCACCACGGCGCCGCCAAGATTACGGCGATTGAAACGCGCGAGATGGGCGGCGAGGAGCTCGAGTATCTCGTCCTCCAAATCAACCAATCCGACCTCGTGGTTCGTGTGCCCTCCAAGAACGTTGAGATGGTGGGCGTGCGTGATGTTGTGGGCAAGGAAGGCCTCGAGAAGGTCTTCTCCGTCTTGCGCGAAGAAGACGTGGAGGAGGCCGGCAACTGGTCCCGCCGTTATAAGGCCAACCAGGAGCGCCTTGCATCAGGCGATATCAACAAGGTGGCAGAAGTCGTGCGTGACTTGTGGCGCCGCGATCAGGACCGCGGCCTGTCCGCCGGTGAGAAGCGCATGCTTGCCAAGGCCCGCCAGATTCTGGTCGGTGAGCTTTCCCTAGCCAAGCCGGTCGATGACAAGAAGGCCGACACCATGATGGAGGAAATCAACGCCACCATCGAGCGCCACCGCGCCGCCGGCTTGGTCGAGGACAAGTCCATCACCACCGACATTGACAATGACGTCGATCTCGATGACCTCTCCTTCGACGACGAAGACTAATGCCCGCCGCGTGATCGCCCTCGTCGCGGCGGCCGGCCAGGGAACGCGCCTCGGCGCTGACATTCCTAAGGCCTACGTGGAGCTGCGCGGAAGTACCCTGCTTGAACGCTCCGTGAAGGCCATGATTACCTCGGAATTTGTCGATGAAGTCATCGTTCTCGTCAGCCCCGCCATGGAGGATTATGCCACCAGCATCCTCGACCGCATCGATTCTGATGTGCCCGTACGCATCGTCCACGGCGGGGGTGAGCGCGCCGATTCCGTCTGGGCGGGCCTGCAAGCCATCCCAGAAGAGGATGCCGTGGTGCTGGTCCACGACGCCGCCCGGGCGTTGACGCCGCCGGGGATGATCGCGCGCGTCGCCAAGCGCGTGCTCGACGGTGCCACCGCGGTCATCCCAGTCCTTCCCGTCGCGGACACCATCAAAGAAGTCGAGGGGACCACGGTGCTGGCCACCCCGGACCGCTCCCGCCTGCGTGCTGTGCAGACACCGCAGGGATTTAGCCTGGCCGCGCTGCGCCGCGCCAACCTAGACTATTGGGCGCAGGACCCTGCCTTTGTCGCCACGGACGACGCCAGCCTGATGGAATGGCACGGTGAGCGCGTGGAGACTGTGCAGGGAGATACTTTCGCGTTTAAAATCACCACCCCCATTGACCTCGTCCTGGCGAAGGCCGTGACGGATGAGGCCGAACCGACCATCTTCGAGGTGCCTAGTGACTAACCCCATCATCCCGCGCGTGGGAATCGCCACCGATGCCCATCAGATCGAACCCGGAAAGCCCTGCTGGATCGCAGGTCTGCTTTTTGAAGGCGTCGATGGCTGCGAGGGCCACTCCGATGGGGACGTGGTGAGCCACGCGCTTGTCGACGCCTTGCTCTCCGCCTCCAACCTCGGCGACCTCGGCTCCTTCGTCGGCGTGGGCCGGCCAGAGTACGACGGGGTTTCCGGCGCCCAGCTGCTGCGTGAGTGCCGCGAGTTGCTGGAGAAGGAAGGTTTCATTATCGGCAACGCTGCGGCACAACTGGTTGGTCAGAGCCCCAAGATGGGCCCGCGGCGCAAAGAAGCCGAGTCCGTGCTGAGCGAAATCCTTGGTGCCCCTGTGTCCGTTTCGGCCACGACGACGGATCACCTTGGTTTCACCGGACGCAAGGAGGGCCGTGCTGCCGTGGCGACTGCCGTAGTCTGGCGCGGCTAAGGCGTCCTGAACTTGCCGGCTGGATGAGTCAATTAGACTAGGCCAGGTGAGTACTTTGCGCATTTTTGATACCGCCCCCCGCAGCCAACGTGAGTTCGAGCCGGTTCGTCCCGGCCACGCGTCGATCTACCTGTGTGGTGCCACCCCGCAGTCCCAGCCGCACATTGGCCACCTGCGCTCCGGCGTCGCCTTCGACATCCTGCGCCGCTGGCTCATCGCGCAGGGCTATGACGTGGCACTCGTGCGCAACGTGACTGATATCGATGACAAGATCCTCACCAAGGCCGCCGAGAATAATCGCCCCTGGTGGGAATGGGTATCCACCTACGAGCGTGAGTTCACCAAGGCCTACAACACCCTGGGCGTTCTGCCCCCTTCGGTGGAGCCGCGGGCGACGGGCTTTGTCACCCAGATGGTGGAGTACATGCAGCGGCTTATCGACGCCGGCTTCGCCTACGCCGTGCCTAGCGGCACGGCGGGGGGAGAGGACGAATCCGGTTCCGTTTACTTCGACGTCGCGGCGTGGAATGCCACGGAAGGCTCGGACTACGGCTCGCTGTCCGGCAACCGTGTCGAGGAGATGGAACAGGGCGAAACAGACAACGCTGGCAAGCGCAGCCCGCAGGACTTCGCGCTGTGGAAGGCTGCAAAGCCGGGGGAGCCGTCCTGGCCCACCCCTTGGGGTCGTGGCCGTCCGGGCTGGCACCTGGAGTGCTCTGCCATGTCCACTTACTACTTGGGCAGCGAGTTCGATATCCACTGCGGCGGCTTGGACCTGCAGTTCCCGCACCACGAAAATGAGATCGCGCAGTCCCATGCGGCGGGGGATAAGTTCGCCAACTACTGGATGCACAACCACTGGGTCACCATGGCCGGTGAGAAGATGTCGAAGTCCTTGGGCAACGTCCTCTCCATTGCCAACATGCTGGAGATTGTCCGCCCGGTGGAGCTGCGCTACTACCTGGGCTCCGCGCATTACCGTTCGGTGCTCGAATACTCCGAGGCGGCGCTGACCGAAGCTGCGGCTGGCTACCGCCGCATCGAGGATTTCGTAGGCAAGTTCGAGGGCGTCGAGAAGGGCGAGTGGACCCCGGCCTTCGAAGAAGCGATGAATGATGACATCGCTGTGCCGAAGGCGCTGGCGGAAATCCACACCACCGTGCGCGCGGGCAATAAGGCGCTGAGCGACGGCAACCGTGAAGAGGCTGAGCGCCTCGCCGGAGCCGTGCGCGCTATGGCCGCGGTTCTTGGCTTTGATCCACTGGATGAACAGTGGAAAGATAGTGGCGAAGAAAGCGGCGCTGAAGCGGCCCTGGACGTTCTCGTTCGGGCCGAATTGGAGCGTCGCACCACCGCCCGCGCAGAAAAGGACTGGGCTACTGCGGACGCCGTGCGCGACCGCCTTGCAGCCGCGGGTATTACCATCACCGACACCGCCGACGGCCCCACCTGGTCCCTGGCGGATTAACGTCCTCTGCATACGCAGAGGACAACAAAGGAGAAGAATTATGGCACGTACCCATGGCCGCGGCGGCGCAGGTATCCGCAAGACGAATAAGAAGGGCGCCACGAAGGGCTCTGGTGGCCAGCGCCGCAAGGGCTTGGCAGGCAAGGGCCCCACGCCTAAGGCGGAGGACCGTATCTACCACGCCAAGCACAAGGCGAAGCTGGAGCGCGAGCGCCGCAATTCGGGCCGTCACCAGAAGGAGACCGCGGAGATGGTCGTTGGCCGCAACCCGGTCATCGAGTGCCTGCACGCCAAGGTGCCTGCTACCTCCCTTTACATCGTGCAGGGCACGCGCAATGACGCTCGCCTTTCCGAGGCGGTGGCCATGTGCAATACCCGCAACATCCCGATTCTCGAGGTCCAGCGCCACGAGATGGATCGCATGACCGGAAACGGCATGCACCAGGGCATTGGCCTGCAGATCCCGCCGTACAAGTACGCCGATGTGCACGATCTCATGGACCGCGCGCGCGATGCCCAGGAACCGGGCATGTTCGTCATCCTCGATAACATCACTGACCCGCGCAACCTCGGCGCGGTCATCCGCTCCGTCGCGGCCTTCGGCGGCCACGGCGTTATCATCCCAGAGCGCCGCTCCGCCTCCGTTACTGCCGTGGCCTGGCGTACCTCTGCCGGCACTGCTGCGCGCCTGCCGGTGGCTCGCGTGACCAACGTGACCCGCACGGTTCAGGACTTCCAGAAGGCCGGCTATCAGGTTGTTGGCCTGGATGCCGGAGGCGAGCACACGCTCGACACCTACAACGGTGGCACCGACCCCGTTGTCATCGTCATCGGCTCTGAGGGCAAGGGCATTTCGCGCCTCGTCCGCGAGAACTGCGATGCCATCATGTCCATCCCCATGACGGACTGGGTCGAATCCCTCAACGCCTCCGTGGCAGCGGGCGCGGTTCTTTCGGAGTTCGCCCGCCAGCGTCGCGCGCAGTAGCGCGCGACAGGACTGATGCTTTAGACGCCGCGCAATCTAAGGACGCCGCGCGGGCCCCATGCCCCGCGCAAGAAGGATAGTGCCCGTTCTGCCAAAGTTATCGCCGCTGATTCAAGATCTGGCCGGAACTTTGGCAACAAGGGCAGTTGTGGCCGTGTTTGGACTCTGCGGCTAAGAAACGCGGGCGAAGAAGCCCTCCACCACATCCGCTGCCAGAAAGGCGTCGGTGTTGGGGCCGAGGCGTGCATCAAGCTGGTTGCCAGAAGGGATGACATGCCCGGTGCCCTCCATCGTCCACAGCTCCACGGGGTTCTCGCCCGCCCACGTCCTCGTGGTCACTGCCTCGTAAGGGTGGGTCACCTGAGGCTCTC
>NZ_KV818299.1:0-69548 GCF_001814885.1 Corynebacterium sp. HMSC068G04 | reverse complement strand
AGTTAGGCCATTGAGCTGTGCCAAGCGCGCGGCCGTCCACGGCGCCGAAGTCACTTTTCCGCGCGTGCGGGTCGCATCCAGCCCGGCCACGCCGCCCTCATAGGGAGCGAGCGGATCGGCAGTGCCGTGCATGAGTAGGACCGGGGTAGGCAGGTAGGCCGAGTCCGGGTTGCTCGGCGCGTGGTTAGCGCCGGAGCCCAGGGTGGAGGCGAAGACGCAGGCGGCGTCGAGGAGACCGGGGGCGTCGAAAAGCAGGCGCAGCACCATCTGCCCACCGTTGGAGTAGCCACAGGCAAACGTGCGCTGAGTGCCGTAGCGCTGCTGGGCCAGCTCCACCAGGGCGCGGGCAAAGGCGACGTCGTCGACGCCGAGCTCCCGGGCCTTGACCGGCAAGGTGCCGCGGGCATCGTTGAAGTGGCGGTCCACGCCCTCCGGATAGATGATGACGCGGCCGGTGCGCTGGGCCATTTCATCGAAGGTATTGGCCGTAAACCGGCGGAGCACGCTGCCCGATTGCAGCGAACCGTGGAAGAAGAGGATCAGATCCCCGCCTGGCTCAGCGGGCTCCACGGTGATGAAGGTGCGGGTGCGGCCATCGAGTTCCAGGGATTCTTTCACGGGCAGACAGCTTAGTCGGTGTGTGCGCAGCGCTCGTCGTGGGTGCTCGTGTGGTGTTCTTCGCCAACGGCCTTGTGCTCGCGGTGGAAACGAGCGGCGGCGATGTCATCGCGCACGGCGGTGCGCCCGCGCTGCCAGCCGATGAAGCGGCACACCAGGTAGATGATGAAGGAAATCGTGGTTACAAAGACCGATACCGGTAAGCCAGGTGCCAGGGAGAGCAGGAAGCCGCCCACGGCGGAGACTTCCGCGAAGATGGTGGACCACACCACCGCGCGCAGTGGGGAGGAAGTTACCTGCACCGCCGCGGCACCCGGGGTGATGAGCAGCGCCATGACCAACAGCGAGCCGACAATTTGCACCGACTGCGCGGCCGTCAGACCCACGAGGATGGCGAAACACACCGCCAGAGACTTCACCGGCACGCCGGCGGCCTGGGCCATGACGGGGTCCGCGGAGGCGAAAAGCAGCGGGCGCCAGAAGAGCACCACGACAGCAACCACGATGGCGGTCGTGGCGGCGAGCAGCCACACCGAGGCGGAGGACACACCGACGATCTGGCCGGTGAGCAGCGTCATCGCGGTCTTGGCGTTGCCGGGGTAGAGGTGCAGGAAGAGCACCGAAAGGCCGAGGCCGAAGCTCATGACCACGCCAATAGCGCTGTCCTGTTGTCCCTTGAGCCCCAGCACCGCCAGGATGATGGCCGCGACGATGGCGCCGGCAATCGCGCCGAAGCCGATGTTGAGGCCGAACAGCAAAGCGGCGGCCGCGCCCATAAGCGCGAGCTCTGAGGTAGCGTGCACGGAGAAGGACATTTGGCGTAGC
Organism: Corynebacterium sp. HMSC068G04; assembly: GCF_001814885.1. Lineage (NCBI taxonomy): Bacteria > Bacillati > Actinomycetota > Actinomycetes > Mycobacteriales > Corynebacteriaceae > Corynebacterium > Corynebacterium sp. HMSC068G04. Next base: position 68,105 of record NZ_KV818299.1, on the reverse strand, counting down.
ACGATGAGCGAGGTCATCACCCCGGAAAGGATTCCGAGCAGCGCGCAGGCGATGAGCGAGGATTGCACGAAATCAACACCCAGCAGGTACTGGGTATCCTCGATGTATTTAGACAACGATGAGCCTCCCATCGACGTTGAGGACTGTCACGGAGGAGCCATAGAGTTCCGAGAGCACCTCAGAGCGCATGACCTCATCGACCGTGCCGAACATGTGGCCATTGGGTGCAAGGTAAAGCACCTTATCCACCACTCCCAGCACCGGGTTGATGCCGTGGGTAACAAAAAGCACGGAGGTGCTGCGCTCGTGGCGCCACGCATTGAGCTTCTCGACGGTCGCCTGCTGCCGCGCCGGGTCCAAGGACAAGAGCGGCTCGTCCGCGAGGATGAGCTCTGGGTCGTTGGCTAGGGCCTGGGCTTGGCGGATGAGCTGTTGCTGCCCGCCCGAGAGCTGGCCCACGCGGCGGTCAGCGATGCCGGTGGCACCGACTTCGGCGAGGAGCTCGTCCACGCGTCCCCGGGCAGGACGTCGGTTGCGCAGCGTGCCATGCGCCAGGGACAGCGACACGAGGTCTCGGGCGCGCAGGGGCAGGTCCTGAGGGAACATCCTTTGCTGCGGGATAAAGCCCACACGGCAGTTGATATCTACGCTGCCCGCGGTGAGCTGGCGGGTACCCAAGATAGTGCCGAGGAGCGTGGATTTGCCCACGCCGTTGGGGCCTAAAACGGCGATGAACTCGCCGCGGTCTACGGCGAGGTTCATGTCCGACCACAGCGGTTCTACTGCGGCGTTCTTAAAAGAGATGAGCACTTACACAGCCTCGAGTGCGTTGACGACTTCCTCGTAGTAGTCGAGGAAGTTGGTCCCCTCCGGCGGGGTTTCACCAATCTCTACCACCGGGATGTTCTTATCCTCGGCGGCGGCGCGGATGCGCTTGGTCATGTCGGTTTCGGTCTGTGGGTTAAAGATGAGCAGGTCGATCTTGTCCTGCTTGATGTCCTCAAGGAAGCGGGCCAAATCGGCGGCGGTGGGCTCGCCCTCAGCGACGGTGGCCTTGCGGTAGCCCTCCGGGGTGGCGTCGGTGCTGTCGGTGTACTTGAAGATGTAGTCCGCGATGGGCTCGGTCTGCGCGTAGTTGCGCTGCGGGAGCTTCTCGATGCGTGCCTTCAGGCCCTCCACGCGCTCGACTAGCGGATCGGCGGTGGCCTTAGCCTCTGGGTTGGTCTCGTTAACAAGCTCGGCCACTTCGGTCGCCACCTTCTCGATGGCTGCGGCGTCGTACCACACGTGCTCGTTGCCATCGATGTTGGTGACCTGCTCGGGGTGCTCGGCGGCGATCTTCTTGGCCTCGTCCATGGTCACGGTGTCGCCTTCGTGAGCGTGGTCATGGTCATGCCCGTGTTCGTGCGCATGGTCATGCGCACGCTCGTCATGGTCGTGCGCATGGTCGTGCCCTTCTTCATGATCATGCTCGTGTTCCTCGCCATGATCATGCTCGTCATGGTCATGGCCACCATGATCGTGCGCGGTAAGCGGGAGCGCGTGAATGATCTGGTCCTGGTTCTTGACGGCCTGGTAGAGCCAGGCGTCGTAGCCGCCGCCACCGGCGATGATGACGTCGGCCTCGTTAGCGCGGGCGATGTCCGCGGCGGTGGGCTCGAAGTGGTGTGGGTCCACGCTGTTACCGCTCACGATGGGGTGGACGTCGATGTTCACGTCGGTCTGCGCGGTGTTGACGACCGCCTGGGCTACGTCAGCCCAGATGGAGGTCGAGGCGACGACCTGAATGGTCTCCTTATCGGAACCGGCATCCGAGCCGCCATCGGCGTTATCGCCGCTGGAAGAACAGGCGGTCAGCGAGGCGGCGCCCAGGGCGGCTGCGAAGAGGAGAGCGGTGGGACGTCGGAAAGCGCGGCGTGAGAGGGAAGTGGTCATGTCCCTATTTCTACGCTTTAGTGAAAATTGTTGTCAAATGATAATAAGTTGAAAACGGGTAGTCTTACCGTCATGTCCAAACGCAGTACGACGCTGGCCTCCCTGGCCGCCGAACTCGGGGTTTCGCCCACCACGGTGTCCAACGCGTATAACCGCCCAGACCAGCTGGCGCCTGCCACTCGGGAGCGCATCCTCGCCGCGGCGGCTGAGCGTGGCTACACAGGCCCGGATCCCACCGCACGCAGCTTGCGCACGCGCCGCCAAGGTTCACTGGGTGTTCTGCTCACCGAGCACCTGTCCTATGCCTTCGAGGACATGGCCTCGGTGGATTTCCTCGCCGGCATGGCGGAGGCCTCGGCGGGGGCGAGCACGACGTTGACTCTCATCCCTGCCGGGCCGGATACCGCCGGCGCGCCCAACGACGCCCAGGCAGCGCAGCTCGTAGGTTCGGCTGCCGTCGACGGTTTCGTGGTCTATTCCGTGGCAGCGGGAGATGCTTACCTCGACGCCGTGCAGCGCCGTGGCCTGCCGGTGGTGGTGTGTGACCAGCCCACGGATTCCGGCCTGCCCTTCGTGGGCATCGATGACCGCGCCGCGATTGCCCCGGCGGCGCAGGCGCTTGTCGACGCCTCCCATACCCGCATCGGTATCCTTGCCATCCGCCTACACCGCGAGCGCCTCGACGGCGAAGTGACGGCCGCACAACTGGCCGCGGCGGATATGCACGTGCAGCGCTCCCGCGTGCTGGGTGCGCTCGATGCTTTTTCAGACGCGGGACTCGATCCTGCAGACATCCCCGTGGTGACGCGACACATCAACGATTCGCGTACGGCTTACGCGGCCGCGGAGGAGCTGCTGACTAAGTACCCGGATCTCACCGCGGTGTTGTGCACGACGGATTCGATGGCGCTCGGCGTAATGGCTTATGCGCGCGATCATGGAATCGTGGTTCCCGAGCAGCTTTCCGTCACCGGTTTCGATGGCATCGCGCCGGCCCTGGCGCTGGGCCTGAGCACCGTCGTGCAGCCGAACAAGGAAAAGGGGGCGGCGGCGGGGCGCATGCTGGCCAGCCTCATCGAGGGGCGCGGCGAGGTGCCGCGCGTGTTGTTGGAGACCACCTTCCGCCCGGGGCGCACCGTGGCGCCGGTCGGGGCTTAAGAGCTGTGCTGCGCGCGAGCGGCGGCGAGTTCTTCGAGGAACTCTGTCACCGCCGCGATATCGGGCACGCGCAGCGCCGCCTGCGTTGCGCCCTCACCAACCTTGACACCGAGGTCCGGCGGCTGATTGAGCGCGGCGAAGCCGTCTTCGTCGGTGGTGTCATCCCCTAAAAAGACCACCGCTGTGGCCCCGACGCGGTGACGAAGCTTGTCAATCCACGTGCCCTTCGTGGCCTGCGTTGCGGAGAACTCGACGACGCACTTGCCCGCAGTCTTGGGGAAACCATCGGCGCTTAAGGCCTCGCCTTCCGCATAAGCAGCAGCGGCGGCGTCCGGGTCTTGCAACTCCAGCGCCCGCAGGTGCAGCACCCGCTGGAAAGGTTTGATCTCCAGCTCCGCGCCGGGGTGGCGGGCGATAATCTCCTTGATTTCCGCTTCCTTCTTGGCCAAGTAGGCTTCCATCTCCGGGGTGAGCGCGGATTCTTCCCACGAGGATTCGGCCCCATGCGAGCCACCAAAAAGCACCGGCTCGCGCAGCGGGCATACTCGCATCAGGCCATCGAGGTGGCGCCCAGAGAGCACTGCCGCGGTGGTGTTAGGTAGTTGCGCCAAGGCAGCGAGAGCATCCAGCGAGCGCTGCTCGGGGCGCACTGCGTAGGCGTTGCGCGCGAAGCCGGCCAAGGTGCCATCGAAGTCGGAAACAACCGCTAAATGTTCGGCGGCGGCGAGAGCATCAATCATGCTCCCCACCCTAGCGCTGAAACCTCGGAGCTATAGCGCGGCCATGCGGATAATCGGTGAATCCACCTTGTCGGTGCGCAGCGTCAACACGAGTTGGTTGTTGGGGTTGAGCGCGAAGTCGAACTCATGGCCTTCGGCGATGAGGTTGCGCATCAGCGAATCAGCCCATTGCATCGAGCCCTCGCAGTCTTCACCGTTCGGTGGGCTCTCGTAGGTGGCTTTTTCTACCCTCATCACGTCACCCTCCCAGATCGTGGAGGTTTTGTCATCCTTGTGGAAGGACACCTCAGCGGTAAACGGTACGCAGCCAGTTGAGCCCACCGCAGTGTGCTCACCGAAGCTCATATGGGGCACGTGTGCAGTATCGGCAGGGAGGGAGGAAGGAGCGTCCGGTGAGGTGTAGAGGTTGATGACCTGCCAATCCTTGCCCACGATGCGGTCATCGCCGCGCGGGGCAGGTTCCTCCTCAGCGGAGCTGCATCCAGCTAGGCCAAGCGCAAGCAGCACAGTACTGAGCACAGCGGTGAGCCGGCGCCGCATCATGCTTCCTCCTGGTTCAGTGCGCCGAGGAAAGACTGCGACCACAGCGCGATATCGTGCTGACGCACCTGCTCGTTCATAGCAATCATGCGCTCGCGCATGGTCTCGGGGGATTCCTCCAGTGCCTTGACCGCGGAGAGCAGCGCACGTTTGATGGATTCGATGTCGAAGGGATTGCACAGGTTGGCTTGTGTGAGTTCTGCTGCCGCGCCCGCAAACTCGGAGAGCACGAGTGCACCTGTGCCGTCGCCGTGGGAGGCCACGTATTCCTTGGCCACTAGGTTCATGCCGTCCTTAAATGGCGTGACCAGCATGATGTCCGCGAGCCGGTAGTAGCGCCGCAGGACGTCCTTCGGCACGGAACTGTGCTGGTAATGCACCACCGGCGCGCCGAGGCGCCCAAAGCGGCCATTGATGCGGCCCACGGCCTCCTCCACCTTTGAACGCGTGGCGCGGTAATGGTCGATGCGTTCGCGCGAAGGAGTAGCCAGCTGGACGAAGGTTACCTCGTGTGGGTCCAGCGCACCGGTCTCGAGGAGCTCCTCGAAGGCGGTGAGGCGCTGCAGGATCCCCTTCGTGTAATCCAGGCGGTCCACACCCAAAATGACGTGCTTGGGGTTCCCCAACTCAGCACGCAGCTGGGCGACGTCCCCCGCATCGCCACCGTCAGCGAATTCACCCGCCGCAATGGAAATGGGGAAAGCGCCTACCCCGACAGAATGCCCGCTACCGGTCACGATGCGAGCGGTGACCGCGCGGGTGCTGACCTCCCCTTCTACGTCCAGCCCTTGGGTGCGGGCCAGCTCCAAGAAATTGCGGGCGTTGGATTCGAGGTGGAAGCCGATCAGGTTGGCGTCGAGAAGCCCCCGCACCAACTCCTCACGCCACGGCAACTGGCGGAAGAGATCCGGGGACGGGAAGGGAATGTGCAGGAAGAATCCAATGGTGAGGTCGGGGCGTAGCTGGCGCAGGATGCCGGGGACGAGCTGGAGCTGATAGTCCTGCACCCACACCGTGGCATTCTCTGCGGCGACGGCTGCTACCTCGTTGGCAAAACGCAGGTTGACCTCGCGGTAGGCATCCCACCAGTCGCGGTTGTAGACGGGGGTGACGATGAGGTCGTGGTAGAGCGGCCACAGGGTGGCGTTGGAAAAGCCCTCATAGAAGGCCTCAAAATCCTCCTGTGTCAGGCGCACCGGGTGAAGGAGGACACCGTTATCCGTGGTGAAGGGCTCGGGAGCTTCGTCGGCTACGCCCGGCCACCCCACCCAGCAGCCCTGGTGTTCTTCCAAGACCGGGGAGAGCGCGGTGACGAGGCCGCCGGGGGAGGCCTTCCACTCGCGGGTGCCATCGGCGGCGGTCTCGAGGTCCACTGGCAGGCGATTGGCTACGACGACGAAGCTATTGGTGCGCCCGGACATAGCTAGGCCTTCTTTGCGGCCTTTTTAGTTGCCTTCTTCGTGGCCTTCTTAGTTGTCTTCTTGGTGGCTTTCTTCGTGGCCTTCTTAGTCGTCTTCTTCGTGGATTTCTTAGAAGCCTTCTTCGTGGCCTTCTTGCTGCTCTTCTTGGGGGCAGCATCGGCTTGCTCGGCCAGCACCTTGCGGTGGACCAAGCCTTCTGGCTCGACGCCCAGCATCGACATGAGGGTCACGCCGTCGAGGAAATCCTCCGCATAGGTGGCGACAACGCGGCGCGCGGAGCGGGCGGTCTCCTCCTCTACTGCGTGAGTCTGGTCAGCCGCGGGCTGGGTATCTGTGACCTTTGGTGGCACGGAGTCCTCCTGGGATGAAGTATGAAAGCTTTCAGACCGGCTATTCTACGCTATTGCGACTTCGTTGGGGCGCTCGGGTCATCTTTGCCGGGCACCGTGTAGGTGGGGCGCTGCGCCGGAAATTGCGTGGTAACGGGCCACATGTCCGTGATGGCATCGCCCTGCTGGAAGCGCGCCTGCTGTGCGGGTGTCGGTGGTTTGGGCCCATATTGCGGCGGCGGGGCCGGCAGATTGTGGCGCGGGGCGAAGGGAGACAGGGGCACGCGCGGGATACGGGCGCGCTGCGCCAGGCGGGTGGCGCGCGCGAAGGAGAACGTGCCCAGGCGCTTGAAGGCGGTGTAGGGGCGGAAGTACTGCGGGCGGCGCAGGCGGCGGGCGACTCGCTCGCCGAAGACCACGCCGGCGGCAAGTGCACCGGCGATGGCGAGGGCGCTGGCCAGGTTGGTCAGGCCGGTGATGAGCTGCTCGTTGAGCATGGCGTACATGCCGCGGTACAACGTCAGGCCTGGAAGCATGGGCGTATAGCCCACGATCATGGTGATGAGTGGCGGCATCATGTAGCGACGGGAGAGCAGGCCGCCGGCCAAGCCCACCGCTGCGGCAGAAATGCCCGAGGCAATGACGGCCCCGACGCCCAAGAAGACGACGAGGAAGTAGTAGAACACCATACCGGCGGCGGCCGTGAGACCGGAGATGGTGACCTCGGACCAGGAGGCTCCCAGCGCCAGTGCGAAGGCGGCGGAGCCGATGCCGCCGCACAGTACGAGCAGTGGGATTTGGTGATAGACGGGCGGGGCGAGCGTGGCTAGTGGGGGAAGGCTAAAGCCCAACCACGACGCCACCTGGATACCCAGGCCCACGCCGGCGATGATGGCGCCGGTGGACATGAGAGCCTCAAAGAACTTCGCGGACGAGGTCACGGGTGCGCGGGTGATGCCGTCCACGAGGCACTGTACGAGCGTTAGTCCCGCCACCAGCACGACGATGCCGGAACCGATGATTTGGGAGGGCAGCATCTGGATGCCAAATCGCGCGAAAACGTTGTAGAGGATGGCCGCGGGAATGACGGCAAGCAGGCCGCCGACCAGGTTCTGATAGAACGGCGGCAGCCGGTAGCCGGCGAGGAACATATTCGTGCCCATGATGAGTGCCGAAATGAGGAAGGTGACAACACCGACGAGAAGGTCACCGCCCAGCATCACGGCGATGAATCCACCCATGGCACCCCACGCGCTGACGATGGTGGTCTTGGAATAGGGGTTCTTCATCGCATCGATGTCATCCAAGATCTTCTCCGCCATTGCCGGTGGCGTAGCACCGGAATGGATGGAACGGATGAGCCTGTCAACGGCGGATAGTTTGGTGAAATCCACGGCGATGCTCGGCGCCACGCGGAAGACGTGGAGGTTGTGCCGATCCGGCCCTGTGCCGATGGCGGTGTGGATAGTGATGGTGTTCATCAGGATCGACACGTGGCAGTAGTGCAGGCCATAGGAGGATGCGACGAGGTGAATCTGTGCCTGCACGTCGGTATTGGCTGAGCCCGCTGCAATCAGGATTTCGCCGACGCGCGCGGCGATCTCCATGACGCCGGTGACCTGGGCCGGATCGGTGAGATCGACTGGGGCGAGCGGGGAGGGCGGCGGTGCGGCCTTAGCGGCGTCAATGGTGGCGACCGGAGCCGACCGGTACAGCAGGCGCTGGCGCAAGGAAGAAAGAACAGACACGGAAAAGAAAGACCTCAACAACACTTCTGGGTTCGGTAAGTCAGCACTTTAGTAACTGCCGCGGATTTATGCACCTGCCAGTGCTTTTCGGGCCCCTGACGGCCGCTTTTTCGCAGTGCAACCACCCTGGCTTTCCGTCCATGGGGTGGGCTCAGGTACGATTCCCCATAGCGGATGAGCCGCGGTGCTGGAGTGGCGCAATCGGTAGCGCAACGGTCTTGTAAACCGTAGGTTGCGAGTTCAAGTCTCGTCTCCAGCTCAAAAGGGCCTTTTTCAAGGCCCTTTCTCTCTTTTAGGGCCTATTCGGCGAGGTGGCCCAAGGCGACGTCGATAAGCGCGCGGCGCCTTTGCGGCGGCAGGGGGCGGTCGGTGAGGTGATCGTGGACCCACAGGCCGTCGGCGATGATCGAGGCCAGCACGACGGATTCATCCTCCGAGACAGGATCGGGGAGCCAGCGCCTGTCGACGTCCCTCCACACCTTCTGGAAGTCCGGATGGGACTGTGAGTGGATGGACATGAGCAATTCAATGAGCGGGTCATTCTTTCCCATGGACTCCAGCGCGGCACGGTAGCGCTGGCGTGGGCTCAGCTGGTCTGCCGTCTTGCCGTCGGAGAGACCGACGAGCTCTTCCTCCCAGCGCTCCGCGCAGAGCTTGTGGCAGTCAATGAGCAGCTCGTGGCGGGTGGGGAAGTGGTAGATGAGCCCAGACTTACTCATACCCGTTGCGGTGGCCAAGGAATCGTAGGTCAGTGCGTGGACGCCATCCTCTTCGATGATGGCGAGCGCCTTTTCGAGCGCCTCGACCTTTTTACTAACGCGTGGCATCGGCACCTCCTGAGGTTGGATTGCTGCGGAAGCACCAGCCGGTGACCGCGGCAAAAATGAGCATGACTACGCCGAGCCCAGCGGCGGTGGCTAGGTAGGCGTCGTTATACGCGGCGCCGGCGGCCTCCGCGAGTGCGGGGTTGTGGAGTGCTTCCATGCCTAAGTCCTGGATGTCCTCGGGCAGTCCGCTCTTGTAGAGCATTGGCAGCACTGATCCAGTGACCGCAATCGACAGCAGTGTGCCAAACTCATAGGACACTTCCTCCACACCCGCGGCCATGCCGGAGCGTGACGCAGGAGCGGCACCGATGATGGCAGTGGAGGACACCGACATCACGAACCCCGCGCCGAGGCCAGTGATGAACAGACCAGCCAGGTATGCGGGGAAGACCTCGTGCGTGCCGCCCCACACCACGCCGCCAATGCCCGCTGCCATGGCGAGGAAGCCGCCAGCGATGATGGGCAAGAAACCCCAGCGGTGCAGGTTAGCCCCGCCCAGCGCGGACATCGGCAGCGCCGCAATCGCGATGAGGGAAATGATGAGCCCAGCGTGCAGCGGGGAGTAGAGGTCCACCAACTGCAGCTTCTGCGTGGTGGTCATTTCCAGCCCTGCCATGCCAAACATGGCGCCGGCTGCGGCCAACACGCCGCCGCTGAAGATGGGCGAGCGGAAGATATCGAAGGTGAGAAGCGGCTCCTTTAGTTTGTGCTGGCGGCGAGTGAAGAGGATGGCACCGATGAGACAGGCAGCCAGCGCGCCGCCAATAAGCATGGCGTTGAGATGGGAGCTGGCGACAGACTTGATGACGAGCACCAGCGAAGCCAGCGTGATCAGCGCGTAAAGGGAAGACAAGAAATCCCACTGCTTCGCCGGGTTCGCCACATTAGGCGGGGCGAGGAAGGCGGTGAGGATGAGCGCGATGATGACGATGGGCACGTTGACCAAAAAGACCGATCCCCACCAGAAATGCTCGAGCAAGAAGCCGCCTACCGTGGGGCCCGCCGCCGCGCCGACGACGGCGATGGAGCCCCAAATGCCGATGGCGGTGTTGCGCTCAATCTCATCCTCAAAGGTCAGGCGAATCAGCGCCAGGGTAGCGGGCATCATGATGGACGCACCGAGACCTAGGAAGGCGCGAGCGGCGACGAGCTCCCACGCGCCGGGGGCGAGTGCGGCGGCCAGCGAAGCGATGCCGAAGACCCACAGGCCGATGACGAACATGCGGCGGTGACCGATCTTGTCACCTAACGTGCCGGTGCCTAGGAGGAGGCCGGCGAGCATGAGCGCGTAGGCGTTGATGATCCACAGCTGCTGCAGCGAGGTGGCGTGCAGCTGCTCGGAGAGCTCCGGCAGGGCAGTGTAAAGGATCGAGTTGTCCAAGCCGATCATGAGCAGACCCAAGGAGATGACACTAAAAAAGATCCACCGTCGGGTCGCTGAGGTGCTTAAGGCCTCTGCGGAGGCTTTCGTGTGAACGTCTGTCATGCTGCGAAACTATAGCGAACGGTCGTTACAGTTTCAAAGTCTTGAATGTTGACTTGTTGTTAAAGTCACAAAGTGCGCGTGACGTGAGAAGGCAGCTTTATGGTGGCGAAACACCACCGGGAGGGAGAACACTGGGGTCCGTTAGCGATAAAAGTTAGAGAGGTACAACATGGCACGCAATTACGCCACGCAACTCGTAGAAACCTTGGAAGCCCAGGGAGTTAAGCGCATCTATGGGCTTGTCGGTGATTCCCTCAACCCCATCGTGGACGCGGTGCGGCAGTCCTCCATCGAGTGGGTCCACGTCCGCAACGAAGAGGCCGCGGCATTCGCCGCTGAGGCGGATTCCCTCACCACCGGCAACCTCGCCGTGTGCGCCGCCTCCTGCGGCCCGGGAAATACGCACCTTATTCAGGGGCTTTACGACGCCCACCGCAACGGCGCCAAGGTCCTTGCCCTAGCCAGCCACATTCCTTCCCGCCAGATCGGCTCGAAGTTCTTCCAGGAAACCCACCCTGAGGCCATCTTTCAGGAGTGCTCCGGCTACTGCGAGATGGTCAACTCCGCTGAGCAGGGAGGCGTGGTCTTGCACCATGCCATTCAGAGCACCATGGCCGGCAAGGGCGTGTCCGTCCTCGTTATCCCGGGTGATGTCTCCACTCAAGAGGCGGAAGAGGACACCTTCACCTCCTCCGTGATTTCCTCCGGCCGTCCGGTTGTCTACCCGGACCCGGCAGAGGCCGCCGCGCTGACCCAGGCCATCAACGAGGCCAAGACCGTCGCCCTCTTCGTCGGTGCTGGCGTCAAGGACGCGCGCGAGCAGGTCCTTGCGCTGGCCGAGAAGATCAAGGCTCCCATCGGCCACGCCCTGGGCGGCAAGATGTACATCCAGTACGACAGCCCCTTCGACGTCGGCATGTCCGGCCTGCTCGGCTACGGCGCGGCCCACGAGGCTACCCACGAGGCAGACCTGCTCATCCTGCTGGGCACGGACTTCCCCTATAACGACTTCCTGCCGGATGCCAACGTGGCCCAGGTCGACATCGATGGCTCCCACATTGGCCGCCGCACCCGCATCAAGTACCCGGTGACGGGCGATGTCGCCGCCACCATCGAGAACATCCTGCCGCACGTCGATGAAAAGAAGGACCGCTCCTTCCTCGACAAGATGCTCAAGAAGCACTACGACAAGCTGCATCACGTCGTTGAGGCCTACACCTCCGGCGTCGAGAAGCACACGCCGATCCACCCGGAGTACATCGCCGACCTCATTGACCAGCAGGCCGATGAAGACGCCATCTTCACCGTCGATACCGGTATGTGCAACGTGTGGGGCGCGCGCTACATTACTGCGAACGGTAAGCGCGAGCAGATCGGTTCCTTCCGCCACGGCACCATGGCCAACGCCCTGCCGATGGCCATCGGTGCGCAGGCGGCGCACCCGGACCGCCAGGTCATCACCTTCTCCGGCGACGGCGGGCTCTCCATGCTCATGGGCGAGCTGCTCACGGTGAAGCTGCACAACCTGCCGGTGAAGATGTTCGTGTTCAACAACTCTTCCCTCGGCATGGTCAAGCTGGAGATGCTGGTCCAGGGCCTGCCGGAGCATGAGACCGACCACGAGCACGTCAACTACGCCAAAATTGCGGAGGGTGCGGGCATCAAGCACTTCCGCATCGAGGATCCGAAGGACGCGCCGCGCCTCATCAAGGAGGCCTTGGCCTACGACGGGCCTGCGCTTATCGACGTCGTCACGGACCCCAACGCCCTCTCCTTGCCGCCGACGCTGACCTTTGAGCAGCTGCTCGGATTCTCCAAGGCGGCAACCCGCACCGTCTTCGGTGGTGGCGTGGGCCAGATGCTCTCCATGGCGAAGTCCAACCTGCGCAATATTCCGCGCCCGCAGGACTTTTAATGTGTCGGCGTTAAGCGCCGCACATTAAAAGGGACCCACACCCTGCGGTTCCACCCCGCGAAAGCGTTATGCCTTCGCGGGGTCTTTGACTGGGATGAGGACCAGCGCGCCAACGAGCAGGACCAGCCCGATGGCGAGCACGCCTCCCCGGTCGCCCTGGCCCAACAGTGAGACGAAGACACCGAAGAGGAAGGGCGTCAACCACGCCACGGCTCGGCCGGTCGTGGCGTAGAGGCCAAACATCTCGCCTTCGCGCCCCGGCGGGGCCACACGCGCCAAGAAGCCGCGGGCGGAGGCCTGGGCCGGTCCGACGCAGAGACACAGGATGAGCCCGCAGATCCAGAAGGCCGTCGGCCCCTGCGCCACGAACATGATGCCGGCCATGAGCGTCAAGATAGCCAGGCAGGTGAGGATGATGGCTTTGGGCCCCACGTGGTCGTCGATAAGCCCGCCCGCTACCGCGCCCAGCGCGGCGGCAACGTTGGCGGCAACACCGAAGATGAGGACGTCGCCAGGCGAAAGCCCATAGACGGACACGCCCAGCACGGCGCCGAAGCTAAACACCGCGGACAGGCCATCGCGGAAGATGGCAGAAGCGAAGAGGAAGGCAAAGGCGTTGCGGTCCTCCCGCCACAGCGTGTGCACCGTGCGCCATAGCTCCCGGTAAGAGGCCGCGAGGCCGCCCGTTCTTTCACCCGACGGTGCAATCTCCGGCACGCGCAGCAACACGGGGATGGCAGACAGCCCAAACCACGCCGCCGAAAGCAGTGCCACGAGCCGAACATTCCAGCCACCCTCCGTGGACAGCCCCAGTCCGCCGCCCTCGCCGGAGACGAAGCCGAAGTAGCAGATGAGCAGCAGCACGATGCCGCCGAAATAGCCTGCCGACCAGCCCAGGCCGGATACGCGGCCCACCTTGTCCTCGGAGGCCACCTGGTTGAGTTGGGCAAAGTAATTGACTTCGGCGAATTGGATGGTCACCGAACCTACCGCCAAGCCGATAAGCCCCAGCCAGAAGTACGCGGGCGCATCATTGCGAATGAAGAATAGGCTGGCCATGACCAGGAAGGTCAGCAGCGACCAGAAACCCAGCGCGCGCCGCCGCGTGCCCAACCGGTCCGAGCGCTGCCCCATCACGGGGGTCACCGCAAAGATCACCAGGCCCGCCACCGTCATGGACCACGACAGCCACTGCGCCGGGGTGAACTGCGAGTCAATCTGCTGGCCCACCGAGTCGGTGAGATAAACCGAGAAAATAAACGTCACGAGAACCGCGTTGAAAGCTGCCGAACCCCAATCCCACAGGGCCCAAGCAGCCACGGTGAGGCGGTCAGTGCGCTTCGAGGCTTGCGTCATGCTTCATTATCGTAGGCAAAAACACCTGCCGAGTGGATGGAGTTGCACTTAACGCGACGTGAACTTTTAGGCTCAACGACATGCGTAACGACTACAGCATCGGCGATGTGGCCGGCATTTTGAAAGTCACCACCCGCACCCTGCGGCACTGGGATGACATCGGCCTGCTTAGCCCCCAGTGGCGCACCGGGGGCGATCACCGCCTCTACACCGAAGATGACGTGCAGCGCGGGATGGACATCCTGATTTATCGCAGCGTCGGGATTGAGCTGAAAGACATCGCAGTGCTTCTCGACGCCCCTTCCGCAGCCACCCTGGCCCGCCTCCGCGCCCAACACGAGGCCTTGCAGAAGCGGCGAGCCGACGTCGACGCCATGTTGTACGCAGTGGAAAGACTAATTGAGGAGACTGAAATGGATAAGAACCTAAGCCCCAGCCAAAAAGTGCGGAACCTGGGTGACGCATGGCCCCAACTGCAGGAAGAAGCCCACGAGAAGTGGGGCGACAGCAAAGAATGGGCGGCCAGTGCGGCCGTCGTGGAATCGATGGGGAAGAAGGACTGGGAGGGATTCTCCGTGGACCATGAGAACTTTGCGGCCGAGCTAGAGGAGGCCGCGGACGCAGGACTTGAACCGGGCGGCGAGGAGGCGAAGGAGATCGTCGACAAGCACCGCGCCCTCATCGCCCAGTGGTACCCGGTGTCGAGGTCCAAGCAGGTGATCCTGGCGCGCATGTATTGCGAGGACCCGCGGTTTAACGAGACTTACCGCGGTAACGCCGACTATTTGCGCCAGCTGATTGAGGCGCAAGCCCAGGCGGAAGGGGTGGATCTGGACAATCTCGCCTGGGACTAGTCGGTTCACAGCGCACGTACAGACTCCGCTCAGTACCCTTGGAAGCCAGAGTGCAATACTTCTCACCTTGAATGAGATATCCCTGGCGCCACCAGGCGTTAAGAGAAGCGGAGAAAGGACCAAAGCGGGACCATGGATGATTCGAAGGACGTCAAGGTACTTGTCGTCGATGACGAGCCCAATATCGTTGAGTTGCTCACCGTCTCCCTAAAGTTTCAAGGTTTCGACGTACACAGCGCCAACTCCGGCAACGAGGCCCTGCGCATCGCGCGTGAGATCAATCCAGACGCTTACATCATGGACGTCATGATGCCGGGCATGGACGGCTTTGAGCTGCTGGGCAAGCTACGCGCAGAGGGCCTCGACGGCCCCGTGCTCTACCTGACCGCCAAGGACAGCGTGGACCAGCGCATCCACGGCTTGACCATTGGCGCGGATGATTACGTCACCAAGCCCTTCAGCCTGGAAGAGGTCATCACCCGCCTGCGCGTGATTCTGCGCCGCGGTAACGCGGTGGATGACCAGGACGGCGACGCCACCATGACCTATGCCGACCTCACCCTCAACGATGACACCCACGAGGTCACCAAGGCGGGGGAGATCGTGGAGCTTTCGCCCACCGAGTTCAACCTGCTGCGCTACCTCATGCAGAACCGCGAGGTGGTGCTGTCCAAGTCCAAGATTCTGGATAATGTCTGGCACTACGACTTTGGTGGTGACGGCAACGTGGTCGAGTCCTACATTTCCTACCTACGCCGCAAAATTGATACCGGCGATACCCCGCTTATTCACACCGTCCGCGGTGTCGGTTACGTGCTGCGCATGCCGCGCTCGTAGGCTCATCCACTATGAGCGAACCCACCGCGAATATTCAGGCCCCACAATCCGGGGTGACGCTGGTGCGGGATAAAACCCCGCGCCGGCGTATGCAGCGCCCCAAAGCGCTGCCCCTGCGCACGTGGCTACTTGTCCTCATGGTGCTGGTATCGGGGCTTGGCCTGGCCATGTCCTCCCTGGCGGTGTCGTCGATCATGCGCAACGTGCTCTACACCCGAGTGGACACCGAGCTTAACGACGCCCACAGCTCCTGGGCCAGCAACCTCGACGAGTCCTTTTACATGCCGCAGGACGGAAGCCGCCGACCCCCGACGGATTATGTGGCGCTGGCGTACTATCCCGATGGCTCCGTGGTGACCACGCGGCCGATCGCGGCGTTGCCCGATGCACGCAACGTGATCGTCGGTGGGGAACCCACCACCGTGCGCTCGATTCAGGGCGAAACCGAATGGCGGGCCGTGGCCAAACTCCAACGGGATGGTTCCGTGGTGGTCGTCGCCAAAGACATGACGACGGAAAACTCCATCCTGAAAGGGTTGGCGATTGTCCAGGTGATCATCGCGGCCTTGGTCATGCTGATCATCGCGGTGGTGGGCATGTGGCTGATCCACCGGGCGCTGCGGCCGCTGCGCGTGGTCGAGAAAACGGCTTCCCAAATCGCGGCGGGCAACCTGGACAAGCGCGTGCCGGAGTGGCCGCTGCACACTGAAGTGGGGCAGCTTGCCGCAGCGCTCAACGTCATGCTGGGGCAGCTGCAGAATTCCGTCGTCGATGCGCAGGAAAAAGAACAGCAAATGCGCCGCTTCGTCGGCGATGCCTCCCACGAGCTGCGCACGCCGCTGACCAGCCTGCGCGGCTACACGGAGCTGTACCGCTCGGGGGCTACCCAGGACGCGGAGTTTGTCTTCAGCAAGATCGATGCCGAGTCTAAGCGGATGTCGTTGCTCGTGGAGGATCTGCTGGCCCTGACGCGCGCGGAGGGCTCACGCCTGGACATGCGCGAGGTTGACATGCTGGAACTTGTGCTGTCAGTGGGTTCCTCGGCGCGGGCGGCTTTTGCGGGCCGCACCATCAACGTCAACAACGAGGCCTCCGGGATTCCAATGGTCAACGGAGACCCGGATCGCCTACACCAGGTATTGCTTAACCTGGTGTCCAACGGTATCCGCCACGGCGGCGAGGAGGCGTCGGTGACGCTGACCTTGCGCGACGACGAGGAGCACGTGCTTATCGACGTTGCCGATGACGGCAAGGGCATCTCCCCCGAAGACGCGGCCCATATCTTTGAGCGCTTCTACCGTGCAGACACCTCGCGCACCCGCGATACGGGTGGCTCGGGTTTGGGCTTGGCCATCGTGAAATCACTCGTCGAGCAGCACGGCGGTTTAATCTCCGTGGATTCGGAGCTGGGCAGCGGATCGGTCTTCACTATCTGCCTGCCCAAAGCGCCAACCGACGGCAGCTAACGCCTAGCTGTCGCGGCGGCCATCCTCATCCGTGCCGAGGTGCTGGCGGATGCGCGCGGCGGCCTCGTCCATGGCGGCGGGGTCGGTGGCGTCGGCAGCGAAGGCCTTCGCGAAGTCGTAGTCTTCCATCTTCTCGGTGGGGAAGAGGTGGATGTGGGTATGGGGAACGTCGAAGCCAGCGATGATGTAGCCCGTACGCGGGGTATCGAAGGCCGTCTTGATGGCGCCACCGATCTCTAGAGCGATCTCGTTGAGGTGTGCCCAGGTTTCTGAATCGAGGTCAGTCCACTTATCGACCTCCTCGACCGGCACCACCAAGGTGTGGCCATAACGCAGCGGCTCGATGGACAAAAACGCCACGCACTTCTCGTCGCGGTACACAAAGCGAGCAGGCAGCTCGCCCTCGATGATCTTTGTAAATACGGAAGACATGGCCCCTAGGCTACCGCCAGTTAAGATAGACGGCATGCGCATTCTCGTTATTGGCTCGGGCGGCCGCGAACATGCCCTGCTCACTGGCCTTAAATCTGATCCCTCTGTTACCGATTTGCACATCGCACCGGGTTCCCCGGCGCATAAGATGCAGGCCACCATCCACCCGGAGTATTCCCAGGTGGACGATCCTGCGCGCATGACGGAGCTGGCTGTTGATATTGACGCGGATCTGGTCGTCATCGGCCCGGAGGTGCCGCTGGTGAAAGGCGTGGCGGATGCTTTGCGCGAGCGCGGCATTGCGGTCTTCGGGCCGTCGGCAAGCGCGGCACAGATCGAGGGATCCAAAGCCTTCGCCAAGGATGTCATGGCGGCTGCCGGCGTGCGCACCGCCCGCGCGGAGCAGCTCGCCCCCGGCACCAGCGATGAGGACATCGAGGCCGCCCTCGATCGTTTCGGCCCGCACTTCGTGGTTAAGGACGATGGCTTGGCCGGCGGCAAGGGCGTCGTGGTGACCGAGTCCCGCGACGCGGCCCGCGCGCACGTTGATGCGGTCCACGCCGTGGGCAACCCGGTGCTGCTCGAGTCCTTCCTCGACGGCCCGGAGGTCTCCCTGTTCTGCTTGGTGGACGGCGAGACCGTCGTCCCGCTGCTCCCAGCGCAGGACCACAAGCGCGCCTACGACAACGATGAGGGCCCCAACACCGGCGGCATGGGCGCCTACACCCCGCTGCCGTGGCTGCCTGCCGACGGCGTCCAGCGCATCGTCGACGAAGTCTGCGTCCCCGTGGCTAAGGAAATGGTCAAGCGCGGCACCCCGTACTCTGGCTTGCTGTACGCCGGCCTGGCGTGGGGCAAGGAAGGCCCAGCCGTGGTGGAATTCAATGCCCGCTTCGGTGACCCGGAAACGCAGGCGGTGCTCGCTTTGCTGAAGTCTCCGCTCGGAGAGGTCCTGAATGCCACCGCTACCGGACAGCTAGCGGAGCTGGCGCCGCTGGAGTGGGAAGACGGCTATGCCGTCACCGTGGTGCTGGCCGCCGAGGGCTACCCGGCTTCGCCGCGCAAGGGCGACCCGATTGCCTCGCCGGATCTTGATGATCCCACCCGGGTTCTGCACGCCGGTACCACCACGGGGGAGGGCGGCTACGTCTCCAACGGTGGTCGCGTCCTCAACGTTCTCGGTCGCGGTGCCACCCTCGCTGATGCCCGCGCAGCCGCCTACGAGGTTCTCGGCGGCATCGAGCTGGAGGGCAGCTTCTTCCGCACGGACATTGCACTGCCGGCGGAGAAGGGTCAGATTAGCATCTAATCCCCTGATAATGCCTCCTTTGGGGTGAGGCGTGGAATAATGAGCGACGTGGCTGAAAAGAAGAACATTTCCAACGTCCTGTCCGCTCGATACGCCTCCCCCGAGATGGCTGAAATCTGGTCCCCGGAACACAAGATCATCCTGGAGCGCCAGCTGTGGATTGCGGTGATGACGGCGCAGAAGGATCTTGGCGTCAACATCCCTGCCTCGGCTATCGCCGCTTACGAGGCGCAGGTTGAGAACGTCAACCTCGCCTCCATCGCGGAGCGTGAGCGCGTTACGCGCCACGACGTCAAGGCGCGCATCGAGGAGTTCAACGCCCTAGCCGGCTGCGAGCACATCCACAAGGGCATGACCTCGCGTGACCTGACGGAGAACGTGGAGCAGCTGCAGATTCTGCGTTCTTTGGAGCTGGTGCGCGATAAGGCCATCGCGGTGGTCTCGCGCATTGGTGAGCGCGCGGCGCAGTATCAGACGCTGGTCATGGCGGGTCGTTCCCACAACGTCGCTGCCCAGGCCACGACCCTGGGCAAGCGTTTCGCCTCCGCTGCCGACGAGCTCCTGTTGGGCATCGAGCGCGTGGAATCGCTGCTGAGCCGCTATCCGCTGCGCGGCATCAAGGGCCCGATGGGCACCTCGCAGGACATGCTCGACCTCATGGGCGGATCCGAAGACAAGCTCGCCGCGTTGGAGACCCGCATTGCGGATCACCTGGGATTCTCCCGCGTATTCAACTCGGTGGGCCAGGTTTACCCGCGCTCCCTCGACTTCGACGCTGTGTCTGCGCTCGTTGAGCTGGGCGCCGCGCCCTCTTCGCTGGCCACGACCATCCGCCTGATGGCCGGCAACGAGACCGTGACCGAAGGTTTCAAGGAAGGCCAGGTCGGCTCCTCAGCCATGCCGCACAAGATGAATGCCCGCTCCTGCGAGCGTGTGGGCGGCTTCCAGGTCATTCTGCGCGGTTACCTGACGATGGTGGCGGATCTGTCCGGCCAGCAGTGGAACGAGGGTGACGTGTTCTGTTCGGTGGTACGCCGCGTGGCGCTGCCCGACGCCTTCTTCGCTATCGACGGCATGTTTGAAACCTTCCTCACCGTGCTCGACGAGTTCGGCGCTTTCCCGGCCATGATTGACCGCGAGCTGGAGCGCTACCTGCCGTTCCTCGCCACCACCCGCATCCTCATGGCGGCGGTGCGCGCGGGCGTAGGCCGCGAGACCGCGCACGAGGTCATCAAGGAAAATGCTGTCGCCGTGGCGCTCAACATGCGTGAGAATGGCGGGGAGCAGGATCTGATTGAGCGCCTGGCTGCCGACGAGCGCCTGCCGCTCGATGCCGCCGCCCTCGAGGCCGCGCTGTCGGACAAGCACGCTTTCATCGGCGCTGCCGAATCGCAGGTGAGCCAGATTCTGGGCCGCATTAAGGCGATTGTTGACCAGCATCCAAAGGCCGCCGCCTACACCCCGGGCGAAATCCTCTAGTTTCACCCTTGGCGGTACGTTTTCGCAGACAAGCCCTCTCAACGACGAGTTTTCGGGACGCTATTTTTCGAAAACGTACCGCGCTGGCCCGGTCCACGTACGTTTCGATCAAATAAGGCCCCAGAACTTCAATTTTCTGGCCCCTATTTGATCGAAATGACCTTCCTCCCACGGCCACGGGCAACCCTGCACTAGCTCTTAGGCTATCCCGGGGATGCGCAGCACCGGCAGCTCGAAGCCGCCGAGGGATTTGCCGTTGGTAGCAAGGTAGCCGCCGATCATCAGAGCGGTGAGCACCGCCATGATGCCGAGAACCGTAGCACCCGTGGACGAGGTTTGCTGCTGCGTCGTCTTGCCCGGGATGGGTAGCTCTGGCACCGGCTGGATGCCCTCCTGCGCACCGCGGCTGCGCAGCTCTTCCACGCACTCGGCAAAGGACTGCACCTGCGCTGCGTTGAAGGCATCGACGGCCTCTTTTTCCTGCGCCTGGTTTTCTGCCAGAGCGGCGCGCAGCTTAGGGCTGAAATCGCTACCCGTCGACAACAACGGTGCCGGTCCCTTCTCAGTCCGGGACTTCGCCGCATTGATGGAGTATTCGGCATCCCCCGGCAACAGCACCGATTCATCCTCCACCAGGTCCTCCGGGGCGGACGCGCCGACCATGATGATGACCATATCCGCGCCCGTGTAGCCGGCCTTGCCCAGCGCGGCCACCGTCGCCGCGTAGCCCGGAGCCTTGCTGATATCGCGCGAGGTGTACGCGGAGAAGTCCAGCTTCGGGAACTGCGCTTGAATCTTCTCCGAGGTCGCGCGGATGGTGTTGATGTAGCCCGCCCGGACATCGCGGGCTAGTGCGCGATCCGTGGCCGACGCCGACATCGTGCACAGCCACTGTCCGTGGGCGGACTCGCGCACGGAGATGTCGGCTGCGTGCGCAGCGGGCACAGACAGGGCGGCGCCCACCAGCGCAGCGGAGGTCAAAAGGGAGGTCAGGCGAGAGTGCACGGGCTTAGCTCCTCGGGATTGGGACGTATCTTGAAGCAGTCTAGACGGGTCTAGAATGTATGTCATGCGTCCAGAACTTTCTTCCTATACCCACATCGCCTCCGGCAAGGTGCGCGATATCTACGAAATCGACGACAACACCCTGCTCATGGTGGTCTCCGACCGTATTTCCGCCTATGACCACGCCCTTGAGCCCGCCATTCCGGACAAGGGCCGCGTGCTCACAGCGACCTCGAAGTTCTTCTTCGACGTCATTGATTTCCCTAACCACCTCGCCGGCCCGCTCGACGATGAGCGTATTCCCGAAGAGGTACTCGGCCGCGCCATGGTGGTGCAGAAGCTTGACATGCTGCCCTTCGAGTGTGTCGCCCGCGGCTATCTCACCGGCTCCGGGCTGAAGGAATACCAGGCATCCGGCAGCGTGTGCGGCGTCGAGCTGCCCGAGGGGCTGACCGAGGCTTCCCGCCTGCCCGAGCCCGTCTTCACCCCGGCCACCAAGGCGGAGCAGGGCGATCACGATGAGAACGTGTCCTTCGACGTCGTCGTGGACAAGCTCGGCCGCGAACGCGCCGAGGAGCTGCGCGAGGCCACCCTGCGCATCTACGCCGAAGCCGCCGCGTTGGCGGAGGAGAAGGGCATTATTTTGGCGGATACGAAGTTCGAGTTTGGCGTCGATAAGCACGGCACCTTGGTCTTGGCCGATGAGGTCCTCACCCCGGACTCCTCGCGCTACTGGCCGGCCGATACCTATGAGGAGGGCAAAGTCCAGCCCTCCTTTGATAAGCAGTACGTGCGCGACTGGCTCACCAACTCCGGCTGGGACAAGGAGTCCATGCCGCCGCGCCTGCCAGACGACGTTGTTCAGGCCACCCGCGCGCGCTATGTTGAGGCCTTTGAGCGCCTGTCCGGAACCACTTTTTAAGGAGGCTGAATGAACGCCCCGATTGCTGCTAAGCGCCCGGTGACGCGTGAGTTTCACGGCCGCAGCTTCGTTGATAACTACGAGTGGCTGCGCGCGAAAGAAGCCCCGGAAACCCGGGAGTACCTCGAGGCGGAAAACGCCTACACGAAGGAGCGCACCGCACACCTGGAGACCTTGACGGAGAACATCTTTACCGAGGTTAAGTCCCGTATCAAGCAGACGGACATGTCCGTGCCCCAGCGCCGCGGTAAGTACTGGTACTACGGCCGCACCGAGGAGGGCCAGGAGTATGGCTACAGCTGCCGCATCCCGGTGTCGGAAGGCTCCGATCCGTGGACTCCGCCGACCATCCCGGAGGAGGGTGCTGCGGACGGGGAGCAGGTGCTTCTCGACGTCAACGCGCTCGCCGAAGGCCACGACTTCTTTGCCCTCGGCGCGTCCTCGGTGAGCGATTCCGGCGACCTGCTGGCCTATTCGGTCGACGTGGCCGGCGACGAGCGCTTTGAGCTCTTCATCAAGGACCTGCGCACAGGAGAGCTGTTGGAGGACCGCCTGGAAGGCATCTTTTATGGTGCGACGTGGGTCGGGGAGGAGTTCATCTTCTACACCACCGTCGATGATGCATGGCGGCCGGACACCGTGTGGCGCCACCGCGTTGGCACCCCACAGTCGGAGGACGTCGTGGTCATGCGCGAGGAGGATTCGCGTTTCGGAATCGGTGTGGGCACGACCCGCAGCGAGAAGTACATCATGATTGTCTCCGGCTCGAAGACGACGAATGAGGCGTGGGTGCTCGAGCAGTCCACTCCCGAGGGCGAGTTCCGCTGCCTTTGGGAGCGCGAGTCGGGCGTGGACTACGACGTCGACCACGCCGTGGTGGCGGGCACCGACTACTGGGTAGTCACGCACAATGCCACCGGCCCCAACTTTGCTTTGGGGTATTGCCCGGTTGCTGATGAGCTGCCAGCCCTGCGCGAACTCACCGTCCTTATGCCGCACGATGACTCCGTGCGCATCGAGGGCGTGGATTGTTACCGCGACCAGATCGTCGTGGGCTATCGCCGCGGCGGCATCGGTCGTGCCGCGGTGATGGACGTGCGGGAGGGGTGGACGTCGTTAAGCGAGCTCCACTTCAACGAGGAGCTCTACAGCGTTGGCGTGGCCGGCAACCCGGAGTGGGATGCGCCGGTGCTGCGCGTGAGCTATACCTCCTTCATTCAGCCCGCACAGCTCTTTGATTACCGCGTGGCCACCGGCGAGTACACGCTGCTCAAGGAGCAGGAAGTTCCGGGCGGCTACGACAAGGACGAGTACGTGGCCTACCGCGTGTGGTCTAAGGCTCCGGACGGGACGGAGGTGCCGGTGTCCATCGTGCACCGCGCGGATCTGGACCGCACGCAGCCGAACCCGACGTTGCTGTATGGCTACGGCTCCTATGAGGCGAATATGGACCCGTATTTCTCGGTTTTCCGTCTGTCTCTTATGGACCGCGGCATGATTTTTGCCATGGCGCACGTGCGCGGCGGTGGTGAGATGGGCCGTAACTGGTACGACGACGGCAAGATGCTGGCCAAGAAAAACACGTTTACCGACTTCATTGCGGTGGCTGATGACCTCATCGCGCGCCGGGTGACCACGCCGGACACCTTAGTGGCTGAAGGCGGTTCCGCCGGTGGCCTGCTCATGGGCGCGGTGGCGAACATGGCACCGGATAGGTTCAAGGCCATCGAAGCTAATGTGCCCTTCGTGGACCCACTGACCTCCATTCTCATGCCGGAGCTGCCGCTCACGGTGGTGGAGTGGGAGGAATGGGGCGACCCGTACCACGACCCGGAGGTCTACGACTACATGGCCTCCTACGCGCCATACGAAAACATCGCCCCGCAGAAGTATCCGAATATTCTGGCGCTGACCTCGCTCAATGACACCCGCGTGCTCTATGTGGAGCCGGCTAAGTGGGTAGCCAAGCTTCGCGACGTCGCCACCGGCGGCGAGTTCCTCCTCAAGACGGAGATGGCCGCCGGCCATGGTGGTGTGTCTGGCCGCTATGCCAAGTGGCGGCAAGCAGCATTCGAGTATGCGTGGCTGATTAACCAAGCTACGGGGGCGGAGGCTTAAGCATCACCCCCGCTCGGCGCGCGGCGGCGCGGTGGCTATGCGATAATTTTCCTTATGCATGGCCACCTTTTGGTTTCGATTTCCAGTATCTTCGACGACACCCGAAGGCAGGCCGCTGACCTGCTGGAGCAGTTCGATAAAGCGGATATCCCGGTGTCCTTGCTCGTAGCGCCACACATCGATGGCAATTGGCACCTAGCTAAGGATGAGTCGACGCGATCGTGGTTGCGTGATCAAGCGGAGGGCGGCCGCGTGCTCATTCTCAACGGCTTCGACCAAGCAGTTCAGGGCCGCCGCGCGGAGTTCGCGAACTTGGATGCGCACGAGGCACGTCTGCGCCTGAAGGGGGCGACGCGGCAGATGGCAAAGATCGGTTTCGAACCCACTATCTTTGCGCCGCCGCGCTGGCGCATGTCGGAAGGCACGCTCACTGTCCTTCCCGAGTTTGACTTCGACTTCGCCGCCTCTACCCGAGGTATCCATGATTTGCGCTCTGGCGAGCTCCACCAAGCCCGCAACCTGTCCTTTGGTGAGGGTTTTGGTTCTGCGAAGTGGTGGCGCCGCAACATCATCCGCGCCGCGGAGCGCTCCGCCGAGCGCGGCAATACCGTGCGCCTGTCCATTTCGGGACGCAACCTTGATGACCGCAAGGTTGTTTCCGATTTCCTCAAGGCTGCCGAGCGCGCCATGGCAGCAGGTGCCCGCCCCGCCGACTATTCCGTTTTCACGCACGCCGAATAGCCCACCAACCTCTTTTTCTTTGGGGTGTGGCCGAATTAGACGCGGTGTAGGTTTGTGAACCCGTCGGGTGTGCTGGCTGCGTGTTTCACGAGCGCAATCCCCGAATTGCGGTAGCGGACGTAGGTTTCAATTGCCCCACCCGCAATCGGAGCGAGAAAAGCCTCTCTTATGAGGGGCTTGACCTGGCTGAGCAGAGACGAACTTAGCGAGTATTCCGGCGTCGCGGGTCAGTGAGTTAGTGGCAGGAAGCTCCGTCAGTAATGCTGGCGGGTGTCCGGCTGCACTGTTGGCGGCGTCTAGCGCGTACTCGGTACTACATGGGGGTGTTGGAGGCGCCACGACTCGGTGGCGTTGCGTCAACTTCTACTTGGAAAAGCTAGTTCTTGTGGCTAACTTCAAACAGATCATCGCGATGTGCATTGAAGGTGATGGGGTCTTTACAGGTTTACAGCCAACTGCCCGTGTAAACACATGCAGATAAGCGTTTGGCGCTCTTGGGGCAGAGGTTTAAAAGCGTTCATTTGTTTGAAAATGATGTTTTGCTGCTGTCATTAAATGCGCCAGCTTCTCATACGGGCGCGTACGAAAGTACGGTTCCCTCTCGAATTAGGTGTGGTTCATTGAAAAGCGTGTGCCCCCAGGAGGTTTCCCTGGGGGCACACGCGTGTTTCTCTTAGCTCTTTAGAACCAAGAAAGTTAGGGCCAATCTACTTAACAACAATCTTTACCATCACCGGCTCGTCATTCACGGTTACTTCCTGACTACCCTCGAGCGCTCGCGCGGAGGAAAGACTGGAAAGCCCTGAACAAGATGCGTTGATGGTATGCGAACCAGGTTCCAACGCGTAGAAGTACACGCCTTTGGCATTAGTCGTGTGTACCTTTTCCTGCGAAAGGCCAATAAGCTTACATTCGCCTGCCGAGTTACCACTGGAGGTTACAACGCGAATCGTTGATTCTCCTGCATTAGGCTTGGACTGCCCATCGTTGGGGAGGCCTTGGCCGACACTGATTGCAACAACTAGGGAAATAATGCCCAGAACGGTACCAATGAGTCCGAGAAGGTTACTGGGGTTATTAATGAGAGCTTGAACCTGAGCTGGAACCGGGATCTGTGGTTGCATTGTTTTGGATCTCCTTAATGTCATTGAAGGTATTTAGCATGCTTGGGCTGATACGTAGGGCACTGTTTTCAGGGCAGCCGAGATCGCTGATGCCATGCGTGTGAATGCCGATGGCAGCGTTGTCTGTGGTATAGACTGGCGAGCCGCTTTGTCCGCCCGTGGTGTCCAAGTTATAGCAGAGTCGAGTTTGGGTTCCTGGTTGAAGGATTCCGCTCATTGTCCACAGTTGTCCGTAGTCGCGAATCAGGCCCTCGCCTTTTTCTCCTGGAAATCCGGTGACAGTTGCTTTTTGCCCGGAGAAAGCGGAAGAAGTATCGCTCGGTTTAATTCCAAACCAGCTGGAAGAAATCGGCTTTGCAAACTTTACAACTCCCCAGTCGTGATCGGCGGACCCGGTAGTGGGGTATTTGGCGGATACCCACTTTTGGGACGCAAAGGTATAAGACCACTGGCTCCAATCTGATGGACGGAAAATGAGCTTTGGAGTCCATCGCTGCTTATCTTTTTCGTAAAGGCAGTGGGCAGCCGTAATGAGAGTATCTGGTGAAATCATCCAGCCAGTACAATGGTTAAAGCCGTCTCGCTGGATCTGGACGATAGCCGGGTTGGGAGATGCCTTTTGCCGATCATCGGTACCGATAATCGAGTAAGTCCCTACCGTGGTTTCGCGGTCTTGGGAGGTCGCCGTGTTTGGAAATCCGGAAAGTCCAACTGCCTCCGTGCCAGAGTTGAGGTCATCGTTATCAGTTGCAATTGGCAGGAATAGCTCCTCGCCTGTTTCTGACACGCCCACCACAGAGTCGTGAAATGCTTGGGTTTGAGCATTTGCTACGGTGGGGGACAGACAGGTTATTGTAGCCACTATTGCTGCGATAGTAGATTTCCGAAGAGAGAACTTCATGAGTATCCTTTGCAGGTGAGAGATGATGATGTGTGGGGTGAACTGGGGTAATTCCCATTCACCTTGCAGTGAATTATGAGGCATCGAAAAGGGCCGTGCAACCGTCAGGCGGTTTGATGTTGCCTCGTGTTCCCCCAAATAGGGGAGGGGTGGCCTCTTGTTTCATCGGGTCCGACTGGCCGGCTGCGCTGGGGATCCTATATAGGTTGCCAACCTCGTGGGTGGGTTAGTCGGGGTTGGTTTTCTCTGCGGGAGCTATATGGACCTGTTGTCTCCGGGCATGACTTGAAAGCTTATCCATGACGGACAAAACTTGGGACCCTTCAGACTGGTGGCTCGATACCCACACCGAAGAACCTGTAGCGCCACTGGAGTTAGCCAAGTAACAAGACTTCGAACGCCAAGGAGAAAAGCACCACGCGCTACCTGGGCGAAAGAAGAACTCAAACGGCGCGGCCACCCAAACGGCGACCAGCCACATACGACGCCCACATCGACTACGAATGGAACCCCAGCCTAGGCGTAAGAAAAGGCTGGGGCGGGGTTCCTAAATCCACACGAAATGTCCGTTACGCTCGGAGAAAAATGACCTTGAGTCCAAGGCTTACATACAAAACGCACACATTAAACTCGGGAGAGCGCTCTATTCAGACTCGGTTGGGACACAGGCAGCGGCAATGATGCCGAGGACTGCCAGCAGGCCGATACCACCAGCTGCGTACTGAGCCTCGCGTGGGATGTTGCGCGTGACGTTGTACGTCAGCGACTCAATTTGCTTCTGTACCGGCTCAAGGCCCGGGATATTGAACTGCGCGCTGATGTTCCCGAGGAAGGCCAGTGGGATGGCGAGGGCTGCTGGGATGGTGAGGCCGAGGACCGTCGGCAAGCAACGCTCACTCACAGAGGAACCACCTGCCGGGGTCGCCGGCTTGTCGCCGGACTTGACGGTTTCTGAGGTGCCGTCGGTGTAGGTGATGACGAGGTTACCGTCGGCATCCGTGGTCACGGACTTAATACCGCGGCCGTCCTTGCTGTCTTTACCGTTTGCGCCATCGCGGCCATCGGTGCCGTCGCGGCCTGGTGCGCCATCGAAGCCATCGCGGCCCGGCATGCCCTGGTCGCCCTTCGAACCGGCGAGGGTACCGAGAATCTCAGAGGTGCCGTCGGTGTAGGTGACGACCACCTCGCCCTTGTCGTTGGTAGTCACGGACTTGATACCACGGCCGCCTTTACCGTCGGCGCCGTCCTTACCGTCCTGGCCGGCATCGCCCTTGTCGCCCTTGTCGCCGTCTTTACCGTCCTTGCCATCGGAGCCGACGACCTTGCCAGCATCCTCGGTGGTGCCGTCGGTGTAGGTGATGATGAGATGTCCATTGTCGTCAATGGTGACGGACTTGATGCCGCGGGCGTCGTCAGTCGGCGCTGGGTCCTCGGCCTTGTCACAGTCCTTGAGCTCGTCAGCAGAGCGGGAAACCTGGGCAAGGTTGAAGCCCACCTTGACCGGATCGTGGTCGGAGGAGCGGTACGGGTTATCGGACTCAAAGACGTCCCCGCCGGTGTAGTTACGGCGGGAGTACTCCATGGCGATGGGCTCGTCGGAGTTGATGTTCCAGGTCTGTGCGGCCTGGGCGTCGACGTGCTCGTTGGCCAGAATGTGGTCGAGGGAGCCGAGGCGGCCGGAGAACTGGTAGGAGGCCACGTCCTGCCAGTCCTCTTGTGCGTTGAGCTCCTCAACCGGGATGGTGTAGCCGGCGTTGCGGAAGACGGAGATGGCATCTTCCTTGGAGTAAGCGTTCAAGTCACCCATGACGAAAGTGGCCTTCTCCTGCCACTGTGGCTGCTTGGACAAACCATCCAGGACTGCCTGGGCGTGGGCATTGCGCACGTTGGGGTTGTTGCCCTGGCCGTCGCCGGTGTCCTCGTCGCCCTTAGCCACCGAACCCTTGGACTTGAAATGGTTGGTGACCACCACGAAGGAATCCAGGCCCTCAGCAGTGCATTTGTCGGAGACGGGCTGGAACTCGGCGGCGAGCGGGGTGCGGGCGGTGCCCTTGAAACGCTCGTCCTCTAGCAAGGTGGCCTCACCTACTGGCTGGACGCGGTCCTTCTTGTAGATAATCGCGGTGCGGATGACATCCGTGTCCGCCGCGGAGTTCGCTGGGGCCTTGACGTAATCCCACTTCTCAGAACCCGCGCGGGAGTTGAGTTCATCTACGAGGTACTTCACGGCATCGTCATAGGTGCCACCCACGGTGTTCGCGGCGTTTTCGATCTCCGACAAGCCAATGACATCGGCATCGAGGCCCTCCAGCGCGGTGAGGATCTTGCCCTTCTGGTCATTGAACGCGGACTCGGACCACGCCCCGCGGAAGGTGGGGCTGTCGGAGCCGACGCCGTTGCCAAAGCGGTCCTTGTAGGACTTCGCGCCGTTGTCCTCACCTAGGTTGATGAAGAAGTTCAGCACGTTAAACGCCGCCACGGTGTAATCACCAGCGACCTGCGGAGCCTCCGGGCGGGCCGGGTCCCACGTAATCGGCAGGTCCGCGGTAGCGGAATCACCCGTAATCATCGTGGTGGGTTGGAAGCGCCACTGCTCGTGGCCGTATCCCAGGATGACGCCAGAGTCGGCAAACTCCACCTGGTTGGTGGTGCGGATGGTCTTCACATCCGAGCCGTTCTGCATGATGTAGGGCAGCTTCGTGGACGCACCATCACGGGAGAAGTCGCGCGTGGAACCGTCGTCCAAGATGACGTACTTTGCCGCGTTAGACGCTTCCATGTCCTTTTGTTCCTGAGTACCCGGGGGAGACGATATCGGTAGGTTGGCGCAGCGCCTCCGTACCCGGGGCCAGGCCCAACTCGCCGTAGCGGTTGAGGCCGTAGTTATCAGTCACCGTGTGTACGCCTGGCTTGAGCAGCATGGACTCGAGCTTTTCGCGGGCCTCGTCGCCTTCCGGCAGGGCGTCGAGGGACAGCGGGGTGACGGGATCGAGTGCGGTGTCGAGGACGGAGCCTTGGGCTAGGGCGATTTGGGTCTGGCCGTAGTACTCGTCGACGGAGCCAGTAACCTCGACGGATTCCCCAATCTTTGGGTAGAAGCCGGTGCCGCCGGTGTAGACGAAGACGGCCTCAGAGGCCTCGGTCGGCGCAGTTTGACCCGTGCCCGGAGTCTGGATGGTGAAACCGTTGAGGGACTTCTCACCCTGCCACATGGCGGTGACAACACCCTGGGTGGTGACGTTCTGGCCCTTGAGTGGGGACTCCGCGCCGGTGCCCTGGATTTCCGGGATGGTAACGGTAGCGCCCGGCTCGGCCGGCTGCGGGTCCTCCGGTTGCGGGTTCTCCGGCGCGGTGGCGCCGCCGCCGGAGGAGGTAGGAGTCGGGCCGGCGGTGCTGAAGTCGGCGGCGTTGTCGTCGGTGTCGGTGCCGGCGTCATCACGCTGCGCGGAGGTGGTGTTGCTCAAGGAGGAGGTAGGGGAGCCCTCGCTGAGCGACGTCTCCCCGTACCCCACCACGTCGACCTCGGCCCCGGAGGCGTCGTAAAGCTTCACCGAGCCCTTGGAGCCGGACATGCTGAGACCGCCCTCAGCATCCGGGGTGGGCAGCGGCTCGCCTGTGCCGCCGCCACCTTCCTGGATGAGGTAGTAGCCGCCAGCCGGGATGGAACCGTTAAGCGTGGTCTTTCCGCCGGAGTTGCCCTTGGACGAGAAATACTCCACGGACCATCCGGTGAGGTCGATGGCGGAACCCGTTGGGTTGTAGAGCTCGATGAAGTCGTTGGTGAAAGGGGCGTTCTTGTTGCCGCCGCCACCGTAGACCTCCGAGATGACGGCAGTGGAGCCATCCACCGCGGCGCCGGCCTGGGGGACAACGACGCAGGTAGACACTAATGCAGCGATGGCGAGAGAGCCGATGCGTGTGAGGCGCATGAGAGGTTCCTTTAATCAGCGAGAAAATGACAACGCATCTGGTTCTACCTGCCTTCGCCGCCACGGGATACCGGAGGACAACGCGCGAGCTGGGGGTTAAGCCGGGATTCCCCAAGAATTCTTCAGCCGTTTGGTTTGAATTCACCACCCCAAAGATTCCGAATCTTTCCCGCTGGCGGGATAGACTGGCGGGGCACCTATACTCACGCACAGTAAGGCAGAATTTTCATGGCTCGTGTAGTTGTCAATGTCATGCCCAAGGCCGAGATTTTGGACCCGCAAGGTCAGGCCGTCGTCCGCGCGCTGGGCCGCCTGGGGGTTGCTGGTGTCAGCGACGTGCGCCAGGGCAAGCGCTTTGAAATTGAAGTCGATGATTCGGTCAGCGCCGAGGAACTCGAGAAGGTTGCGTCCACCCTTCTGGCGAACACCGTGATCGAGGACTACGAGGTTATCCAGTAATGAAGATCGGCGTTATTACCTTCCCCGGCACGCTTGACGACGTCGACGCGGCCCGCGCCGCCCGCACCGCCGGCGCCGACGTCGTGTCCCTGTGGCATGCGGATGAAGACCTGCGAGGAGTGGACGCCGTCGTTGTCCCCGGTGGCTTTTCCTACGGTGACTACCTGCGCTCCGGCGCTATTTCGGCGCTGGCCCCGGTGATGCGCGCAGTGGTGGAAGCAGCGAATAAGGGCATGCCGGTGCTCGGCATCTGCAACGGCTTCCAGGTTTTGACGGAGGCCGGCCTGCTGCCCGGCGCCCTGACCCGTAACCAGGGCTTGCACTTCCACTGCGTGGATACCTACCTCGAGGTGGCGAACGCACAGACCTCCTGGACTAGCGAGTTTGAGCAGGGCCAGCGGATCCTCATCCCGGCGAAGCACGGCGAGGGCCGTTTCCAAGCAGATGCGGAGACCGTGGAGCGCTTGGAGGGCGAGGGCCGCGTGGTCTTCCGCTATACCGATAACTTCAACGGCTCCATCAACGGCATCGCCGGCATCACCAACGAGGCCGGCAACGTGGTGGGGCTGATGCCGCACCCGGAGCATGCCATCGATCTTCTCACCGGCCCGTCCACCGACGGTCTGGGTTTGTTTGTGTCCGCCCTCAAGGTCGTCGCTTAACCCGCGCCGACGGTTATAAGGAGAAACAATGACCGTACACAACGACACCGTCGAGCAGGCGGCCGCGCAGCCCGAGCTGGAGCAGCCCTACCGCGAGTTGGGCCTGAAGGATGACGAGTACGCGCACATCCGCGAGATCCTGGGCCGCCGCCCCACCGACGCCGAGCTGACCATGTACTCGGTGATGTGGTCGGAGCACTGTTCTTATAAGTCCTCCAAGACGCACCTTCGCTACTTCGGCGAGACCATGACCGAGGAGATGGGCTCCAAGATCCTCGCCGGCATCGGTGAGAACGCCGGCGTGGTGGACATCGGAGACGGCAACGCGGTGACCTTCCGCGTGGAGTCCCACAACCACCCGTCCTACGTGGAGCCGCACCAGGGTGCGGCCACGGGTGTCGGCGGCATCGTCCGCGACATCATGGCGATGGGTGCGCGCCCGATTGCCGTGATGGACCAGCTGCGCTTCGGCCCGGCTGATGCCCCCGACACCAAGCGCGTTTTGCCCGGTGTTGTCGGCGGTATTTCGCACTACGGCAACTGCTTGGGCCTGCCCAACATTGGCGGCGAAACCGTTTTTGATGAGTCCTATGCGGGCAACCCGCTGGTCAACGCGCTGTGCGTGGGCACGCTGAAGGTGGAGGACCTCAAGCTCGCTTTTGCCTCCGGTACCGGCAACAAGGTCATGCTCTTCGGTTCGCGCACCGGCCTCGACGGCATCGGTGGCGTGTCCGTGCTGGCTTCTGACACCTTCGAGGACGGCGCCGAGCGCAAGCTGCCGGCCGTGCAGGTGGGTGACCCGTTCGCGGAGAAGGTTCTCATCGAGTGCTGCCTGGAGCTGTACAAGTCCGGCATCGTCGTGGGCATCCAGGACTTGGGCGGTGCGGGCCTGGCCTGCGCCACCTCCGAGCTGGCCGCCGCCGGCGATGGTGGCATGGAGATCAACCTGGACAACGTCCCGCTGCGCGCAATGGATATGACCGCTGCAGAGATCCTCGCCTCCGAGTCCCAGGAGCGCATGTGTGCCGTGGTGACCCCGGAGAACGTGGAGAAGTTCAAGGAGATCTGCGCGCATTGGGATGTCACCTGCGCTGAGATCGGTGAGGTTACCACCGGCAAGCACCTCATTATCCGCCACCAGGGCGAGGTCGTCGTGGACGCCCCGGCCGGCACCATCGCGGACGAGGCCCCGGTCTACGACCGCCCCTATGCCCGCCCGGAGTGGCAGGATGCGCTGCAGGAGTTCCAGGGCGTCGAGAAGCAGGACCTCACCGTGGCGCTGAAGAAGCTCGTGGCCTCCCCGGCGCTGTGCTCGCGTGATTTCATCACCAACCAGTACGACCGCTACGTGCGCGGCAACACCGTGCAGTCCCACCACGCGAACGCTGGTGTGCTGCGCATCGACGAGGAGACCGGCCGCGGTATCGCGGTATCGGCCGATGCCTCTGGTCGCTACACCAAGCTGGACCCGAACATGGGCACCCGCCTGGCGCTGGCGGAGGCCTACCGCAACGTCGCCGTCACCGGTGCCCGCCCGGTGGCCATTACCAACTGCCTCAACTACGGCTCCCCGGAAAACCCGGACGTGATGTGGCAGTTCCGCGAGTCCGTGCATGGGCTTGCCGACGGCGCCGTGGAACTCGGCATCCCCGTCTCCGGTGGCAACGTCTCCTTCTACAACCAGACCGGCGAGGAGCCGATCTTGCCGACGCCCGTCGTGGGTGTCCTCGGCGTTATCGATGACGTCCACAAGTCCATCGGCAACGAGCTCGGCCTCGTGGAGGAGCCGGAGGTACTCGTGCTGCTGGGTGAGACCAAGGATGAATTTGGCGGCTCCATCTGGCAGCAGGTCAGCGCTCGTGAGCAAGGAAATGAGTCGGAGAATGGTTTGAATGGTCTGCCGCCGCAGGTGGACCTGGCCAACGAGCAGCGCCTCGCGGACTTCTTCGTGGGCAACGAAGGCTTGACCGCTGCACACGACATCTCCGAGGGTGGCCTTGCCGTCACCGCATTCGAGATGGCCAAGCGCAGCGGCGTGGGCTTGAGTCTGGACCTGTCCAAGGTCCATGAGGATGCCTTCGTGGCTGCCTTCTCCGAGTCCGCCTCCCGCGTGCTCGTGGCGACGACCGCGGACCGCGTCGACATGCTGCTGCAGCGCGCTGAGGAGTGCGGTGTACCGGCCGTCGTCGTCGGCCAGACCACCGACAACGGTGAACTGGAACTCGGCGGCGAGTCCATCGCCGTTTCTGAGCTGCGTGAGGCCTGGGCTGCAACCCTGCCGGACCTCTTCGGCCACGCGGTCGGGGCAAACTCCGTGGTGGAGTAGGCCCCACTCACGCTGCTTGTCCCGCAGTTTCTAGAAGAAAAGCCCAGCTTCGGCTGGGCTTTTCTTTCCCCGAAGAGCCGCTTCGTAAGACCCACGAAATTCGCAACTGTTTGTTGCTTCAAAGGCATGAAAAGAACTTAAAGTGTCTTTTCATCCCAGTCGCTTTGAATTCCGATACTGGCTTTTTCAACAAGAGGATTCGTGAGGAAGTGCTGGTTTAATGATGCCACTACTTTGTCAGGCCAGGTAGTCCCAGGGGACACGGTTCGTAGCATATGCGCCATGACAATTAAAGCGCCGAATAGCTTTTCACTTTGAATCTCTGGCAGGAGGTAAAGGCTCCCATTGCTACGGATAACTTCAGTTGGAGCCGGAGCAAAAGAACGATTCCATAGCCTTCCATGGTGCGCACACGTATTCCGAATGATAGTTAGCTGCTCGAGCCAACTTGCCAGCGGATGTTTTTTCGTAAGTTTTTGCTTCTGATTCCTATTCAAACTAGCGAAGTCGATCTTTATATCCAGCGCTTCCGAAATCGATCGCTGATCGTTGGATCCTAAGCCTGCATAGAGCTTTGAAATATCCGAAAAATCGAGCACTTCAGCCACAACCCACATGGGATACTGTCCACCGTATTCATCAATGTAGTGCTTCACGGCGTCGTTCTTCTTTGCCCTCGCGAGTCGTCCATACGCTGTACTCAGCCACGACACGTGGTCGAAGTTTGGCCGAAAGTCGTCTGAGCGGAGGTAGAAAGTAGGATCATTGGGGTGTCGAGTACATAGCAGCTCGACGAGCTTGGTTCGCATCGCTACTTCGATTCGCTCCATTCCGTCATGGATCAGGGTGCGGAGTTTCCTATCGGCTTCATATAAGGAGATGACGTGCACAAAATCGGTACCATCGACGAAGTGACTTGAACGACTAGTTCCGTCTTCATTGAATTGTCTGGCTGGATACCAATAGGCAGAAAGTCGGTAGTAGCTAACGTGTGAAAACCATTGTTCAGCTAAAGCTTTGTCGATCTTCATGCCACGGCTTTGCAACCGAATAATATGCTCGTCAATGGTCGCTGCTGGCTTGAGCGATGAAGACATGGGAAGCCAATCTAGAGAGGGGACGAGTTGTTGTGGGGATCGGTTCGGCGGAACGGCGTAAATAGAGATCCAGCCCACTCCGAGTTTCCGAAGAGAAACCGGGCGGGCTGAACTATTAACCAGCATTTTACCGCAGGACCTTGAAATGCGTCAATCCCACTTTTCAGGTAGACGTGCACGTTGAAGGTCTAGTTGTTCATCCGAGGCTCTGTGAAATTAGGGTGCATCGGGGACATCGCCCGAAGTGAGGCGGCAACCTGTTATTACTTAAGCACCGATGGTGCGGGCGATGGTCTGGTCCCAGCTCAGCTTCATCTGGTGAGAGAAGAGGCCGAAGGTGTGCGAGCCTTGGGGGCTGAAGTAACGGTTCACGCGCACCCCGGCGTTGCGGGCGTTGCGGGTGAATTCCTCCGAGCAGTGGTTGGCCACCATCTCTATCGCGCGGGGCCCGAGCCACTGGCTGGGCTTGTTCGTGCCATCGATGGGGCCCGGGGTGCCGGAGGCCGAGCCCACGAAGACCTCGACGTCGCGAAGGCGGCCGGGATTAGCGTTGGGGTCGTGGTCGAACCACTGCGGGGAGCCCGGCAGGCCCCACGCGTTGAAGGAGGAGCCGCCGCCGTAGGCCATCATCGCGGTGGAAGTGGGGAAGCCAATCGCGCCGGAGCGCACCGGGCAGCCGGAGTAGGAGGCCGCGGCCTTGTAGCGCTGTGGGGCGTGGCCGGCGATGTCGAGTGCAGCACCGCCGGTGGAGGAAACACCACCAATGGCATCGCGGCCGGTGCCGTGGAATTCGGCGTCGATCAGCGGGGGCAACTCAGTGGTCATGTAGGTGTTCCACTTGTTGACGCCCAAGATGGGATCCTCGTTATCCCAATCGGTGTAGAGAGAATAGGCGCCGCCGAGTGGCATCACCACGTTGACGTTCTTGCCCACGGCCCATTGGCGAATATCGGTGTGCGTCATCCAGTTCATGCCCGCCTGGCCGCCCTCCACGCCGGGCAGCAGGTAGAAGGAGGGGCGCGGCTTATCGCCCTCGGGGAGCAGGACGTTATTGGAAATCACCGCACGGTTGGCCGGGGACCACACGTCCACCACCCAGTGGTTGCCGCCCATGTGGCGCTGTGAGGTGATGAAAGGCTCGTCGCCCAGCCAGGGCTGCGGGTTGGTCACGCGCGAGGAAACCTCGCCGATCGTGCTGGACTGAGCGGAAGCGGAGCCGACGCCTGCCGACGCCGCCCCCAGCGCCACCATGACGGCCGCGAGCAACGTCGCGGTGCGGCGAGGAACTGAGACATAGGAAAACACAAATAGTGAAGTTTACTTTGTCGGCGCCTTCGAACTGCACATAGCGGCAGAAAACCTGGCGGTAACTTTCGCTTAGCCCTTGTCCGCTGCAGCGCCCCGCCGTATAGTTACGGGTACGTAAGTTTTGAGGGTGAATGCGTTATTCGCATGACCCTCATTTCAGACAAGGCAAGGGCCCTCACTATGAACGCACCCAGTGCTCACATATCCTCCCCGCAAGAGTTTCCAGTTGAAGACAGCTCTATGCGCGAACACAGCACGATGGAGCAGCTCATCCAGCGCACCTATTGGATGGCGGACCGTGGTCCGCGTCCACTGACGCGCGGCTGGGGCCATTTCTTTGCCGCGATTGCTTCCCTCATCGCATCGACCGTCCTCATTACCTTTGGGTGGATGACGTTGCCGTGGTGGCAGGGTCTCGCGGTGACGGTCTACGGCGTGGGAGTGGTGGGGCTCTTTACGGTCTCAGCCCTGTACCACCGCTGGCCGTGGGTATCGATGCGCGCGGTGCAATGGTGGCGGCGTGCTGACCACGCGACGATTTCTGTGTTTATCGCGGCGACGTACACGCCGCTGTGCGCCATCGTGCTGGAGCCGACGCAGGCGCTATGGATGCTAACTGCGGCGTGGGTGGGCGCCATCATGGGCGTGGTCTTGAATTTGGTGTGGATCAATCATCCGCGGTGGTTGGATGTGGTGGTCTACCTCGTCCTGGGCTGGCTCATTCTGCCGCTGCTGCCAAACCTGTGGCAGTCCGCGGGGCCGGCTGTAGTGTGGCTGCTGTTCGCAGGTGGGGTGGTGTACTCGCTGGGTGCGTTGATGTACGGCTTCAAGTGGCCGGGGCGTAATGCGCGCTGGTATGGCTACCACGAACACTTCCACACCGCGACGATCGCCGCGGCGGTGGTGCACATGGTAGCCATCTGGATGGTTGTGGCGGGCTAGCCCTATACAGGGCTAGCGTTGTGGGGCTATTTACTCGGCATCGGTGAGATCTTCGGCGAGGGGGAATTCGAGAGCGACGTCCTGGCACAGAACGCGCGCTGTCGTCGAGCCATTCCACTCGGGATCAAAGCCCACGGCGCGCAGGGCCTCGACGAGTTGCTCGCCGACCTTGATGGTTGCTTCTTCGTTTTTCTCCATCGCGGAGAAACCGAAGTACAGCTCGCCGTCGTAAATAACTCGGCTGATGTCCTGTCGGTGGCAGTAGGCATAGCCGCTGCGGCCTTCCTTCTCAGCGAGCTTGGAGCCTACCCAGACGCCGTCTGAGAGATCCCAGGCCTCGTTGAACGTGAAGGAGATATCGCGCTGAGCAAGCTCCTCGCGCAGGGCTTCGAGGCGCTTAACATCCTCCGACTTTTCTGTGACCAACCGGCCGTATTCTGCGGCAACTTCGTCGATGATGGTGTCAAAATCCTCTGGATAAGGTTCCTCGTAGCTGGCCTCCCATTCGGAGGGGTCATCGAGGACTTCAATGTAGTCGTTGTGGATGTCCTGGCGAGATTCGCCGTGGCAGAGGCGCAATGCGATGTCATTGCGAAGCGGGCTTGGCTCAAGGAGATCATCGGAGGGTGGGAAGGAACTGGAGAACATCGGATGCTGTGTGGTCATAGCTCAGAGAGTAAACAGTCCCTATCGCTACTGGCAGAAAACTAGGGAGAGCACCCCGCCGGATGGCGGAAGTGCCCTCCCTATGCGTGGAGTGACTAGACGTGGAGCGGATCCACTCCAGCCTCGGTGAGCATCGGGATGTTGTGTACCTCAGGCGGAACGCCGAAGGCATCGACGAGCACGACGGACCACGGTGCCAGCGAATCCACGAGGTCGTTGATGGCGGCGCGGGCGGCCTTGATGCGGCCTGCCGGGATCAGGTTGTGTTCCTGGTACCAGCCCGCGTGCTGGACCAAGGTGTCGAAGACGAAGAGGTGGCGCAGCTGCTCAAAGACCTGGCGTGCCAGCGAACCTTCCTCAAGGCGCTCCTCGGCCTCAATCATGGCCTGGACCAACAAGGTATCCACGCGGGCCCAGCCGGCGGCGATGAGGTGATCCTGGCACTGGTCCATGATGGCGGCAGCCTGCACCTTATCAGCCTTGCGGGCCGGCTGGATGCGGCGCACGAGGGAGAAGAGGATGGACTGGGCGCGGTCGTCGATGAGCTTGGCCTGGTAGGTGGCGTCGAAAAGCGAAGCTTCTGAAGGATTCACGCGGTCCACGAGGCTTTGCAGGCGGGTGGTGAATCCATAGCGGCGACGAACCACATCGGTGGCGGTGGAGGCCGCGTATTTCACGGTGTCCCACGGGCTCATGTCATTCATCGCGCGGCCATAGGCGGTGAGCAGGTTCTTGCCCACCATCTGGATGAGCACGGTGTTATCGCCCTCGAAGGTGGCGAAGACATCGGAGTCGGCACGGTAGGTAGTCAGGCGGTTCTCCGACATGTAGCCAGCGCCGCCGCAAGCCTCGCGGCATTCCTGGATGGTGCGGGTGGCGTGCTGGGTCTGCGCAGTTTTGATGGCCGCGGCCAGGGATTCCATCTCGCGGGAGGCGAACTTCTGCTCCTCGGTCGGCTCCGTCACTGACCAGGTGCCAGCCTCGTGCTGATCGTTTTGCTCCTGGTAGCGCTCCAGAATCTGGTTGTAGAGCAGGTGCAGCGCATAAGTGCGGGCCAACGGAATGAGCAGACGGCGGCGGTGCTGGCGGTGCTCGATGAGGCGCTTCTCAGCGCCGGTCGCGCCCTCAAACTGGCGGCGGCGGTTGGCGTAGCGGATGGCGATGTCCAGGGATGCCTCGGTGGCCGCGCCCGCCGCACCGGAGACGCCGATGCGGCCGCGGATGAGAGTGCCCAGCATGGTGAAGAAGCGGGCATTCTTGGACTCGATGGGGGAGGTGTACTTACCCTTCTCATCGACATCGGCGAAGCGGTTGAGGAGGTTCTCGCGCGGCACGCGGACATTGTCGAAGCGCAGGGTGCCATTGTCGACGCCCACCAAACCACCCTTGTGGCCATGATCGCCCAAGGTCACGCCCGGCAGCTCGTTGCCTTCTTCATCGCGGATCGGGACGATGATGGCGTGCACGCCGTGGGAGCGGCCATCGCTGTCAGGGGTGATCAGCTGGGTGAAGACGACGGCCGCACGGCCGTCCTTGGCGGCGTTGCCGATGTAGTTCTTCACCGCGGAATCGGAGGGGGTGTTGATGACGAACTCGTTGGTCTCTGGGTCGAAGGTGGCGGTGGTTTCCAGGGACTGCACGTCAGAGCCGTGGCCGCGCTCGGTCATAGCGAAGCAGCCTGGCAGCTCCAGGCTGGCGGCTTTCTTGACCCACTCGAGGTGGCGTTCAGTGCCGAGCTGATCCAGGGCGCCGCCCCACAGGCCCCACTGCACGCCGGACTTAATAGCCAGTGAACCATCAACCCAGGCTAGGCCCTCCAGGGTGAAGGTGGACAGGTTCGGCTTACCGGAACCGCCGTTGGCGCGGCGCAGGCCGTGGTTGAAACCGCCGAAATCGCGGACCTTGGAGAGGTTGTCAAAGGTGTGCTGGCGCTGCTCTGCCATCGGCAGGTCCGGCTTCGGGAAGAGCGAAGGGTCGTTGAGGAAGGTGCGCAGCTCCTGGCGGAAGGCGGCGTGGGGGCCGTCGAGAAGCGCAGCCAGTTCTGTGGCCACTGAGGGCTTCGGGGTGGTGGGCAGGCGGTGCGGGCTGCGGGCCTCGGCCTTGGGGGCGTCGGTCGTGGCCTGGTTGTTGAGTTCTGGTGAGACGGACTTCTTGTCCGCGGAAGACTTGGTCAGTGGCATGAGGAGGTCCTTTCTAGGAGGCTTTTCTTAACGCTCGACGATGGCTGCAACACCCTGTCCGCCGGCCGCACAGATGGAGACGAGGGCGCGCCCACCACCGTTTTCTTCGAGAATCTTGGCGGTAGTGGCGAGGATGCGGGTGCCGGTGGCGGCGAAGGGGTGCCCAGCGGCAAGGGAGGAGCCCTTGACGTTGAGCTTGGCACGGTCGATGGGGCCCAGCGCAGACTGCAGGCCGAGGCGCTCGCGGCAGTAGGTCTCGTCCTCCCATGCAGACAGGGTGGCGAGTACCTGGGACGCGAAGGCCTCGTGGACTTCGTAGAAATCGAAATCCTGGAGGGTCAGGTTGTTGCGCTCCAGCAGGCGCGGGACCGCGTAGGTGGGGGCCATGAGAAGGCCATCTGGGCCGTGGACAAAGTCGACGGCCGCGGTCTCGGAATCGACGAGGAAGGCGCGGGGCTCGATATTGTGCTCGGCTGCCCACTCCTCGGAGCTCAGCAGGGCGACGGAGGCGCCGTCGGTCAGCGGTGTGGAATTGCCCGCGGTCATGGTGGCCTGCGTGCCGTGCTGTTCGGCATCGCGCTTGCCGAAGACCGGCTTGAGCTTGGCTAGGGCCTCCAGGGAGGAATCCGGGCGCAGGTTGGTATCGCGGTTGACGCCGAGGAATCCGGTGGTGAGGTCATCGAAGAAGCCCTCTTCCCAGGCCTGATGGAGGTTCTGGTGGGAGGCGAGTGCCAGCTCGTCCTGGGCTTCGCGGCTCACGTTCATTTCGCGGGCGGTGATGGCGGCGTGATCTCCCATGGACAATCCGGTGCGCGGCTCGCCGTTCTGCGGCTGCTCCGGGGCTAACTGCGAGGGTCGGATGGAACCGATGAGCTGGGCGCGCTGAGCGGCGGTCTTGGCGCGGGTGAGGTTGAGCAGCGTGCGGCGCAGGGTGTCATTGACGGCCAGCGGGGCATCCGAGGTGGTGTCCGTTCCGCCCGCGATGCCGGCGGAGATTCGGCCCTGGGCAATGGCATCACCGACGTGGATTGCTGCCGCAAGAGAAGTGCAGCAGGCCTGCTGCACGTCGAGTGCTGGGGTGGTCGAGTCGAGCGCGGAACCGAGGACCGACTCGCGGGTGAGGTTGAAATCGCGGGAGTGCTTGAGCACGGCACCCGCGGCGACGAGGCCGAGGCGTTCGTCGTGTAGCCCGTAGCGCGCCACGAGGCCGTCGAGCGCACTGGTGAGCATGTCTTGGTTGGACGCGTGAGCGTACTGCTTATTGGAGCGAGCAAAGGGAATGCGGTTGCCACCGAGGATGGCTACGCGGTGCGGGGGGTTGGTCATCAAAAACTCCTTCGCGAGTGGTCTGGTGCGAATCGCCCCAGTGGGAGGGGGTAGCAATCCCACCGCGCGTTTCGCATCACAACTAAGGTGATATTGTTAGTTCTATCACTCAATTAACGGGCCTTGCAACTAGCAAAATAATGCTCGCAAGGTTGTGAAGATCCCAGAAAGGAATGCGTCACCTTATGCCGCACGTCACCATTGCCGAGAAGCTCATCAACTCTCCGCTTGCCGCCAAAGCGGGTGTACCCCAGGGCCACCCCCTGCGCCGCCATAAAGTAGGCGAACCGGCGCTCGATGGCCCCATCGTCATTGGCGGCCAGGGACGCATCGCCGACTTTCTTCGCTCCCAGCTAGCCGTGGATTACCAGATCATCAACGCCTCTGCGGAGGCCCCGCGCGCCGCCCTCGTCTTCGATGCCACCGGCCTAGAGACCCCCGAGCAGTTGCGCGAGCTGTATGACTTCTTCAACCCACAGATGCGAAACCTCCTGCCGTGCGCACGCCTCGTGGTTGTCGGCACCACCCCGGAGGCTGCAGATACTATCGACGCCCGGATTACCGCGCGCGCACTCGAAGGCTTTACGCGCTCCTTGGCCAAGGAGATGCGCAAGGGCGGTACCGTGAACCTGGTGTGGGTAGATCCTGCGGCCACCGCGGAGGTGGAGTCCACCCTCCGCTTCTTCCTCTCCGGGAAGTCGGCCTTCGTGGATGGCCAGGTGGTCCGCGTGGGCGCGCAGAGTGAGGGCTCCCCTGTACGCGGCGGTGAGTCAGCGAAGTGGGAGAAGCCGCTCGACGGGCGCCTCGCGGTGGTCACCGGTGCTGCTCGCGGCATTGGCGCTACCATCGCCGAGGTGCTGGCGCGCGACGGTGCCAGCGTTATTTGTATCGACGTCCCGCAAGCTAGCGAGCATCTGGCAAAGACCGCGAACAAGGTCAAAGGCACCGCGCTGCCTCTCGATGTCACTGACCCTCACGCCGCGGACAAGATTGCCCAGCACGCCCAGGAGCGCCATGGTCGAGCTATTGACGTCATCGTCCACAACGCTGGAATCACCCGCGACAAGCTGCTGGCCAACATGAACGAGGGGCAGTGGGACGCTGTCCTTGCTGTTAACCTGCTGGCACCGGTACGCATTACCGAAAACCTCCTCGAATCCGGAGCCCTCGCGCCGGGGGCGGCCGTGGTTGGTGTGTCCTCCATGGCCGGCATTTCCGGCAACCGCGGCCAGACCAACTACGCCACGACGAAGGCAGGAATCATCGGGCTCGTTGATTCCTTGCGCTCCGTCTTGGCGGAGAATGGCTCCACCATCAACGCTGTTGCCCCCGGATTCATCGAAACCGCCATGACTGCGGCGATGCCCACTGGGCCGCGCGAAATCGGCCGCCGCCTGAACTCACTGCAGCAAGGTGGTTTGCCTGTCGACGTCGCGGAGACCGTCGCCTTCTTTGCCGCTTCGGCGTCCGCCGCGGTGAGCGGCAACACGGTCCGCGTGTGCGGCCAGAACCTCATGGGAGCATAAATGAACGTCACCACACTCAACGAGATTCCTGACCTTCCCGCCCTTTACCGCTCACTCATGGTAGGCGCGGTGCCCATCCCCGGGCTGGGGGCCGGCAAGCGCAAGGTCGACGACCCGCAGACCGCCTACCGCGTCGAGGGAGTGCGCGTCGATACCGCGCACCTGGCCCGCTACTGCCAAGCCACGGGCCTGCGTCTGGGCAATGAGTTGCCCGCCACCTACCTGTATGCGCTGGCCTTCCCA
This sequence comes from Corynebacterium sp. HMSC068G04, assembly GCF_001814885.1. Lineage (NCBI taxonomy): Bacteria > Bacillati > Actinomycetota > Actinomycetes > Mycobacteriales > Corynebacteriaceae > Corynebacterium > Corynebacterium sp. HMSC068G04. The sequence continues at coordinate 24,798 of NZ_KV818299.1, read as the reverse complement.
CTCGCAATCAAGGTGATGGCGGCACAGGACTTTCCTTTTCCCGCAGTCGGCGTGGTGCACCTGTCGAACCGCATCGAGCAGACCCGCCCGCTACGCGTCGACGAAAGTTGCGACATCTCCGTGCACGCGGAAAACCTCCGCCCGCACCGCAAGGGGCTGGTTATCGATATGGTGACCACGTACAGCGTGGGTGGTGAGGAGATCTGGCGCCAGACTTCGGTTTTCCTAGGCCAGAGCGCGAAATTCACCAAGGACACCCCGCGGCAGGTGCGAACGCGCCCTGAAGCCGAGCGCTTCCTCGATTTTCCGGGCGATGAGGTAGGAACCCCCACGGCGACGCTGCGCTTTAGCCCCGAGAGCACCCGCGTCTATGCCGCGGCATCCGGCGATAAGAACCCCATCCACGTCTCCACCGTGGGCGCCAAGCTCTTCGGTTTCCCCGCACCCATCGCGCACGGCATGTACACGCACGCTCGCATGCTGTCGGTGCTCGACGGCACCCTCCCCGGTGCTGTGCGCATCAGCGCGGACTTCTACAAGCCGGTTATTCTTCCGGCAACGACGGGCGTGTTTGTGGCTCCGAGTGTCGCCACAAACACTGAAGCCGGAGCGAGCGTCGCCACAAACACTGAGGTCGGAGCGCGCGACGTCACGTTGCGCAAAGCCAAGGATCCGAGCACCCTCCACGTGGCGTGTCGAGTTGAGCCGCTGAACTAGCTGCGTGGTGCTGGATTAGCCATAGGCTAATCCACGTGCTGATGCTGTGGCGCCACCACCAGCGGCTTCGGGGAGTACTTGCCGCGCAAGCCACGAAGGATGCCGGCGTGCTCCCACAGGCGCTTGTCTTCTTCGGTGCGGGGGACAAACTGGCGGGCGGCGAGCGGCTGCCAGTCAGCGTCCATGCCCATGTAGGCCACAGTGGCGTGGATGGCGGTTTCTAGTTTCTCGCGGCCACCGCGCGGGTTACCCGAGCGGACGTGGATCGACATCTGCATCGAGCGGGTATCCGTGCGCATCATACGGGCATCTACCTCGATGAGGTCTCCAATATGGATAGGCCGGTAGAAGCGAATACCACCGGCATAGACCGCCACCGTGTGCTCGCCTGACCACTCCATGGTGCAGGCAGCGCCGGCCTCATCAATCCATTCCATGGCCGTACCACCGTGGACATTGCCGCCCCAGTTGACGTCGGTCGGCTTTGCCAAGAAGCGGGTGACCATTCGAGGGGCATCGGAAGGGCCATCATAAGTCTGCTTTTCCATCTCCGCTTCGATGGCTTGGCGCAGCTCGATGCGGGATTCCGCGGCTTCCCACACACGCTGGTGCTCTACGGTGTCCGGAACCAGCGGCGGCACGGCGACCGACTTGCCGGTTTCCGTGTCTTTGGCCACGAAGATGACGAGGCAGTCGCACGCGCGAGTAAAAATGCCATCGCGCGGGTCGGCGGAAAGCACCTCGTTGACGATGTGCATGGAGGAGCGCCCCGTCATCGCGATGCGCGAGCGCACCTCCACGAGGTGGCCTGAGGGGATGGGGCGCGTGAAGTGAATATGGCCCACGTAGGCAGTCACGCAGTAGGTACCGGACCATTGAACCGCGCACGCATAGGCGGCCTTATCGATCCATTCCAGGACGCGGCCGCCGCCGATGCCCTGGGCGCCGGCAATGGTGAGATCGGTGGGGGCGGCCATAAACCGCAGGGTGAGGGAAGGGGACTTCTCGTGGGGAACGGACTTCTTTTCTTCCGACGAGCTTGATGGCATGGTTGGTGACATGGATAACAAAGTATCAGGGAGCTTGGTGACCGTATGAAGAAGGCCGTTGATGCCGCCACGGCCCGCGCCGCCGTCGAAGCAGTGGCGGAGTGGATCCACGATCCTCAAGGTGTGGAAAAGCCAGGTCGCGCTGCGCTTGCGGCCGCTACACGCACCACGGCCCGCCTGGTGGAGGCAGACGCGCCGGGCCACTCCGTGGAGCTGCGGGTCCCCCCATTCGTGGCAGTGCAGTGTATCGCCGGGCCTCGCCATACCCGGGGCACCCCTCCGAACGTGGTGGAGATGGATCCCCTGACGTGGCTGCAGCTGGCTACGGGTGCCATGGGGTGGGAGCAGGCGCTTGGCGACGGCCGTGTGGAAGCCTCCGGCTCCCGTGCCCACGAGATTGCTGCCTACTTGCCCGTGATTCCGTTAGTTTTCACTGGCCGGAACGGCTAGGATTAGCGCCGTGGTAGCTGAACACGTCCAGAGCATGACTAAGCCCCTGTCGACGGATCCCAGCCTGGATCCGGAGCCCCGCGAAGAATGCGGAGTTTTCGGTGTCTGGGCACCAGGCGAAGAGGTTTCCAAGCTAACCTACTTTGGCCTCTTTGCCCTCCAGCACCGTGGCCAGGAGGCCGCGGGCATCGCGGTGGGGGATGATGACCGCATCGTGGTCTTCAAAGACATGGGCCTAGTGTCCAATGTCTTCGATGAATCCATCCTGACCTCTCTGCACGGAAACGTGGCTGTTGGCCACACGCGGTATTCCACCGCGGGCGGCAAGGAATGGTCGAATGTGCAGCCGATGTTTGGGACGTCGCCCAGCGGCGTCGACATTGCACTCGGCCACAATGGCAACTTGGTGAATTACGTGGAGCTGCGCGCCGAGGCCGTGGAACGCGGGCTCATCAAGCCGCATGAAGAATCCGTCTCTGACTCCATGTGCCTGTCCATCTTGTTGGCGGATGGTGTCAGCGAGAATAATTCAGTCTTCGACTCGGCACTGCAGCTGTTGCCCAGGGTCAAGGGGGCATACTGCCTGACCTTTACCGACGGTCACACGCTGTATGCCGCTCGCGATCCGCACGGCGTGCGCCCGCTCGCTCTCGGCCGCCTCACCACCGGCTGGGTGGTGGCGAGCGAGACCTGCGCGCTCGATATCGTGGGCGCGCAGTTCATCCGGGAGATCGAACCCGGCGAGCTCGTCGCTATTGATGAGACCGGTATTCGCTCCGAGCGCTTCGCAGAGACCAAGCGCCACGGCTGCGTCTTCGAATACGTCTACCTGGCGCGTCCGGATACAAACATCAAAGGCCGCTCCGTCAATGCCACGCGTGTGGAAATTGGGCGTCGCCTAGCGCGCCAGTACCCAGCGCCCGACGCGGACATGGTGATCCCCGTTCCCGAGTCCGGCAACCCGGCCGCCGTGGGCTATGCCCGCGAATCTGGGCTGACATTCGCGCATGGCTTGGTCAAGAATTCCTACGTGGGCCGCACCTTCATTCAGCCCACGCAGTCTCAACGCCAGATGGGCATCCGCCTCAAGCTCAACCCGTTGCGGGAGGTCATTGACGGCAAGTCCATCGTGGTGGTGGATGATTCGATCGTCCGCGGCAACACGCAGCGCGCCCTGATCCGGATGTTGCGGGAAGCCGGCGCTGCCGAGGTCCACGTGCGCATCGCCTCCCCGCCGGTAAAGTGGCCGTGCTTCTACGGCATCGACTTCGCCTCCCCGGGTGAACTGATTGCTAATGCCAACCCCTCCGATGACCCGGAGGAGGTGGCGCAGACCATCTGCACGGCGATCGGTGCAGATTCGCTGGGCTTCGTCTCCACCGATGAGATGGTGGCGGCCACCGAGCAGCCCCGCAGCGAATTGTGCTGTGCCTGCTTCGATGGCGATTACCCGCTTGGACTGCCCGCCGGAAACCCCAATGCTGAGGCCGTGCGTACCCTGCAGGGCTCGACGACAACTAACGATTAAGGACTAAGTCACTCATGAGCGAGAACACGTATGCTGCCGCCGGCGTCAACATTGAGGAAGGCGACCGCGCAGTTGAGCTAATCACCCCGCACGCCAAGCGTGCCTCCCGCCCGGAGGTCATGGGCGGGCTGGGCGGTTTCGCCGGCCTGTTTAAGCTGGGCGAGTACAAGGAGCCGGTCCTCGCGGCCGGGTCAGACGGCGTGGGCACCAAGCTGGCCGTGGCTCAAGCCATGGATAAGCACGACACTATCGGCATCGACCTGGTTGCCATGTGTGTTGATGACCTCGTCGTGTGCGGCGCCGAGCCGCTCTTCCTCCAGGACTACATCGCCGTGGGCGAGGTTGTTCCGGAAAAGGTCGCGGACATTGTCAAGGGCATTGCTGAGGGCTGCGTGCAGGCAGGTGCAGCGCTGCTGGGCGGCGAGACCGCTGAGCACCCAGGCGTCATGGGCAAGGATGAGTACGATGTTTCCGCCACCGCCGTCGGTGTGGTGGAGGCCGATGAGCTCCTCGGCCCCGACAAGGTACGTGACGGCGACGTCCTTATCGCTATGAAGTCCTCTGGCCTGCACTCCAACGGCTACTCCTTGGCGCGCTACGTGCTGCTGGAGCAGGCCGGTCTGCCGCTCGATGGCTACATGGAAGACTTGGGCCGCACCCTCGGTGAGGAGCTTTTGGAGCCTACTCGCATCTACGCCAAGGACTGTTTGGCGCTGGTATCGGAGTGCGCGGTGTCGACCTTCTGCCACGTCACCGGCGGTGGCCTCGCGGGCAACCTCGAGCGCGTGATCCCGGAGGGCCTGACCGCTGAGGTTAATCGCTCGACGTGGACTCCGGGCCAGATCTTCAAGACCATCTCCTCCGTGGGCAAGGTTGCTCTCGAGGAAATGGAGAAGACGTTCAACATGGGCGTTGGCATGATCGCCGTCGTTGCGCCGGAGGACCGTGAGCGTGCGTTGGCCATGATGACCGCCCGCCACGTTGAGGCATGGGAGCTGGGCACCGTCCGCGTCGCCGAAGACGGCGAGCCGCGCGTCCTCATGACCGGCGAGCACCCAGGGTTCTAGGTTCTGAAGAAAAGGAACAGGGCCGGAGGCGCCCCTCACTAAGAGGGGAGGCATCTCCGGCCCTTCGCTTACGTGCTGTGCATGTACAGAATGGGGAAGTGATTCACGCGCTTAGCGCTCTTCGGAATCATCCTCATCCCACTCGTCCGAGTCCCAGCGATCCGCATAGTCCTCGTAGTCCGCGTACTCCGAGTATTGATCCTCGTCCTCATTGCTGGAGCGCTTGGAGTTCTGTGAGGCGAGTTCACGCTGGAGCGAATCCAGATCCATCTCGGGCGAATTGTACTTCAGCTGGCGTGCAACTTTGGTCTGCTTTGCCTTGGCGCGTCCGCGTCCCATGTGCATGACCCCCTTGAGGTGTGTAGGGCGGTCCAGGGATTCTTGGCCGCCCCATCGTCTTAGTCAGATATGTGTATGTTCCTGTAAGACACCATAGCCTGTGTGACGAAAAAATTCCGAACTACCCCCTAGCGGTGTGCTGAAAAGTGCTCCACCCTGCGGCAAACAGTCCATTGTGTAATACGCCACTATTTTCCGCGCAGGCGATCCACAGCGGCACGGCCGGCCTTCGGGCCCTCATCGACAGGGATGGAATCCGGCTCGATCGATGCTGCTACCGGACCAATGGCCAGCTCTCCATGGTCGAGGGCGCTGCGCTTTACTAGACCAAGCGCGATGGGGCCATACTCACAGTCCTCCACCACGGTGCCGAGCCTGCCCACGCGACGCCCGCCCGACGTGATATCCGCTCCGCTCTCCGGTTGCTCCGGGGCGGAGCCGTCGAGGTAGAGCAGCACCAATAAACGGGGAGAGCGCCCAAGGTTTTCTACGCGCGCGACGGTCTCCTGCCCGCGGTAGCAGCCCTTGTCCAAGTGAACGAACGCGGGCTGATCCTCGCTGCGTCGGATCCAATGCGGAACCTCGTGGGCGATAGTCTTTGCATCGAGATCTGCGGCTAGTTCGGGCTCACGTGCCCGCACGCGCTCGGCGGTAAAAGCCATGAGCCCCGCTAAGCTTCCGCCCTGGGCCTCCAACTCTTGCACCGCTGCGTCTAGTTTGTCCCGCGGCACGAGGAAATCCTGGCGCGGGCAGCCCGGCCAGTGCACGGGCCTTTCCACCAGAGCTGTGGAAGGTTTGTCCAGCGCTTGACCGAGCACGCTGATGACCGCCACGTCCGCTTCCTCTACGGTGACCTGGGACCAGAACACCATGGCGGTGAGGAAATCTCGCAAAGACTCGAACTGCGCCGCCGGCACATCGAGGTAGAAGGTTTCCCCGTCGAAAGATAGATCCATGTGGTGCAGGACGTGGCCCTGAATATTGAGGTCAAGGGCACCTGCGGAAAAGCCGGCGTCCACGTCATCGAGCTTTTGGCTCAGGAGGTTATGCAGGAAGGCCTGGGCATCGGGCCCAGAAACCGCGATGACGTGGCGATGGGAGCGGTCGATGATGGCTGAACCTGTTTCCACCGCGCGCTGTTCGACGAGGGGGGTGCCGTAGTGCCAGGGGACCCCGGAGACATCGACGAGCGTGGTGCCCTGGAACTCAGCGGCTCCGGGCCGGGAAAGAAGTGGCGAAGAGTAACTCACGCCCTCCGATGGTAGGGCATAATCGGGGCTATGAGCCTTCAGTGCAGAAAAGAGCCGGTCATCTACGTCGTGGAGCCGTTTGGGGGATCGGTGCGGCGCCACATGCCGAACCTACCGTTGGTCTACTGGGATGATGCCGCGGTCACGCGCGGAGACGGGATTTTTGAATCCCTTCTAGTGCGTGATGGCAAGGCGGCGAACCTTCACCGCCACGCGGAGCGCTTCCGACACTCCGCCCAGGCTCTGAATTTGCCGGAGCCGCCGATGCACAAGTGGGAGGAAGCCACCGCGCTGGCTATCGCCGATTTTTATGGCCCCGCCGGCGCGGGGGACACGGGTGAATCGCCGCTCGAAGCCAAGTGCACGTGGACCTATACCCGCGGCCGGGCCTCCACCGGGGTGCCCACGGCCTGGGTCGCGGTTCAGGAAATCCCGGAGGATGTGGTGGCGCAGCGTGCGAAGGGCGTCAAGGTCATGAGTACGCCGCGATTGTGGCAGGTGGCGGAGGAGCTGCCGGCCAAGACGTTGAACTATGCGGCAACCATGGCCACACTGCGGCTGGCCCGCGAGCGCGGATTTGATGATGTGATCTTTACCGACCCCGACACGGGGCAGGTCTTGGAGGGGGCTACCTCAACCGTGGTGGCGGTTAAGGGAACCAAGCTGCGCACCCCCGCGGGTAAGGGGATACTCCCCGGAACCACGCAGGCCGCGCTGTTTGAATACGCCTCAGAACAGGGATATCGCTGCAAGGCGAAGGAGCTCAACCTGAGCTACCTCGAGGAGGCTGACTCGGTGTGGCTGGTCTCCTCGGTGCGCACAGCGGTGCGGGTGACGCGCCTCGATGACACGAAGCTCAAGGCGCCGGCGAACGCAGAAGAAATACGCGCGCTGATCGACGCCGCCCTGGCCCGCTAGATTCCCTTATGCGGCTAGCTCGCCTGCTAGCTAGCCTGCCACACGGGTGAGCTCGGCGGACATGAAGGGGCGCATTTCGCCGTCGACAAGCCGCTCATCTACCCAGCCCAGGTTGTTGTTCGGCATCAGGCCGTACATGCGCTTGCCGGGGCCGATGTTGGCGGGGCCTGTCTCCGTGACCATGGTGGAGGCGGACTCCAGCTGCCAGGCGCGCTCGTTGAACAGGGAGCCGTAGAAGATCTCGTTGACACCATTGGAGGAGGTGTAGGTCATCTCAATCTCGTCCTTGAGAGAGATGCGCCAGAATCCGGATTCGCGCGCGTCCGGGCCCGCCGGGTTGCCCTCGGAATCGATCCTCCAGGTGCGGGAGGTGTAGGTCAGGTAGTTCTCACCGTCGTGAGCGATGATGAGCTGCTGGCCAAAGGCGTACTGTTCGCCGTCGGTGCTGTGGGCCTGGCCTTCGCCCTGCCAGACACCGACGAGGGGGAGAAGCCCCAGGAGGCCATCGTGCAGTGACGGGCCCTGACGCAGGTTTGCCGTCTCATCGGGCAAAGGGTTCTCTGCTACATCAACGGTGGGGATGTTGCGGGAGGCAGCATCCTTCCATGCTTCCGCGGCTTGGTTGACGGCTGCGTTGCCATCAATCTTGCCGTTCTCCGGCTGGGTGTTTTCCGGGTGATTCTCATTATTCGTCTGTTCGCTCATGCTGCCCCAGCGTAGTCGTGGGGGCGCCGCGGAAACCACTAGGCTCCAGTAGTCTAGGGGGTCATGCGCGCATTGCTGATCTCAAACCCGAACTCCACGAGCCAGAATTCGGCCCTTTTCCGTGAGGTTCTGCCCGTCATTCGGGACGTGGAGGGGCTGCAGCTGCTTGCTCGCTTTACGCATTATCCGGGGCACGCGGAGGATATAGTGCGGGGCATGACCAGGGAAGACTTCGATGTCATCTTGGTTTTCGGGGGAGATGGCACGGTGAACGAAATTGTGAACGGGCTGTTGGGCCCCGCAGATTCCGCGGAACGTCCCAGCCCCCAGGACATTCCGGCTCTCGCGGTGATTCCCACGGGCTCCGCCAACGTCTTCGTCCGCGCCCTCGGCTTCCCCAATACTCCAGTCGAGGCAGCACACGTGCTGGCTCGGATGCTGGAACGCAATACGCGCCGCACCGTGTCCTTGGGAGTGTGGAATGACCGATGGTTCGCGGTTAATGCTGGTTTCGGATTGGATGCCGACGTGCTCGCTCGCGTGGACCGTGCTCGGGAAATGGGCTTTGCAGCTACCCCGTTGCGCTATTTGGCCGTGGCCTTTCAGGCCTATCAGCGCGCCCGCATTCGCCCACCGCGCATTAGCGTGCGTGCGCGCTCCGGCTCGGGAGACACCTTCTCGGCTGATGACGTGCCCGTCATGTTCACCTCGAATACCAACCCGTGGACCTTCCTCGGACCGCTGCCGGTGGTGACGAATCCGCGCAACTCTTTCGACCAAGGCCTTGGCCTCTTCGGGGTGTCAGACCTCGGTGGCATTGATGGTCTTGTGGGCGTGCTCCACCTCTTTGGCGTGGATCACCGCCACTGGCTGAATAAGGTCACGGATGCCCGAACGCTGCACTTTGAGGATGCCGTCGAGGTGGATTTGGTGTGCCCGAAGCCGCACCGCTTCCAGGCAGACGGAGAGTCGGAGGGAACCTTCACGGAGGTGCATCTGGAATCGGAGGCGGACGCGTTGGAAGTCTTCGCTCCTACCGATCCGGCCCCGCCCATACACCGCAACGTCCGCAGGATCCTGCGCGACCTCGTTCGCATCAACTAGTTTTGGCGCCAACTCGGCGGCGTCGTCGGTGCGCTGCCTACTTCGTTGGCGGTGTCCTGTGCCTTTTGCGCTGCATCCTCGACGGCCTTTTCCTCCGATCCATCGATTTCGAGAGGGGAGAGCTGCGCCGTCTTCAAAGTGATGTTGCGGCGCTGCACCTCGAACGTAATGGAACCGCCGTGCAGCTTCACGGAGGTGGCCTGGGCAGGCAACGGTAGTTGACGGGTATCCAAGACCAACCCGAATGCTTTCTTGAGGCGCTCATCATCGGTCCCGTAGACGCTCATGCGAAATTCCGGCCCAACGAGGCGCAACGTTACCGTCGCCGTGGACTTGGTGGTGTCTCCCGGCAGCGTGCCGGTGAGCTCCGCTTCGGCAGACGGGCCGCCGGTGGGGGACATGTCATCTGGGTTGGCGATGGATAGGTCCGTAATGCCCAGCAGGCGGCCGAGGGCTACTCCGTCGATGCTAATGCTGCGCGTGTAAGTGGAGACCGGTGCACCTTCTAGGTCCCCGCTGAAGAGCTGTTCGGGACGAATGGTGATATCGCGCAGCGTCGTGGAGGCGTTGACCATCCCGAGCTTGGGCACCTCCACGTCGGAGGAGTTGACCTCGAGGTAAGGAACCTCTTTGGTCAGAGCGCCGAGGGTAAAAGGAACACCGCCGATGTACACATTGGGGCTGTTTTCCAGCTGGGAACTGGCTTTCGCCTTCTGTGCCACGGTGTGCTCGGCATGCATCGCCACCGCGGAATCTGCCAGCCATGCGGTCAGAACCACTCCCGCGACGGCGGCGAGTCGGACGACGGGGCGGCTGAGGTAGATGACGGTCACCCTTCTATTACTACCGCACGTAAGCTGGGAAACATGAATATTGGGACCCTTACCCTGCCGCAGAATCCGGATTTGGCACAGCGCGTGGAGGAGCTGGCCACACGCGCCGAAACGCACGATGGTTATGCGCCGTTCTCCGAGCAGTTTGTGGTCGGCCTGCGAGATGGTCGCCTTGGGCACCGCCACCTGCTCGCACTTGAAGACGGTGAGATAACAGGTGTGGCTGCCGTCGAAGGGCAGACGGTAGAGCTCGTCGTCGACGTCGAACACCGCGGGCGCGGGGTGGGGCAGGCGCTTGTCGACGCCCTCCCAACCTCCCCCCAGATCTGGGCTCATGGCAACCTCCCGGCCGCCCAGGCGCTGGCGAAGCGCAATGGGATGGACGTCGTCAGGCGCCTGCTCGTCATGGCGATTGAGGGACGGGACCTACGCGCGGCGGAGGAAGCGTCCGCAAAGGTCGAAGGCCTAGAGATCTGCACGTACACGGAGTCGGTCGAGCGTTTCGGGCGCGAGTACGTCGAGGCGGAGTGGTTACGAGCCAACAACGAGGCTTTTTCCTGGCACCCAGAGCAAGGTGGGTGGGACCTGGAGCGTTTACACCGCGGGATGGAAGCCGAATGGTTCGATCCGGCCGACGTGCTCTTCCTGTGGGATTCGCACGGTGGTGAGCACAGTGCCCCAACCATGGCCGGCTTTCACTGGCTGAAATGGCATGAGGAGGACATCCCAGCCTTCGGTGAGGTCTATGTTGTGGGGCTGAGCGAGGACTATCGCGGGCGCGGGCTCGGCGGCCCGTTGCTCACCGCTGGCTTGCAGCGCATGGTCGCTAAAGGAGCGGACAAGGTCATCTTGTACGTCGAGGCGGACAATGAGCCGGCAGTAAAGGCCTATGAGAAGCTCGGCTTTGGTACTGCGGAGGAGCACTGCGTCTGGGCGAAAAGTGACTAGTCTCACCGCCTTTTGGTACAAGTTAACCGATTGTTCACCTCTTGATCCCTGTGGGGTTAACCCTCCGCATATAGCTTTACTTCCCGTGAGTTAATCGCGCTTGCCTTTGGAGAGGGTAGGGGGCGATTTCCTCGAAAAATCATTCTCTTGTATCCGTACCGGAAAGGTTCCCCGTGATTCGCAACTTCAAGCGCACTGCCGCTATCTTCGGCATCGTCGCCGCCACCTCCACCGCTCTCGTTGCCTGCTCCGAGTCCAACGAGTCTGATTCCGCCGATGGCGGCTCCGACTCCGTAGAGGTCTCCGGTGACCTCTCTGGTGAGGGCGCTTCCTCCCAGAAGTCCGCAATGTCCGTCTTCGAGAAGGCCTTCCTGAACGAGTACCCGGATGCTAACTTCTCCTACACCTCCTCCGGTTCCGGCGCTGGTGTGAAGGCCTTCAACGGTGGCACCGTTGACTTCGCTGGTTCCGACTCCGCCCTGAAGGAGGACAAGGGTGAGGTTGAGGCTGCTAAGGAGCGTTGCGACGGCAACGATGCATGGCACCTGCCGACCACCATCGGCCCGGTTGCTATCGCCTACAACCTGGGTGACACCGAGGTCAACCTCTCCACCGACACCCTGGCTAAGATTTTCAAGGGCGAGATCACCAAGTGGAATGATGACGCCATCAAGGCTGAGAACGAGGGCACCGACCTGCCGGACAAGAACATCACCGTTATCTTCCGCTCTGATGAGTCCGGTACCTCCGACAACTTCCAGAAGTTCCTGACCGCCGCTACCGGCAACTGGGACAGCGAGGGCAAGCAGTTCCCGGATGCTGTTGGTGAGGGCGCTAACGGTTCCTCCGGTGTGGCTGACCAGGTCGCTTCCATCGAGGGTGCTATCACCTACGTTGAAGCTGGCTACGCTCACCAGAAGGAAGCCGATGGCGTCAAGATTGCCAAGATTGACTTCGGCAACGGCCCGGTTGAGCTCAACGCTGAGTCCGTCGGTGTTGCTCTGGACCACCTTGCTTTCAAGGACACCGGCTCCGAGCACAACATGGTTGTTGACTCCGACAAGCTCTTTGCTTCCAACGACGAGGGCGCCTACCCGCTCATCCTGACCACTTACAACATCGTCTGCTCTGCTGGCTACGATGAGGAAACCTCCGCTCTGGTGAAGGCATTCTTCAACACCGTTCTGGACAACCAGAATGACGAGCTGGAGAACGCAGGCTTCATCCCGGTTGCTGGTGACCACCTCGAGCGCCTGAAGGCAGCTGTCGACGCTATCCAGTAAGCGCCGCTGACTGCGGGCCTTAGTTCCGTAGTTGCCGTTTACATACACACTTCCGCCCCCAATCCGCCGTTAACGAGCGCTTTGGGGGCGGTAGCGTGTCCCGCATTTTTCATTGATCCCGTTGAAAAGGATTCCCTAGTCTCATGGCAGACAATAATCTCACCACAGCGTCATCCACGAAGGAGGATGCCGTTTCGGCGATCCGTCCCAGCGCGCATGCATCCACCGCTGATGCTGCCCCTACTCCGGCCGTTAAAACGGGTGTCAAGCGCCCGGGCGATCGTGTCTTTGAATTCCTGTCCACTGCGTCCGCCACGCTAATCACGGTGATGATCGCTGCCATCGCAGTCTTCCTTGTGTGGCAAGCGGTCCCTTCCCTTGCCGTCAACGAGGGCGGCATCGTAGGTTTCTTCACCTACGGTGAGCGTTGGGAAACCACCGATACCGACGCAATGAAGTTCGGTATTCCGACCATGTTCGGCCACACCGTGCTGATTTCCATCGTGGCTCTCATCATCGCGATGCCGGTAGCACTCGGTATTGCTATCTTCTTGTCCAACTACGCACCAGCCAAGCTGGTGAAGCCGCTGGGCTTCCTCGTCGACATGCTCGCTGCCGTGCCGTCCATCGTGTACGGCCTGTGGGGCTGGCAGGTTCTCGGCCCCGCATTGTCCGGCTTCTACACGTGGCTGCACTCCTGGGCAGGTGGCTTCTTCCTGTTCAAGGTCTATGACAACTCCCCGCACTTTGCGACGGGCCGCAACGTCCTCACCGGTGGCATCGTGCTGGCAGTGATGATCCTGCCGATTATCGCCGCTACCGCCCGCGAGGTCTTCGTGCAGACCCCTCCGGGCCAGATCGAGTCTGCCTTGGCACTCGGCGCCACCCGCTGGGAAGTTATTCGTATGACGGTCCTTCCCTTCGGTATGTCCGGCTATATTGCCGGCTCGATGCTGGGCCTGGGTCGCGCGCTGGGTGAGACCATGGCGCTGTACATGGTTGTCTCCCCGTTGGTCGACTTCCGCTTCTCGCTGTTCGATGGCGGTACCACCTTCGCCACCGCCATTGCCTTGGCGGCCGCAGAGTTCGGTAATGAGATGCGTGCCGGCGCCTACATCGCTGCAGGCCTCATGCTGTTCCTTCTGACCTTCGTGGTCAACGCAATTGCCCGTTCCATCGTGAAGAGCAAGTAAGGAGGGAACAGAGATGACTACGACTACAACCTCTAACTCTGTCCCGGCTTCTTCCGGCCCGACCTTCCTGGATATTTCCTCGAGCCGCAAGACCACCAACAACATCGCCACCGTTCTCGTGTGGGCGACGATGATCATCGCCATGATTCCGCTGCTGTGGGTCCTCTTCGAGCTCATCGTTCGCGGTTCCGGTGCTGTCCTGAGCCCCGAGTGGTGGACCGAATCCCAGCGCGGCATCCTGGATACTGAAGCCGGCGGTGGTGCACTGCACGCCATCATCGGTACGTTCGTTCAGACCATCATCGCGACCGTTATTTCGGTTCCGATTGGTATCTTTACCGCGATTTACCTTGTGGAGTACTCCCGCGGTGGCCCCCTGAGCCGCCTCACCACCTTCATGGTGGACATTCTGTCCGGTGTGCCCTCCATCGTGGCCGCACTGTTCATCTTCGCCATGTGGATTACGCTGTTCGGCTTCAAGCGCTCCGGTATGGCTGTGGCGCTGTCCTTGGTACTCCTGATGATTCCGATTGTGGTCCGCAATACGGAGGAGATGCTCCGTGTGGTCCCCATGGACCTGCGTGAGGCTTCCTATGCCCTCGGTGTACCGAAGTGGAAGACCATCGCCCGCATCGTTCTGCCGACCGCTCTCTCCGGCATCGTCACCGGCATCATGCTCGCCGTGGCCCGCATCATGGGTGAGTCCGCGCCGGTGCTGGTGTTGGTGGGCTCTACGTCCTCCATCAACTGGGATGCCCTCAAGGGCGCGCAGTCCTCGCTGCCACTGATGATGCTGGATATGTACAAGTCCGGTGCTGATCCGGCTGTCTTGGACAAGCTGTGGGGCGCCGCCCTCACGTTGGTTGTCCTCATCGCGATTCTCAATATCGGCGCGCGCATCGTTTCGGCGAAGTTCTCCGTCAAGAAGTAACCGTATTCACTTTCCACCTACCCCCAATAGGAGCACTACTCATGTCCAAGCTTGAGCTCAACGACGTGAACATCTACTACGGTGACTTCCACGCCGTACAGAATGTCAACATGCAAATTCCGGCGAAGGCCGTCACCGCCTTCATCGGCCCCTCCGGCTGCGGTAAGTCCACCGTTCTGCGCACCCTCAACCGTATGCACGAGGTCATCCCCGGCGCCTACGTCAAGGGTGAGATCCTCTTGGATGGACAGAACATCTACGGCTCCAAGGTTGACCCGGTGTCTGTCCGCAACACCATCGGCATGGTATTCCAGAAGGCCAACCCGTTCCCGACCATGTCCATCGAGGACAACGTTGTCGCCGGCCTGAAGCTGTCCGGTGAGAAGAACAAGAAGAAGCTCAAGGAAGTCGCCGAGAAGTCCCTGCGCGGCGCTAACCTCTGGGACGAGGTGAAGGACCGTCTGGATAAGCCGGGCGGCGGCTTGTCGGGTGGTCAGCAGCAGCGCCTGTGCATCGCCCGTGCGATTGCCGTGGAGCCGGAGGTTCTCCTCATGGATGAGCCGTGCTCGGCGCTGGACCCGATTTCCACCCTGGCTGTTGAGGACCTCATCCACGAGCTGAAGGAAAACTTCACCATCGTTATCGTGACCCACAACATGCAGCAGGCAGCCCGCGTGTCCGATAAGACTGGTTTCTTCTCTCTAGAGGCCACCGGCAAGCCGGGCCACCTCGTCGAGTTCGATGACACCACCAAGATCTTCGAAAACCCGTCCAAGAAGGACACCGAGGATTACATCTCTGGCCGCTTCGGCTAAATGCCACTAGTGCCCAAAGCCGGCGCCCTCTCTCACCTGTTTAAGGTCTAGGAGAGGCGCCGGCTTTCTTGTGCTTCGGATCGAGCCGGGTGGATCACCCACGCCCACACGCCTGCCTAGTTGCGGAATTGGCGCTCGAGCTCCGCCATGCGGGCTTCCATCTCGGCGTCGCGCTGCTCCTGGTCGCGCTTGCGCATATAGCGATCCGGGTCCAAGCCCGTGGCCAGGTAGATGATGCGCCCGGCAGCGGCGGCACAATGATCTGCGAATCGCTCGTAGTAGCGTGACAGCTGCGAAGTCTCCACGGCTTGGCGCACCGTTCCCTTCCACTCCCGCTGGGTCAGCATGCGCAGCAGGTGATGGTTGATGTCATCCACGGCATCGTCATCTTCGGTCAGGCGCAGCGCGAGCTCCGGATCGCGGGTGATGAGGATGTCTTTGAGCCCTGCAGACATGTCGAGGACGAGGCGGGTGTACTCCTCGAAATAGCCCATGATTTCTGCCGGTACAACCGGCTCTGGGTGGCGGCGACGCGCGCTCGTTGCAATGTGCTGGGATAGGCGGCCCATGCGGTAGAAATCTTCCACAATATAGATGGAGGAGATCACTTGGCGTAGGTCCTTGGCCATAGGGTTCTCCAAGGCCAGAAGGGACACCGCACGGTCTTCACAGCGCGTGCGGACCTCATCCAGTTCATCGCGCAGCGACACGGCCTCCTCAGCTGGTTGCAGGGAAGCCTCGATTAATGCCTGGGAGGCAAGAGTCATCAACCTATGGACGGTCGTGCTCATGATGATCAGATCATGGGCAAAGTTATCCAACTGTTCACGGTAAGCTGCGCGCATGCCACGTACTTTAGCCCAACTATTGGTCTAGTGCCTGTCGGGCAACACGATCAAGGCAGGTTCTGCTCCTAGCCTCCGGAGTGCATGATCTCCGCGCCTTCCGGAACCGTGGCATCTTCCGGATCATCGAGCCACCCTTCGGGCAGGACCACCTTGGCGGGTGAACCCTGGCGGCCGCGGGCGCCATCGGCGTCGTCGGCAAGCGCGGGCGAGTCCGCCCACGGCGCCAATAGCTCGCGCAGATCCTCCAAGGAATTGACGCGAGAAAGCCCCGCGCGTACCTGGCCGCCCACCGGAAAGCCTCGGAGGTACCACCCAATATGCTTGCGAATATCGCGGCTGGCCTGGCGCTCGCCTTCGTGCTGTGTCAGCAGTTCGGCGTGGCGAATCATAATCTGCGTGACTTCCCCCAAAGTGGGCTCCGGCGGCACCGGCTCACCCCGCAGGTGGGCGGAGAGCTCCGCGAAGAGCCAGGGGCGGCCCAAACAGCCGCGGCCTACGACGACGCCGTCGCATCCCGTTTGCTCCATCATGTCGTGCGCATCGGTTGCCTTGAAGATATCGCCGTTACCCAAGACGGGAATGCCAGTATCCGCTAGGTGTTCCTTGAGGCGGGCAATCTCTCCCCAGTCGGCGTGGCCGGAGTAGCGTTGCGCCGCCGTGCGACCGTGGAGAGCGACGGCCGCGGCACCCTCAGCAACGGCGATCCGGCCGGCGTCGAGGTGCGTTTTGTGCTCGTCATCGATGCCGACGCGCATCTTGACGGTGACTGGAATGTCCGTGCCCTCCGTGGCTTTGACGGCCGCAGCGACAATGTTGCCAAACAAACGGCGCTTATAGGGCAGGGCAGAACCACCGCCGCGGCGCGTGACCTTGGGAACCGGGCAGCCGAAGTTCATGTCGATGTGGTCTGCGAGGTTCTCGTCCACGATCATTTTGGCCGCCTTGTACGTGTACTCCGGATCGACGGTGTACAGCTGCAGTGAACGCGGCTGTTCTTGGGGGTCAAACGTGGTCATGTGCAAGGTCTTTGGGTTGCGCTCAACGAGGGCGCGTGCGGTGACCATTTCACACACGTAGAGGCCGGAGACGGTTCCGGTCTTCGCTATCTCTTGCTCGCGGCACAGCACGCGAAAGGCCACGTTGGTCACGCCCGCCATAGGGGCGAGGACAACGGGGGAGTTGAGCTGGATGTTTCCGATAGCAAGAGTCACGCCGCCAATTGTGCGCGGAACAAGCCTAGGGTGGCAAATTCTGATGAAAAAAGTGAGGGGTGCACACGGTTTGGGGCAGAGTGCGGTAAATTCGCCACCGATTCGCTAGTGTGGTGCATGTAACTAATAGGAAAGGACCGTAACCTAGGTCTTTTCTGCACATAAAAGGAGGACTCATGTCTGAGAGAATTGCATACGCGCCGTTTGAGAAGCTCGTTATGAGCGCTGACGAGGCAGCTAAGTTTGTCAATCACGGTGACCGTGTGGGAATCTCCGGCTTTACTGGTGCTGGCTACCCCAAGGCCCTGCCTACCGCCATCGCGGAAAAGGCAAAGGCAGCGCACGAGGCGGGTGAAGAGTTCAAGATTGACGTCTTCTCTGGCGCTTCGACTGCCCCGGACTGCGACGGCGTGCTGGCTGAGGCTAACGCCATTCGCTTCCGCTCCCCGTACAACTCCGATCCAGTTCTGCGTGGCCGCTTCAACGACGGCTCCGCGCTGTACCAGGACATCCACCTTTCTCACTCGGGTCAGCAGGTCGAGGAGGGCTTCTACGGTGACTTCCAGGTAGCCATTATTGAGGCCGTGCGTATCGACGAGAACGGAAACATCGTTCCGTCCTCGGCCGTAGGCAACAACCTCGAGTACATTGAGGCCGCCGACAAGATCATCATCGAGGTGAACGAGTGGCAGTCCCTCAACCTTGAGGGCATGCACGATATCTACCGGATTGAGAAGCTGCCGAACCGTCAGCCCATTCCGATCACCAAGCCGGCCGACCGCGTTGGAACCACCTACATTGAGATCCCGGAAGAAAAGGTCGTGGCAGTGGTCAAGACCGACGCTCCGGACCGCAACGCACCGTTCAAGGCTCCGGATGAGGTCTCCGAGAAGATTGCTGCGAACTTCATCGAGTTCCTTGAGGGCGAGGTCGCTGCCGGCCGCCTTGAGTATGACAAGTTCATCATGCAGTCCGGTGTGGGTAACGTCCCGAACGCTGTGATGGCCGGCCTGCTGGACTCCAAGTTTGAAAACATTCAGGCGTATACCGAGGTTATCCAGGACGGCATGCTCGATCTGATCGACGCCGGCAAGATGACCGTCGCCTCTGCTACCTCCTTCGCTCTGTCCCCGGAGTACGCGGACAAGATGAACGCTGAGGCTGAGCGCTACGCCAAGCACATCATCCTGCGCCCGCAGCAGGTGTCCAACCACCCGGAGGTTATTCGCCGCGTTGGCCTGATTTCCTCCAACGGCATGATTGAGGGCGACATTTACGGCAACATCAACTCCACCAACGTTTCCGGTTCCCGCATCATGAACGGTACCGGCGGCTCCGGTGACTTCACCCGTAACGCTTACATCTCCACCTTCGTCTCCCCGTCGGTGGCCAAGGATGGCGCAATCTCCGCCATCGTGCCGTTTGTGTCCCACACCGACCACACCGAGCACGACACCATGGTCATCATCACCGAGTACGGTGTGGCGGACCTGCGTGGTCTCGCTCCGAAGGAGCGCGTGGAGAAGGTTATCGCCGTGGCGCACCCAGACTACCGCCCGCTGCTTGAGGAATACTACGAGCGTGCCAAGGCTAATAAGTTCCAGCACACCCCGCACGATCTGAAGACCGCCTTTGACTTCCAGGTGAACTTCATGGAGAAGGGTGACATGCGCGGTTAATCGCTCATGCCGCTCGGTCGTGGCCCTTACCGCTGGAGGTGAGGGCCATTTCCTTTTCCTTAGTGTCACCTACTAAGATGGATGGGCGTTGGGCCTTTAGCTCAGTTGGTAGAGCTACGGACTTTTAATCCGCAGGTCGCGGGTTCGAGCCCCGCAGGGCCCACAGAAAGAGCCGCCTTCGGGCGGCTCTTTTGCGTTGTAGGGTGGCCCACTCAGCAGGCTTTGCTCCTCTAGCTCTTCACGAGCTTCCGGATGGCCCGCATGGCCTCCTCTAGCTTCTCTGTGGCTACTTGCCCGTCCTCGGCGGCGGCTCCTGCCACGCAGTGCTCTATGTGGTCTTCTAGCAGCGCTAGGGAGACGTTCTCGAGCGCTGAGGTGACCGCGGAGATCTGCGTGATGATGTCGATGCAATATTGGTCTTCCGCAATCATGCGGTGGATGCCTCTGGTTTGGCCCTCGATGCGCTTGAGACGCGCTAAGTATTTTGCCTTTTGCTCGCTATCGGAGTTGTAGCCGTGAACGCCGGGCTCGTGGCAGGAGCAAGTATCGCGCTGGTCAGCCATGGTTTTCCGCCTTTCTGCCGGGGCGATTTGGTTAAGTAGGGATGTCTCCAGTATATTTTTACAAAGTTGCCTCAAGGCAACGGGCCCCCATCGTCTAGCGGCCTAGGACACCGCCCTTTCACGGCGGCGGCACGGGTTCGAATCCCGTTGGGGGTACCAACACTAACGTGTTGGTACATAAGTCAATATGTATGGCCCTGTGGCGCAGTTGGTTAGCGCGCCGCCCTGTCACGGCGGAGGTCGCGGGTTCAAGTCCCGTCAGGGTCGCCATACCAAGCCTCGGAGCGGTGTTTGTAGAAACACGCTTCGAGGCTTGAATTGTTTTGCTTGTCATAGCCCACTCAAGGCGGGGTCGGGACCGATAGGTCTAGGTGCTGTGCGGCAGTCGCGTGGACGGTACTTCTTTACTCTTAAAAACCGTATATGACATGCTGATTTGGTGTGTTTCTCAAGCTTTGTGTAGAGTACTTATTCGTGCCCAGCGCACAAGAGATAATTGAAAATGGCCCTGTGGCGCAGTTGGTTAGCGCGCCGCCCTGTCACGGCGGAGGTCGCGGGTTCAAGTCCCGTCAGGGTCGCCGAAGTCCTTGTGGCTTCTGGCCAGATAGCTCAGTCGGTAGAGCACACGCCTGAAAAGTGTGGGGTCGCCAGTTCGATCCTGGCTCTGGCCACAAGAAAGCCCCCTCCAGTACTGGAGGGGGCTCTTTTGTTTCCTTGTTCCCCCGGAGTTGCTCTAGTGGTCTGCTGCTTTTTGGTTTAATGGGGCACCATGACTACTTCAGTTGCGCACCAAACCGATCGATCCCGCTTCGTCATCACCGTCGATGGCGAGGAAGCAGGCTTCGCTGAATACAGTGACTCCGCCACCACGCGCGAATTTACGCACACGGAAATTTTTGAGTCTTTTCAAGGCCAAGGCCTGTCCAAACCTCTGATTAAGGCGGCGTTGGATGATGACTCGACGGCAGGCCGCCAAGTCATCCCAACGTGCAGCGCCGTGGCGCGGTTCATCGAGAAGAACCCCGAGTACCAGCGGTTGACCGCCCGCGAGGGCAGCCTCTAAATACGGAGTCGGCCGCCCTTAGATGTAGTAGTCCGGGTCCACCAGCTTGATGCGTTCGTCCTTCTTGCGAGGACGGTTCTTAGCGGGAATACCCGTAGCGGTGTGATACGCGGGCACATCTTTCGTCACCACGGCGTTAGCGCCTACCGCGGAGCCCTCACCGATGGTGATGGGGCCTAGTACCTTTGCGCCGGCGCCGATGGTCACGTTGTCCCCGATCGTTGGGTGGCGCTTTGTCTGCGTGAGAACCTGGCCGCCGAGCGTGACACCGTGGTAGAGCATAACGCCATCACCGATTTCGGCGGTCTCACCAATGACGATTCCCATTCCGTGGTCAATGAAGAAGCGCCGACCAATTGTGGCGCCGGGGTGGATCTCAATTCCGGTGAAGAAACGGTTCACCTGGGCCAAGATGCGTGCCGGCCCGCGCCAGCCACGCTTCCACATGCGGTGGGCAATGCGGTGCGCCCAAATGGCGTGGAGGCCGGAATAGACCACGGCGTTCTCAACGTCGCCGCGCGCGGCCGGATCATGCTCGCGCGCGTTGGCGAGGTCTTCACGAATCATCTTCAAGATGTGCATGCAAACCATCCTATCTAGAAAGAAAAAGCGCCCCCTAGCACAGAGGGCGCTTTTATTCGGGGTGCTCACCGCAGTGCGCTTTGCGACGCCCCGTGGAAAGCCACGCTGGGAACTCTAAGCCTCGCGGATGTCCTCGAAGAGGATGGTGGAGACATAACGCTCACCAAAGTCCGGGGCGACGACCACGATGGTCTTGCCCTTGAACTCCTCGCGTGCAGCCAGCTTGAGAGCAGCGGAGACGTTGGCGCCGGAGGAAATGCCGACGAGCAGGCCCTCCTCGGTGGCCAGCTTGCGGGCAGTGGAGACAGATTCCTCGGTGGTGGCGGTGAGAACCTCGTTGAGGATCTCGCGGTCCAGAACCTCCGGGACGAAGTTAGCGCCGATGCCCTGGATCTTGTGCGGGCCTGCCTTGCCCTCGGACAGGACGGGGGAGTCGGAGGGCTCTACAGCTACCAAGTAGGTATCCGGGTTCTGGGAGCGCAGGTAGCGACCAACGCCGGTGACGGTGCCGCCGGTGCCGACGCCGGCTACGAAAGCATCAACCTTGCCCTCGGCGTCCTCCCAGATCTCGGGGCCGGTGGTTGCCTCGTGGATCTTCGGGTTTGCTTCATTAGCGAACTGGGAAGCCAGGATCGCGTTGGGGGTTTCGGCAATAATTTCGTTGGCCTTCTCTACGGCCCCCTTCATTCCGGCAGCGCCCGGGGTCAACACGATCTCAGCGCCATAAGCGCGCAGCAGCACCTTGCGCTCGTTAGACATGGTCTCCGGCATGGTCAGGATGACCTTGTAACCCTGGGCTGCGCCGACAAGCGCCAAGCCAATACCGGTGTTGCCGGAGGTGGCTTCAACGATGGTGCCGCCCGGCTTCAGCTCGCCGGCTTCTACGGCGGTGTCGACAATCGCCTTGGCGATGCGGTCCTTGACGGAATTTGCGGGGTTGAAGGACTCAACCTTCACGAGCACCTCGGCGCCGAGGCCCTCGGTCAAACGGTTGAGGCGGACCAGCGGGGTTCCGCCGATGGTTTCTAGAATGTTGTCGTATACAGCCACGATGTGGACTCCTTGTAAATAACTTCCGATGTACAGCAGACACCTTACACCCCGCTACTAGACAAAGTAGTATATAAATTCTGAACAGAGCATTCGGGCATGGTATGTGGGATTTGGGGTGACGGAGTAGGGCGCGGTGCGATTTAGAATTACCCCCGTCGGACGGTTATACTTCGCAAATAGTGTTCACCTACCCCCGTTTCAGGCGGGGAATGTGGGTGCACCTGCTGGTTACCCCCGAGTAAGAGAGAGCCTCATGGAGCCGCACCGACTCAAGGATGATGACGAAGCCGTACGCGCAGCGCTATCGTCGCTGAAGACCGCAACGGGAATTCCCGTTACGATGTACGGAACCTTGCTGCCGGATAATCGTTTGCAGATTACCCACTGGGTAGGTCTGCGCACCCCGGCCTTGCAGAACTTGGTGATTGACGCGAATGTGGGCGTCGGCGGGCGCGTTGTCAGCACTCGCCGCGCTGTAGGTGTATCCGATTACACCCGCGCCACGACGATCAGCCACGAGAACGACCGTTACATCCAGGATGAGGGACTGCACTCCATCGTGGCGGTGCCGGTGACTGTGCAGCGTGAGATCCGCGGCGTTCTTTATGTTGGTGTTCATTCGCCGGTCCGCTTGGGTGACAAGGTCATCGAGGAGGTCACCATGACCGCCCGCTGCCTCGAGCAGGATTTAGCGGTTAATTCCGCACTGCGCCGCGCCGATGGGGGCAAGGGCGGCGCCGCTCGCGGGCACGTGATGAACGGCGCCGAATGGGAGCAGGTGCGCTCGACGCACTCCAAGCTGCGGATGCTGGCTAACCGCGTCAACGATGAGGACCTCCGCAAGGAATTGGAAGCCCTCTGCGACCAGATGGTCTCCCCGGTGCGCGTGAAGCAGACCACCAAGTTGTCTGCGCGCGAGCTCGATGTTTTGTCTTGCGTGGCGTTGGGGCACACCAACGTTGAGGCGGCAGAGGAAATGGGCATCGGAGCCGAAACGGTGAAGTCTTATCTGCGTTCTGTCATGCGCAAACTGGGTGCCCACACCCGCTATGAAGCGGTCAATGCGGCCCGTCGTATCGGCGCGCTGCCCTGATTGTAGGTAAGTTGGGTGGGCGTGAAAGACCAATTTATTGTCTCCGGTGGGGCGCGCCTGCAGGGCACCGTCAAGGTGGACGGTGCCAAAAACAGTGTGCTGAAGCTGATGGCTGCGGCACTGTTGGCGGAGGGCACGACCACGCTGACCAACTGTCCTGAAATTCTTGATGTTCCCCTGATGCGCAAGGTCCTCGAAGGTCTCGGGTGCTCAGTGGAGATCGATGGCCACACAGTGCGCATCACCACTCCGGCCGAGCTGCACTCCAACGCGGACTTCGACGCCGTGCGGCAGTTCCGCGCGTCCGTGTGCGTGCTAGGTCCGCTGACGGCGCGGTGCGGTCACGCCAAGGTGGCTTTGCCGGGTGGAGATGCCATTGGCTCCCGCCCCTTGGACATGCACCAGTCCGGACTCGAAAAAATGGGTGCGAGCACGCGTATTGAGCACGGTGCCGTCGTAGCGGAGGTTGACCACCTGCACGGCGCAAGCATCAAGCTCGATTTCCCCTCTGTGGGCGCCACAGAGAATATTCTTACCGCTGCCGTGCTTGCCGACGGCGAAACTCAGCTCCACAACGCCGCCCGCGAACCGGAAATCGTCGATCTGTGCCTGATGCTTAAGGAAATGGGTGCTGACATCACTGGTGAAGGTACGTCCACCATCACGATTCGCGGTGTGGACAAGCTTCAGCCGACGGAACACGAGGTCATCGGTGACCGCATCGTGGCCGGGACGTGGGCCTATGCCGCAGTCATGACGCGCGGAGATATTACGGTGGGCGGCATCGCTCCCAAGCACCTGCACCTGCCTTTGGAAAAGCTCAAGTCGGCCGGTGCCGATATTGAGGACTATGTCAACGGCTTCCGCGTGCGTATGGATGGGCGCCCCACCGCCGTGGACTACCAAACGCTGCCTTACCCAGGCTTTCCAACGGATCTTCAGCCCATCGCTATTGGACTGTCCGCGGTTGCGGAAGGTACTTCCATCATTACGGAGAACGTGTTCGAGTCCCGTTTCCGATTCGTCGATGAGATGTTGCGCCTCGGCGCCGACGCTCAGGTGGATGGCCACCATGTTGTCATCCGCGGCCAGGAGCGGTTGTCTTCAACGCATGTCTGGAGCTCCGACATTCGCGCGGGCGCCGGTTTGGTGCTCTCTGCGCTCTGTGCAGATGAGACAACTACCGTCCACGATGTTTTCCACATCGATCGCGGATATCCCAACTTTGTAGAGAACCTGCAAGCGCTGGGGGCGACCATCGAGCGCACTCAGGAGGAAGAGCTCTACTAGGCAGCAGTGCTTGGCGACGTCCCCAGGTGGTACAACGAAACGGTGTACTTCCTGGGGATTTGTTGTTTGTTGGGGGTGTGCGTATATTTATCGAAGTCGCCGCGAGGTAGCCGGGAGGTTAACTGGTGGTAGATGTTCGGGCAATGTTTGTTCGGCGGGTTTGACTTTGGTTGAGCTTGTTGGGTAAGGTTGTTCGGGCCGCCGCAAGAGGGTTAACGTTTGGTTAATTTTTGTTGGGGTGTGCGGATGATGTTTGAGAACTCAATAGTGTGCCAATGTACTTTTT
>NZ_KV818298.1:0-34872 GCF_001814885.1 Corynebacterium sp. HMSC068G04 | reverse complement strand
CAAAATCAACGCACTCTAAAACCGGAAGGGCCATTAAAGGCTCTCTATGGAGAGCTGCGTATCCAGGGCTTCGTCGTCTGAAACGACGGAGCCCGTTTCAATGAGGCACTGATAGCCCGCTTGCTCGGCAGCACGCGCATACTCCGGCAACGGCAAAGCCGGACGCTCAGGAAGAATGAGCCCCAAGCGCACTGGCAGCGGGCAGGCTTCGCGGAGAGTGACGAGCTCGGAGAGGAGCGAGGTGGCATCCCCTAGCAGCGCATCCACCGCAACCCACACCTCGGCGGCACCTGACTGAACTGCCAGCCGTGCCTCCGCCGCCTTCACCAATGAATGATGGCGCCCGGTGGGATAACCGGCAACAGCAATAACGTGCTCGGCGCCCTCGGCGGCAAGCACGTGGTGCGGGGAGACCAGCACTCGCTGCTGCCCTGCCGACTGGTTTCGCACCTCCTCCACGGAGGCCTCAAGCAGATTCAGCATTAGTAGGAATAATCGCCGTTGATGATGGCCTTGAGCTGCGGGCGCACGTCAAACCAGTACACGCCGGTAATGATGGCGCCAATCCAGCTGACAAAGGGCAGCGGCAGGTTCATCAACAGGGCGGAGCCGAAGAGCAGGCCGACCCATACCCACTTGTTCTGGCGGTCACCGGCGCGGAAGGCATCCTCCCGCGTCATCGCCGCCAAGACGGCACCGATGAGGGCGAAGAGAGATACCGCGATGAAAATGTAGTGCGGTATCGACGCAATAATGTTCAGAAAAGTATGCATCAAGAAAGACTAACTAGTTCTCGTCAACTACTTCGCCGTCAATGACATCGTCATTCGGCTTCTGTGCGTAGGGGTTGCGCGGGCTCTGCGGCTCTTGCGGCTGCTGGGCATGCTTGCCCTCCGCGCGCTGCTCCTTGGCGTTGTTGATAGCGCCCTGCACACCCTCACGGGTCTCGTTGAAGGCCGTGGTGAAATCCTCACGGGCCTTTTCAAAAGACTCCGAGTTGCGGGTCTCGCGCGCTGCGGAGGACACAGACTCCCCAATGTTCTTGGCCGTGGAGGTCACGCGGTCAAAGAAGGACTCTTCCTTCGCGGTGCCATCACCCATGCCCGCCTCATCGGCGGCGCGGGCAATGCGATCCGCCTGCGCGCTCTGGGCTTGGTTCTGGCGCTCCTCCTTGAAACGGCCACCAAAATCCTTGGCCACATCAAAAGCAGAGGAACCGGCATTCTTGATTGAGTCAAATACGGACATGGTCGTCACTCCTTGTTAGACGCCAAAAAGCAGATGATTAACAGTGTAGATAACCAACCCCGCCAGCGCACCCACAACCGTGCCGTTGAGGCGGATGAACTGCAGGTCCTTGCCCACCATGAGCTCGATATTCTCGGAAGCCTCCTGGGCATCCCAGCGCTTAATGGTCTCCGGAATAATCGCGATGATCTCCGGGGCGAATTTCTCCACCGCGTAGCGCGCGGCCTTGTCCACCAGCTCGTTGGCTTGGGCCAGGAACTCGGAATCCTCCAGCAGGCGGTGCGCCAATTCCTTCACCTTGGCGGTGATCTTCTGGCGCAGGAAGGACTCTGGGTCGGTGAGCTGTTCAATGAGCGTGGAGGAGACCGTCGCCCACATCGCCGCCGGCGCCTTCTGCGCCTGATCGGAGGCCAGCATCTCCTGCTTGATGCCTTCGATGCGCCCGCGCATGTCCTCATCCCACTGCAGGTCCGAAGCCAGCTTGGACAGGTTGCGGCGAATGGCCAGGCGGGCTTCGTGGTTGCCGTTGCGGCGGACCTCATCGGCGAATTCCACGAGCTCGGCGTAGACCTTCTCCCCCACCATCTCGCGGGCAAAGCGCGGCGCCCAGCCGGGCATGCGCTCATCGATGGCGGTAACCACCGTGGATTCCATGCCGAGGGTCTTGCCGTGCGCCCACTCAATGAGGTCATCCTCTAGCGACCGCGCCTTGCCTTCCGCGATATAACCCTCCAGCAGGCGCCCCAGCGGCGGGCCCCACTCCGGCTCTGCCAGACGGTCCATGACTTGGGTGCGGATGAACTGCTCTGCCTCCGCCGGGTCTAGGTCTGCGACCACGCTGGCTGCGCGCTCACCAATCCACGCGGAGACCTCCTCCGCCCGCCCAGGCTCCACACCCTGGCGCGCCAGCCACAGCGGTATCTCTGCCTCCCGCACCTTGGCGCTGAGCGCATCCGCGGTGAGGAAGTTCTCCTCCACGAAGTCCTTGAGCGCATCACCCACGCGGTCCTTGTTGTTGGGAATGAGCGCGGTGTGCGGGATGGGCAGCCCCATCGGCCGGCGGAACAGGGCGGTCACGGCGAACCAGTCCGCCAGTCCACCGACCATGCCTGCCTCCGCTGCCGCGCGCACGTAGCCCACCCAGACGGGAGCCCCGCTTGCCGACGCCTGCCACCACGAGCACCCCAGAAAGATCACCGCCGCACCAATCAGGAAGGACAGCGCAATCGCCTTCCAGCGGCGCAGGTCCGCCCGGCGCGCCTCCTGGTTTCCTGGCTGCGGCACAAACGACGTCTGCGACGCCGACGTTTCCCGAGCCGGCTCAAGCCCTGCGTCTGCGCGATGCGTCATGGGTTGGTTCTCCTTGGGTCTGCGTAATGATGGGGAATAGTGAATCCATTAATCAACATTAGTGGGCGTACCGGACACATTCGATTGCCACCAACACTAAGATCGACTCCTAGCTTTATGAACGCCAGCCTGCCGAGGGCCCGTTTGTGGTTCCGTAGATGAACCGTCCGGCATCCAACGCCTGCTGATCAAAGAAACCGAACCTAGCCGCCAGCACGCCTTTCGCCTTCTGGTGGTTACGGGAAGTGGCGGTCATGAACACCACACCCGCTATCAACTCGGCGAGCTTCTCCAGTGTCACCCAGTTGGATGATTCCTCGGTGTGGTCGTTGTCGATGTCCATCACGACACAGTCCGAGGAAATGAAGCTCGCAGACGAGCGCCGGTCGTTGGTGTAGGTTGCGGCGACGTGATCCAACCTGGCCACCTGCTCCAGCCCGGCTTGGTCGGTGATCTGGTGGTGGTTCGGGATGTCCATCTGGTGAGCCCAGTCGATCTCGGCGCGCTGAATCGCTTTCAGGGCCCGGTAGCAGGTCGGGTCAGGGTATCCTTCGACGTTCTTCTTCGGTATTCCGATATCAAGAAGCGCAGTGGTGGTCATCTGGCGTCCTCGCCTTCACGCTCGACCACCGGCAGCAGGCCACGGATGTTCTTCAACAGGTCATAGATGAACAGGCGGCCTTTCTGCGTCCAGTACATGTGGGTGCAGGTCTTGCCCTCGTCGTACTCGTACGTCTTGGACTGGGTGTAACCCTTCTCAGTAAACTTGGCGTAGAGGAACCAACGCCCGGGCTGGTGAAACTGCACCTGCTCCCCGCGCAGAATCTGGTTGAGCTTCTTCGCCGACAGGCCGTAGTCCTTGGCGATCTCGGTGGTGGTGATCAGCGACGGCGACGCCAGCACCACGTCGTAATAGGACACCTTCGCTGGTAAACCTGACCTGCTGGATGCCACCAGCCGTTTCAAGGGGGTAGTGATTAACGACCCCCTGCAATGACGCGCCAGGGCATCTTTCGTGTTGGCGTAGCCGAGGGCGGTCGCCACGTCCCAGCCGCAGAACAGGACCTGTCCGCCCGAGGTGATGGTTCGGATCGTACCGATGGCTCCATGTCCCGTGCTCTTGCCTCGGCGTCATCAACCAGGTAACCTCGTAGTCAACATGACCGGTTCCGCTGCCCGCCTCAATGGGAGTCCAGGGCCGGTCTTCGTTTTTGTATCAAACAGGGGTGTGCGTGGAGCAGGTGAAGCAGTTCAAGACCTACGGTGAACAGGTCGAATTGCTTCGTCAGCGTGGGATGCGAGTGGATGATCCCAAGCATGCTGAGACGCTGCTGGCTCAATTGAACTACTACCGCTTGTCCGGATACTGGTACCCGATGCGCCGTTTCTCCCAAGACGACGGCACTGCCCGAGATGAATTCGTTGAGGGAGCATCGTTTGACCTGGTGGTAGCCCTCTATGGGTTTGACGAACAATTGCGCCACAGCGTGTTCATCGAGCTTGATCGCGTGGAGTTGGCTATTCGAACCAAGCTCGGTCACGAGCTGGGTCGCCTTGACCCGCTGATCTATTTGGATCCCCAGCGTTTGAGCGCCCGGGCACGGCAGCGAAACAAAGACGGGCGTAGCGTGCACGAGGTGTGGCTGAGAAAGTACCAGTCGGCATTGAAAGCGTCGAAGGAGGACTTCGTCGCCCACCACAAATCCAAATATGGCGGGACTCTACCCATCTGGGCGGCTGTCGAAATCATGGATTGGGGGATGCTGTCGTACCTGTACGGCATGTCGCCCAATATCGTGCGCAAACGGATTGCCGAGCCCTGCGGCCTAACTGGTCCTCAGCTTGAATCATGGCTGAAATCCTTGAATATTCTGCGTAATTACGCAGCTCATCATGCAAGGATGTTCAACCGTGTTTACGACATCAAACCGAAACTGAACAATGACGTCAGGCTGGCTCCGGTAGCTGAAGGAATGAATCGCGTGTTCGGGCAGCTCTCCCTTATCCAATACTTGCAGCGCCAACTGGAATTGTCTCCAGCCGACCGGCTACCGAAGCTGTTCCACACCTACCCGCACAATCCCATCGTGCCGTTTTCTCGCACAGGAGCACCTGACAGCTGGGGCGAGTTGCCTCTCTGGCGCGTCTAATCTTTGCGGTAGTAGTCGCATTCGTACCCGTCTGCGTCGAGTGTCATGGCGTGGACGAGTAGGTCACGAGCGACTGCTTGGACGATGTTCTCGACGAGTTTCTCGCCGTAGTTCTTCAGCCGCCCCCACTTGCATCCGGTTGTGACACCGCTGTAGGACTCACTTCCAGCACTCCCATGTTCGGGCTAGACGCAGCCTGCGCGGAATCGGCAAGCAAATAGCGAAAGCCAAACGCGCTGTTGACGGCGATATCGCAATCAAGCGCAACCGCTATATCGATCTTTCCGCCCCAAACAAGAAGGTCAACTACGCTCTTGCCGCCAAACACCGAGCCCTAGCCGGAATTAAAGGCTATGAAACCGACCTGACTACTCTTCCCGCTAGTGAGGTTATAGGGCATTACCGCAGGTTATTCAACATTGAGAAATCATTTCGGATGTCGAAATCAGACCTGAAAGCACGCCCAATCTACGCCAGGAAACAAGACTCGATCACAGCCCACCTCAACATCGTCATCGCAGCCCTAGCCGTGGCCCACCTGATGGAGACCCGCAGTGGTCAATCCATCAAACGCCTCGTGAGAACACTCAAGAAATACCGCAGCTTTCAACTCGTCGTTGGCGGCGAAACCATCCACGCCGCAGTACCACTACCCCCGGAAATCCAAACCCTCGTCAACACCATCACCACCCCAACCCTTCGGCACTAATTTGAGCCAAGTCAGGTTAGTGTTCGCGTCGCTCCCTGCGGCGCCATTCACGCGTATGGCACCGTAGGGGCGTCGCCAAGCGCCCGCTCCCCCTCTCCGCCCGCCCAGCACCCACCCCAAACGCCAACAACCCCCGCCTCCTCACATGGTCTCCCATGTGTGTTTGGAGGTGGGGGTTGTGGTGGTGTCAGTACAGAAACTTAGGCGTTCAACGGCCTAGGAGGTGCCTAGTTGATGCGGCCGGTTTCCTTGCGGTACTGGCGGTAGTAGCGGCGGCCATACTTGACGGAGACGATAGCCAGGATGGCTACGACGACGCTGGCGATGGCGCCCACAATCAGGTTGATCTGGTAGTCAGCACCGGCGGTGCCCTGCGGGTACAGCTTGGTGCCGAAGCCCCAGATCAGGATGCCCAGCGCCGGCAGGATCGAGAGAACCAAGCCCATGCCCACCCAGGTGGAGGTGCGCAGCAAAGAAGAGTGCGGTGCACTGTAAGAAACGGGGTCATATCCCTCGATGTAGGAGTCCTGAATCTTACCGGAGAACTCCGGGTAGGTCTCGCTGTGGTGATCAGCAACTGCCGGGTTGAGGTCGCTCATGGCTGAAACTTTCTCTCGTTCCTGTTAATCCTGTGAATGACTATAGCTTAGTCGTCCTTGCCGCGGAAAGCAGCACGTGCACGTTCGCGGGTAACCGCGGAAACCGCGGTCAGCGGCACACCAGCCGGGCAGACGTCGGCGCACTCGCCGTAGAGCGAGCAGTGGCCGAAGTTCTGCTCCAGATCGTCCACCATGTTGCGTGCGCGGCGGCCACGCTCTTCCTTGCCCAGCGGCATGAGGGAGAGGTGAACCAGCTTGGCGCCGGTGAACAGGTGAGCAGCACCGTTCGGGCAGGATGCCACGCAGGCACCGCAGCCGATGCAGGCGGCGTGATCCAGGGCGTACTCGGAGGTCTCATGGTTGACGTGCAGGGTGTCAGCATCCGGAGCGGTACCCGCATCCATGGACACGTAGCCGCCCTGCTCCATGACGTGGTCCAGCTTGGCGCGGTCCACGATCATGTCCTTGATGACCGGGTAGGCAGCGGAGCGGAAAGGCTCCAGCTTGATGGTGTCGCCGTCCTTGAACTGGAAGAGGCGCTGCTGGCAGGCCGGGGTGTTCTGGCCCGGGCCATGCGGGCGGCCATTAACCAGGAGGCCACAGGTACCGCAGATACCTTCACGGCAGTCGGAAGCGAATGCGAACGGCTCGGTGCCGGCCTCAATGAGGCCGTCGTTGACGTGGTCGAGCAGCTCCAGAATGGACATCTGCTCGGCGGCGTCGTCAACCTGCACGGTTTCGAACTTGCCTTCTTGCGTCGGTCCGGCTTGACGCCAGATCTCAAGTGTCAGTTTCATTACTTGTAGTTCCTTGTCATCAGCGGGATCGAATCAAAGTACAGCGGCTCAGCGTGGCGGATGAACTCGCCCTCAGCAGCGCCCGGCTCCCATGCGGAAACGAAGCACCAGTTCTCGTCATCGCGCTCGGCCTCGCCGTCCTCGGAGAGGTGGTCCTCGCGGAAGTGAGCACCACAGGACTCGTCGCGGTCAAGGGCGTCAATACACATGAGCTCACCCAGGTCGATGTAGTCAGCAACGCGCAGACCATACTCGAGGACCTGGTTCATGTCGTTAGCGTCACCAGTGATGCGGACGTTAGCCCAGAAGTCCTTGCGCAGTGCGCGGACCTTCTCGATGGCAACCTTGAGGTCCTCGACATTACGGGACACACCACAGCCCCAGTAGAGGATGTCACCCAGCTGGCGGTGGTAGTACGCCGGGCCGTGCGGATCCTCGCCCTGGATGGACATGAGGCGGTCGATGCGAGCCTGTGCGCGAGCAACGGCGTCGTTAGCCTCGGCGGAATCCTCGGCCAGCTTGGCCTCACCCAGGTGGTGAGCCAGGTAGTTCGGGATAGTGAACGGCAGGGTGAACCAGCCATCAACGGAAGCGGACAGCAGGGAGTTAGCACCCAGGCGGTTCGCACCGTGGTAGGTCCAGGAGCACTCACCGGCGGCGAAGAGGCCGTCGATGGCGGTCATCTCGTTGAAGTCCGTCCACAGGCCACCCATGGTGAAGTGGCAGGTCGGAGCGATACGCATCGGGGTCTCGTAGGCGGACTCACCGATGGCCTCTTCGTACATCTCGATGAGGTTGGAGTAACGCTCGCGGATCTTGTCCTTGCCCAGACGCTCGATGGCGTCGCGGAAGTCCAGGTACACGGAGTTGTGCAGCGGACCAACGCCCAGACCCTTGTTGATCTGCTGGGAAATGGCACGGGAAGCCACGTCACGCGGGACGAGGTTACCGAAGGCCGGGTAGCGGCGCTCTAGGAAGTAGTCGCGCTCCTCTTCCGGAATCTCGTTAGCAGGACGGTCATCGCCCTCCTTGATCGGAGACCAGATGCGGCCGTCGTTACGCAGCGACTCAGACATGAGGATGGTCTTGGACTGCCACTCGGAATTGACCGGCAGGCCGGTCGGGTGGAACTGGATGAATGCCGGGGAAGCCAGGTAAGCACCAGCCTCGTACGCACGCATCATGGCGCCAGCGTTGGAGTTCTTAGCCAGCGTGGACATGTGGTAGACGTTGCCGTAACCGCCGGTACCGAGGATGACTGCGTGGCCGGTGAAGGCCTTGAGCTCGCCGGTGATGAGGTTACGGGTCACAATGCCGCCGGCACGCTTGGTGCCGTTGTCGTTGTAGGTGATGACGTCCTGCATATCGTGGTGAGCGAAGAGCTCCACGTTGCCCAGGCCAATCTGGCGGTACAGCGCAGAAGTGGTGGACAGCTGCAGCTGCTGGCCTGTTTGACCACGGGTGTAGTAGGTGCGGGAGACCTGCACGCCACCGAAGGAACGGGTAGCCAGGGTGCCGCCGTACTCGCGAGCGAACGGAGCGCCGATGGCGTTCATGTGGTCGATGACGCGGATGGACTCATAAGCCAGGCGCCAGCAGTCGGACTCGCGGCAGCGGTAGTCGCCGCCCTTGACGGTGTCCTTGGTGTGGCGGTAGGCGGAGTCGTTATCCACCTTCTTGTGGCGGGAAGAGTTCACACCACCCTGCGCAGCAATGGAGTGCGCGCGACGCGGGGAATCGTGGTAGGTGAAGACCTTCACCTTGTATCCCAACTCGCCGAGGGCAGCCGCAGCGGAACCAGCAGCCAGGCCGGTACCGACGACGATGATTTCGAACTTGCGGCGGTTCAGCGGGGAGACCAGCTCCATGTGGTCCTTCTGGTAGCTCCACATGTCCTTCATCGGGACGCCGTGCGGCTCGTGGGACTCCAGGATGCGGCCCGGCTTGACACCCGGGACGATGGACTGCGGGTGCGAGAAGTTCGGGTGCTCGCGCTTGAGTTCAGTATTCGCGTTAGTCATGGGTTCAAAACTCCTTTAGCTGACCCAGCCCAGGGCGACGGACAACGGCATAACGATGTTTGCCAGGCACACGACGGCCGGGACGATGTACGCCAGGATGACAAAGACCTCGCGCCACTTAGCACCGGTAATGCCCAGGTCGGAAGCCGCAAGGCGGATGCCGTGGGTCAGGTGCAGGAAGAGGCAGAGCATGGCAACGATGTAAATGATGGTCACCGGCCAGCGGGAGAAGGTAGCGAT
This sequence comes from Corynebacterium sp. HMSC068G04, assembly GCF_001814885.1. Taxonomy (NCBI): domain Bacteria; kingdom Bacillati; phylum Actinomycetota; class Actinomycetes; order Mycobacteriales; family Corynebacteriaceae; genus Corynebacterium; species Corynebacterium sp. HMSC068G04. The sequence continues at coordinate 25,758 of NZ_KV818298.1, read as the reverse complement.
CATGTTGGCCTTCACTTCGCCATGAGCGAAAGCCTCCGGAGCGATCGGCTGAACACCCATCGTCAGGTCCAAGATGTGGAAGACGATGAACAGGAGCAGCACGACGCCGGTCACCAGCATGGTCTTCGTTGCGAAGGAATCCATGCCGCCCATCAGGTTGGTGCGCTTGAACTTACCGCGGGATGCCTTGGAGCGAGCGGTCAGCGCAAAGGCGCCGTAAATGTGGGCGATCACGCACGCCAGCAAGACGATGCGGATGATCCACAGAAGGTGCCCGCTCGGAATCAGCGGATCACCCATGCTGCGCAGGAATGCGCCGTAGGCATCGATGGCTTCCTCGCCATTGTGGGCCGGCAGGTAGAGCTTCAAGTTGCCGGCCATGTGTCCTACAACGAACAGCGCGAAGAACAGACCGGTAATTGCCATCGTCAGTTTCAAAGCCCAGGACGGAATTCCTGGCTTAGGACGAATCGTTTCATTAGTAATGCGGCCGTGAGCAAGGGCTTCACGGTCAGGATTTTTTACAGACATGACACCTCCATTGTCGCCCTTACCTTACGCAGGACTGCGCGCTGACCACTACTTATCCCTTTGCTTTTAACGCCCCCTCCCCCACCTACAGGCCCCTGACAGAAATGAGTTAAGGCAAGGGTTGCCTTAAGTGTCCCCCGACTTATGCCGGTCTACCTTGATCACTTCGCTTTACGCAATATTAACCTTGCGAAAACATTTCGCGGTTGAGACTTTTGTCACAGGGTGTGACTCGAGTGACGACCCTACCCCTTTAGGTGTCAAACTTTCGCTTGGTACACACCCCTCACCGCCCCTTCACGCCCCGCTAACACCCCCACTTCGCAGCGAAGTTAAAATGCTTCACACATTCCTTGCAAAACTATTGTTATGACCGAAAGGCACTAGGTAACCTAGCTCACATGAGCAAGACATACGTAGGTTCGCGCCTGCGCCAGCTGCGCCGCGAACGTGATCTCAGCCAAGCCTCCCTCGCCGCTACGCTGGGGCTTTCCGCTAGTTACGTTAATCAGATTGAACATGACGTACGCCCCCTCACCGTTCCGGTCTTGCTTAGGATTACTGAAGCATTTGGTGTGGATGCCACTTTCTTTTCCCGTGACGATGACTCGCGGCTACTCGCCGAGATTCAAGATGTCGTCCAGGACCAAGAAATCTGCCCCTCCCCCGTGGAATTACAGGAATTGTCCGAACTGGTTTACAACCACCCCACCGTTGCGCGCACGCTCGTCGACATTCACCGCCGCTACCGCAATATCCGCGACAAGCTTTCCCTCGCCACCGATACCCGCCGCTCCGACGGCAACCAGGCGCTGTCCATGCCGCACGATGAGGTTCGGGATTTCTTCTATGCCCGCCAGAATTATCTCGATGAGTTAGATCAGCATGCAGAGGCGATCTCCGCGGAGCTCGACGTCGTCCCCTTCCACATCCGCGACATCGAACAGGCTCTGGACGACAGACTCACCACCCAGCACGGCGTGGAGATCCTCACCACCGATCGCATGGATGGCACGCTGCACCGCTTCGACAAGGACAGCGGGACCCTTCGCCTTGCCAGCCGGCTGAGCGTCGGCCAGCGCGCCTTCCGCATGGCAGCTGAGCTTGGCTTCCTCGAAGCGGGCGCGCTTTTCGACGAGCTCGTGGAGGAAGAACCGTTTACTTCAGAGGCCTCCATCAACTTGGCCAAGCGGGGTATCGCCAATTATTACGCTGCGGCCACGCTCCTCCCGTATGGCCTCATCCATAGCGAAGCCGAACAGTCGGGGTACGACGTGGAATACCTCTGCAATGTCTTCGGAGTGGGCTACGAGACGATTGCCTCCCGCCTCTCCACGCTGCAGCGCCCCAACAAGCGCGGCATCCCCTTTACCTTCGTGCGCGTTGACCGCGCCGGCAACATGTCCAAACGCCAATCCGCCACCGGCGTGCACTTCTCCAACTCCGGCGGCACCTGCCCCCTATGGAATGTGTACGAGTCCTTCTCACACCCCAACACCATTTCCCGCCAGTTGGCGCAGATGCCAGATGGGCGCAATTACCTATGGATCTCACGAACGGTGAGCTACCCACAAGGCCGTTTTGGGGATACGAACAAGCTCTTTTCCATCGGTCTGGGCTGCGAGGCACGCCATGCTAATCGCACCGTGTACGCCCAGGGGCTAGACCTCAATGCCCTTTCCGCCGCCACTCCCATTGGCGCCGGCTGCCGCACCTGCCCGCGCCAGAATTGCTCCCAGCGGGCATTTCCCGCCATTAACGAACAGCTTGTCGTCGACGCCCACCGCTCTGCAGTGGCACCCTATTAACTAAAGCTAGTTAACGGCGTAATCGCACAGGTTTTAAATCATCCATCTTTACGCCGTTAACGCAGATGAATCTTAAAAGCTGGGGAGCACTCTCCATCGAGCGAAAGCCTCCGAAGAAAGATACTGAAGCAAGAAAGGGGCCTACTTAGTGCGATGAGCTGGAATTATGACCCAAACCCTCGGCGCTATACATTGTCCTACAAGCCCCACCCCATGGTTTTCATTGCCAAATCTGATGGATTTTCCCGACTCGGTTGTTCTATCATGGTCAGCGACCGATAATCACCAACAGAAAGGATTATTATTATGTCCAGCTTTGGCGAGAACTTCCTTGGCCAGATCCAGAAGCTCGTGCTGACGATCGTCAACGCACCGTTCGCACTGTCTTCCAAGCTCTTCGGCTAAGGCCAGTCGCGCTTCGGCGCTAAAACCAACACTCCCCCTCACCGCCACCGATTCACGTCGATGGGATGAGGGGGAGTGTTCTTGTTTTAGTTCTTAGAGGTTAATCATGTGGCCGCCGATGCCCTCGGCTGCTTCCTTCATAGCCTCAGACAGCGTCGGGTGAGTGTGAACGTTGCGTCCGATCTCCTCTGCAGTGAGATCGAAGCGCTGCGCCAGGGTCAGCTCCGGCAGCAGCTCGGACACGTTCGAGCCCACCATGTGACCACCAATGAGCTCACCAAACTCGCCGTCGGCGATGAGCTTGACGAAGCCCGCGGTCTCATTCAGACCAGCTGCCTTACCGTTAGCGGAGAACGGGAAGGTAGCAACCTTGATGTCGCGGTCAGCGAACTTCTCACGAGCCTGCTCCTCGGTGTAGCCGAAGGAGGCCACCTGCGGGTTGCAGAAGGTGGCGCGCGGCATGTTCATGTAGTCACCCAGCAGCTGGGTCTCAGCGCCGGCGATGACCTCAGCAGCCACAACGCCCTGCGCCTCAGCCACGTGAGCGAGCTGCAGCTTCGCGGTGACGTCACCAATGGCGTAAATGCCCTCAACGTTGGTGCGCATGTAGTCATCAATAGCGATGGCGCCGCGCTCAGTGAGCTCGACACCGGTGTTCTCCAGGCCGTAGCCCTCGGTGCGCGGGGCGAAGCCGATGGAGACCATGCAGCGATCCACGGTCAGCGTATCGGTCTTGGAGCCGTCCTTGGACTCGACCTCAACGGTGACATTGTCACCGTTATCCGTGATGGCGGTGGTCTTGTAACCAGTCAGGAGCTTCACACCAAGCTTCTTGTATTCCTTGGCGATAGCCTTGGATACATCCTTGTCCTCGTTCGGAAGGACGCGGTCCATGAACTCCACGATGGTCACGTCTACGCCATAGTTGGCCAGAACGTACGCAAACTCCATACCGATGGCGCCTGCGCCAACGATGACCATGGAATCCGGGGCCTCATCGCTGAGGATCTGCTCCTCGAAGGACACGATGTTGCCGCCGATTTCCACGCCCGGAAGGGAACGGACGACGGAGCCGGTGGCGATAATGCAGTTGTCAAAGGTAACGGTCTTACCCTTGTCATCGCCCTCGGTAATCTCGATGGTCTTGGCGTCCTTGAAGGAGCCGAGGCCATTGATCTCCGTAATCTTGTTCTTCTTCATCAGGTAGTGCACGCCCTTGACGATGCCCTCCGAGACCTTGCGGGAGCGCTTGTGCGCAACACCGAAGTCGAAGGAAACATCGCCGGAAATACCAAAGGCCTTCGCCTCATGGTTGAAGGTGTGTGCAACTTCAGCGTTCTTAAGAAGAGCCTTGGACGGGATGCAGCCCACGTTGAGGCAAACACCGCCCCAGTACTGCTTCTCAATAACGGCAACCTTCTTGCCCAGCTGGGCAGCGCGGATGGCGGACACGTAGCCGCCGGGGCCCGCGCCGAGTACTACAACGTCAAAATGTTCATTAGTCACGCCCTATAGGATACGTAACTTTGTGCCCGCTGTCCCACCACCCCCATGCTGTGCTCTCGTATCAGTCCATAACACTCCTGATACGCAAGCCACAGTGCACTGATGCGTAGAGGGCACACAACGCACAAAATAACCCCCAACCACCCGAGGGGGCGATTAGGGGGAGAGAAACGTGGGGCCGCACGCCCCGCAGCTGTTTAGTAAAGACCCCAATCCAGGGCGATCTTGGAGGAAGTAGAGGAGCCGGAGTGAGCGAACTGGCCCAGCACCTGGTTGATGGAAACGAGGATGGTGTCAAAGAGGTTCATTCTTCTTCTTTCTGTTGGTCTTCTAGCAGCCTTCACGGCCTCGTGCGATGTCACTATGCGGCACTGCCACCTTCTGCCTTGCAGGACGGCCGCCGCAGTAACGGTCTCCGCATCTGGTTCGACTAACGAATAGGCCGGACATTGCGTTACATAGCCCACGTTAACGCACGGAAAGATTATGACACGGTTTCCACTTCAATACCACCATTAACTTTAATATCTTGGTATGTTTAAACACGTTACCCTTATCTTGGGGTGCTGAAATTCCCATCTACCAGCACTATTGCCCATCTCATGGGTGGCGTGTCCGGAGCATCTTTTACACTTGCCCCTACATTTCCGCTCATCACTTAGAAAGCGAGATTCTATGAAGATTGCGCGCTCTCTCACGACGCTTGCGGCAGCCACTGCCCTAGCACTTGGCGCCGTAGCATCCCCTACCGCGGGCGCATCCGAGGTCACCCCGGAACAAATCCGCGGTGATGCCACACCGTCCACCATTTCCGAGCTCGACATCTACGGGGAGATTGAAAAGTACCTGCCCAAGGACTCCGCCGGAAACCCGTCGCCCTCCCGCCAAGAATATGAAGACGCCATTGGTAAGAACGTCACTTTTAAGGACGTTGACGTCAATGAGATCCCGGACAGCAAGCAGTGGATGGGCTACGTCCTGAAATACCCGGACTACCGTCAGAGCGTCAAGGCCCTCAATGCCACCGCACCAGCGATGGACCGCACCGTCCCTCTTGCAGTAATTACCCCAGACGGCACCTTTGATTCTTCCCGCCCCACCCTTTATCTACTCAACGGTGCTGGCGGTGCCGAGCAGGGCATGGACTGGCTGATAGCCACCACGCGCGAAGACTTGGATCCCAACAAGGAGGGCACCCAAGAACTCGATGACTACTACGGTGACCGAAACGTCAACGTCGTCATCCCGCAGGCAGGCGCATTCTCCTACTACACCGACTGGGTTACCAGCCCGGACCGCAGCTACCTCAAGGGCCCGCAGAAGTGGGAGACCTTCCTCACCAAGGAGCTACCGGGACCGCTGGAGAAGCACATCAACGCCAACGGCAAGCGCGGCATCGCAGGCATGTCCATGTCTGCTACCTCATCGCTCGTCTTGGCCCAGCACAACCCCAACTTCTATGACGCTATCGGGTCCTTCTCTGGCTGTGCGGCCACCTCGACTCCACTGCCGAACTTCTACACGCAGCTGACCGTGAATCGTGGCGGTGGAAGCACCGAGCAGATGTGGGGACCGATGGGCGGTGACTACAACCGCTACAACGATGGACTCATCAACGCCACAAAGAACAACATGGGTAATTCCCAGGTCTACGTCTCCGCTAACTCGGGGTTTGCCGGAATGAACGATTTGGGTTCGTCCAGGATTGAAAAGCAAGGCCTGGCCGGAGCCTTGAAGTCCTCCTCCACCCTGGTGGTGGAAGGCGGCGTCATCGAGGCAGCGATGAATGCGTGCACCCACGACCTGCAGGCAAAACTGCAGCGCGAAGGTGTCAAAGCGGATTTCAACCTGCGCAATACCGGTACCCACTCCTGGCCGGGCTGGTTCGATGACATCAACTCCTCCTGGCCCACCTTCGCTCGTGCCTTTGGTCTGCCGGTGGAGCCGGTCTCCACGCGGGCGTCGGAAAGCGCGGTGAACACGGACGCTAACGCCAAAGCTGAGGATGCCGATAAGCAGAATATGGAAGAGGCCGAGAACGATCCCAAGACCCCGGCCGACTCCCGGCCAGTAGCCCCTGAGGCCATCGAACAGTAAGCTCAACTCGCCATATTGATTGTTAAATAAGGAACGTAATGAAGCGTCTTAGCTCTCTCCTCGCCGCCGGCGCGCTCTGCGCTGCCGCGCTTATCAGCCCCGTTGCGGGTGCGGCCACCATCACCCCGCAGCAGGTTGCGGGTGACACGCCGCTGTCCACCATCTCGGACTTGAACGTCACCCCGGAGGTGCAGAGCCAGAAGTGGTACGAGCACTTCAAAGATGACGCCCGCGTTCTCAAGCTGGAGGCTACGTCACCGGCCATGAACGGCCGCGCGATTCCGCTGGCTGTTATCCCTGCTAAGAACCCGGACCGCCCGACCTTGTACCTGCTCAACGGCGCCGGTTCCGCGGAGCAGGACTCCGATTGGCTGTACATGTCCGATGCCGTGGACTTCTACGCGGACAAGGACGTCAACGTTGTCGTTCCGCAGGCAGGTGCTTTCTCCTACTACACCGACTGGCTGGAGGAGCCCAACGGCAAGTACCTCAAGGGCCCACAGAAGTGGGAGACCTTCCTGACCAAGGAGCTGCCTGGCCCGCTGGAGTCTCGCCTGAACGCAAGCAACAAGCGCGCCATTGCCGGCATGTCCATGTCCGCAACGTCTTCCCTGCTGCTGGCGCAGCACAACCAGGGCTTCTATGACGCGGTTGGCTCCTTCGCCGGCTGCGCCGCAACCGCCTACCCCACGGAGTACCAGTTCCTGCGCCTCACCGTGAACCGCGGCGGCGGAGAACCGAAACAGATGTGGGGCCCGATGGGCGGTGACTACAACCGCTACAACGATGCCCTGATGAACTCCGAGAAACTGCGCGGCACCAAGCTGTACATTTCCTCCGCATCGGGCTTCGCGGGTGAGCAGGATACCCCGTCCTACTACATGAACAAGGGCTACAGCCCGCTGGCCGCCTACGCGGGTTCGGCACAGCTGCAGGTTGAGGGCGGCATCATCGAGGCCGCGGTCAACCACTGCACCCACATGCTCAAGGCCAAGCTGGATAAGCAGAACATTCCAGCCACCTACAACTTCCGCAACGTGGGCACGCACTCCTGGCCGGGCTGGCGCGAGGACCTCGTAAAGTCCTGGCCCACCTTTGAGGAAGCTTTCAACTCCTAAAAGGTGAGCGGAGCGTGTCGCCCCACGGTCTGGCGCGGCGTGCTCGCTCCCCTGGCTTCGGATAACCCAGACAGGGCGGTAGGATAGCGGCATTATGAAGCTGCTTTCTACCGCCCTTTCGCATATCTCCGCCGCTCGCGACCGCGCTGCACTTACTCGGGATAGCTACACGAGGGTGGATTTCAACCTCGGCTTCGAGGTCACCCACTATGACTTGGACCTGACCTACCGCGTGGAGCCCAACATGCTGCAGGGCGAAGCCATCCTCCACATTCGCGCGCTGGAGGACTTTGACAAACTCACGCTTGACCTCGGCGGCGCCATGGTGGCTCGCCGCATCACGGCGAAACACGCACCCCGCGTGGCCAAGTTTCGCCTGTCCGCCGGCAAACTGCGGCTGACCTTTGCCGATACTATCGTGGAGAACCAAGAGTTTGAGCTGCACATTCGCTATGGCGGCTCGCCGCGACCGCTGCGCACGCCGTGGGGCGAAATCGGCTGGGAGGAAACAGATTCCGGCTCCCTGGTGGCCAGCCAACCCAACGGTGCACCCAGCTGGTTCCCCTGCGATGACACCCCGTCAGAAAAGGCCACCTATGATATTCGCATCACCGCTGACGATCCTTTCGTGGTGATTTCCAACGGCAAGCTGGTCTCCCGCCGCAGCGCAGGCGGTTCCATGACGCGCTGGCACTACCGCGTCAAGCACCCCATGGCCACGTACCTCGCCACGGTGCAGATCGGCGAATACTCAGAGATTGATCTGGGCCGAGACGTCCGCGCTTGGGCGCCGGCTCGCCTGAAGCAGGTAGTCCTCGAAGAGTTCGCCCAACAGCAGGAAATGCTGGACTTCTATTCCTCTCTCTTCGGCCACTACCCTTTCCCCGACTACCAAGTGGTCATCACCGATGACGAGCTGGAGATCCCGCTGGAGGCCCAAGGCCTGTCCATTTTCGGATCCAACCACGTCAAGGGCGACCACCTCTTTGAGCGACTCATCGCCCACGAGCTGTCCCACCAGTGGTTCGGCAACTCCGTGGGCCTTAGTGAGTGGAAGGATATCTGGCTCAACGAAGGTTTTGCCTGCTACTGCGAGTGGCTGTGGTTCGAGCACGCGCATGGCCGCCCGGTGCATGAATCGGCGCGTTCGCACTATCAAGTGCTCGCACGCAAGAAGCAGGACATCGTGCTCGGTGATCCGGGCACGCGCGACATGTTCGATGACCGCGTCTACAAGCGCGGCGCGCTGACTGTTCACGCACTTCGCCGCCTCGTGGGCGATGAGGTCTTCTTCCGCACGGTCCGGGATTACCTCACCGCATCCCAGCACTCCGTGGTCACCCCGGAGTATCTCATCAGCCGTGTGAAGAAGGAAGCGACAGATCCTTCTGCGGTCGATGCTTTGTTGGACGAGTGGCTCAACCACACCGCGCTGCCCAAGTTCCCGGTCTAGACTTGTTCACCATGCGCAGGATGCTTGTTACCGGCGGTGCCGGCTTTATTGGTGCGAACTTCGTGAGGCTCGTAGCCCAGCAACGGCCCGACGTAGACATCACCGTCTTGGACAAGCTCACCTACGCGGGCAACCGCGCCAACCTTGACGGCGTGGACGCCACCTTGGTGGTGGGAGACGTGGCGGATGAGGGGATCGTCGACAAGCTCGTGGCCCAGACGGATGCCGTGGTGCACTTCGCCGCGGAATCCCACAATGACAACTCTTTGCGGGATCCTTCTCCCTTCCTCCACACCAACGTCATGGGAACCTTCGTGCTGTTGGAGGCCTGCCGCCGCCACGATGTGCGCCTCCACCACGTTTCCACAGATGAGGTTTTTGGTGACTTGGAGATTGGCGCCGATACCTACTTCACCGAGGAGACTCCGTACAACCCCTCTTCGCCCTATTCGGCCACGAAGGCCGGCTCCGATCACCTGGTGCGCGCATGGGTGCGCAGCTTTGGACTGCGGGCAACCATTTCAAATTGCTCCAATAACTACGGCCCCTACCAACACATTGAGAAGTTCATCCCGCGGCAGATCACCAACCTGCTTCTGGGCCAGCCCGCCAAGCTTTATGGCACAGGCGCGCAGGTGCGGGATTGGATTCACGTGGATGATCACAACGAGGCGGTGCTTGCCATCCTGGACCGCGGGCGCATCGGTGAGACCTATAACATCGGTGCCGACCAGGAGGATACGAATAACCGCCAGGTCATCGAGATGATTTGTGAGCTGATGGGTGCTACTGACGACGGCCGCGCGAACTACATCCACGTGGCGGACCGCCCGGGCCATGATCAGCGCTACGCCATGGATGCCAGCAAACTGCGCCGCGAGCTGGGCTGGAGCCCGCGCTACACGGATCTGCGCGAGGGCTTGGCTGCCACCATTGAGTGGTACCGCGCCCACGAGGACTGGTGGCGCCCAGGCAAGGAAGAAGTCGAAGCCAACTACGCGAAGCAAGGACAGTAAATTTCCATGAAGGTGCAGTCAACGGCCATTGAGGGCCTGCTCATTGTGGAGCTCGACGTCCACGGGGATAACCGCGGCTGGTTCAAGGAGAACTGGCAGCGTGAGAAGATGGTGGCGGCAGGTTTGCCGGACTTCCAACCGGTGCAAAACAACGTTTCCTTCAATGCGGAGAAGGGGGTTACGCGCGGACTGCACGCGGAGCCCTGGGACAAGCTCGTCTCCGTGGCTTCCGGCCGGGCCTTCGGCGCGTGGTGCGATCTGCGCGAGGGCTCTGCTACCTTTGGCCAGCTAGTGACGCACGAGATTAGCCCCGACACCGCCGTATTCGTCCCGCGCGGGGTGGCCAACGGCTTTCAGGCTCTGGAGGCCTGCGCCTACTCCTACCTGGTCAATGACCACTGGTCCCCAGACGCGAAATACACCTCCGTCAACCTGGGCATGGTGGACTGGCCGCTGGAGCCGACGGAGATCTCCGACAAAGACAAGGCACACCCCGCGCTTGCCGACGTCTCCCCCATGCCCCCGCGTCGCATCCTGGTCACCGGCGCCAACGGGCAGCTGGGCCGCGCTTTAAAGAAATTCCTGCCCACCGCTGGTCTGGGCGCGGTGGAGTTCTGCTCTCATTCTGACTTCGACATCACCAACCCGCCTGCCCGCCCGTGGAAGCAGTATTCCGCCATCATCAACTGCGCGGCTTATAACGATGTCAACGGTGCGGAAGAAGACCGCGCCGCGGCCTGGGCGGTCAACGCTTCCGCCCCGGCGAAGCTCGCGCGCATTGCGGCGGAGAATAACCTGACCTTGGTGCACGTCTCCAGTGATTACATCTTCGATGGCTCTAACGAGGTCCACTCCGAGGATGAAATGCCTTCCCCGCTGTCGGCCTATGGGGCATCGAAAGCCGCGGGCGATACCGCCGCGCAAACCGCGCCGCGCCACTATGTCATCCGTACCTCCTGGGTCTTCGGCGATGGAGCCAACTTCATGGCCACGATGCGCTCGCTGGCGGCTAAGGGGGTCAAGCCCTCCGTCATCCATGATCAGCGCGGGCGCCCCACCTTCGCCGAGGACCTGGCCAAGGGCATCATCCACCTGCTCAAGACCAAAGCCGAGTACGGCGTGTACAACATCTCCAACTCCGGTGATGCGGTGGGTCGCGATGAAATCGCCATGGCCGTCTTCACCGGCGTGGGCCAAGACCCCGCTGGTGTCACGCCGGTCAGCACCGAGCAGTACCGCGAGATCGCCGGGCCTGAAGCTCCCCGCCCGAAGGAGTCCACCTTCGACCTGTCCAAGATTGAAGCCACCGGCTTTAAGCCGATGAATTGGCGGGCCGCTTTAGCGCTTTACCTGGGCCTTTACCCGGCATAACACTTAACATAACACTTAGCTTCCCAGGTGTTATGTTGAGTGGGAAGTTAAGTGTTATGTTCGCCAGCCCGCGCCGCCGCACCCCGGCGCGGGACCCCTCCGTTAAGCTTGAAGCCCATGAAGGGCATCATCCTCGCTGGCGGTTCAGGGACCCGCCTCTACCCCATCACCAAGGGCATCTCGAAGCAGCTCATGCCCATCTATGACAAGCCGATGGTCTACTACCCTCTGACCACCCTGATCCAGGCCGGCATACGCGAGATCCTCATCATCACCACCCCAGAAGACCAGGCCGCCTTCCAACGCCTGCTTGGCGACGGCTCCCAACTAGGCCTCATGCTGCACTACGCGGTCCAACCCCGGCCCGAAGGTTTGGCCCAGGCCTTCCTCATTGCGGAGGACTTCATCGCCGAGGATGACGTGGCCCTCGTTTTGGGTGACAACATCTTTGACGGCCACGGCTTCTCCACGGCGCTGAATGAGTGCAGCCACCCGGGCGGCGGCATCATCTTTGCCTACGAGGTCTCCGATCCGCAGCGCTATGGTGTTGTCGAGTTTGATGAGTCTGGCCAAGCCCTGTCCATCGAGGAAAAGCCCGCCGCGCCCAAATCCAACCACGCCGTGGTGGGCTTGTATTTCTATGACAATTCCGTGGTGGAGATTGCCAAGTCCATTACGCCCAGCGCACGCGGGGAGTTAGAAATCACCACCGTCAACGAGGAATACCTGCGCCGCGGGCAGCTGCGCGTCAAACGCTTGCAGCGCGGTGATGTCTGGCTGGACACCGGCACGGTGGACTCCATGAGTGAGGCCTCGGCCTACGTGGAGGTGATGCAAAAACGCACCGGCACCGTCATCGGCTCACCGGAGGTTGCCGCCTTCGAGGAGGGCTTCATCGATGCCGCCGCACTCACCGAGCTGGCCGAGCCCCTCCTGAAGTCCGGCTATGGCCGCTATCTCCTGGCCGCTGCCCAAGAGAGTTGAGCTCGAGGTACATATCGATCAATTAAGGACCGAAACCGCCCACGGGATCTGGGACCTAATTTGATCGATCCGTACTTGCCAAAGCGTCCCCACGCAGCATCAGAGGCCACCATCACCCAAACGGGCCTAGACGCGTTAAGGTAATCGCATGCCTACTTCATCCTCCCGCCCCACCAGCAATCCCAAGAAATCAGCGCTATCCACCATCAGCCCCGTGGCGTGGGGCCTGTTGGTGCTCGTTGTCATCCTGGCGATCATCATCGGCTTCCTTCTGGCAGAGCGCAATTCTTCCGGCGATGCCGGGACTCAAGCGGCGCAGGAGACCGCGACGAGCGCGGCGCCCACCGAAGATTTGGCAAAGGATGCTGACAAGGCCACGCCCGGCACGAAGTTCTCCGACGGGAAGGGGGATCCGATGGTGTTCGGCCCCGGCGGTGACACCAAGAGCGGCGATATCACGGTGGTGCACCGCAAGAAGGAGGATGATCCTTTCGCCGTGGGAGCGGTGGATGCACCCGTGGTGATTTCGGAGTTCTCCGATTTCGAGTGCCCGTTCTGCTCCCGCCACGCCAACGTCACTGAGCCAGACCTCCTCAAGAAGTACGTGGAGAAGGGCCTAGTGCGCATCGAGTGGAATGACTTCCCCGTTAACGGCCCTGCCGCCGTCGAGGCTGCCAAGGCCGGGCGCGCGGCCGCGGCACAGGGCAAGTTCCAGGAGTTCAAGCACGAGCTCTACACCGCTAGCAAGGACATCAGTGGCCACCCAGAATTCGGCATCGAGGACTTCATGAAGTTCGCCGAGAAGGCCGGCGTTGCGGACTTGGATAAGTTCCGCCAGCAGGCCACGGATGATACCTACACCGAGGTCATCGAGAAGGCCACCAGCTACGCCTCCCAGATTGGTATTACGGGCACCCCGGCCTTCGTGGTGGGGGATCAGTTCATTGGTGGCGCGCAGCCACCGGAAGTCTTTGAGCAGACCATCCGGGAACAGCTAGGCAAGGCGGCCAATGGATAAGCCGCCGCTCATCGTGTGGATCTTCATCGCGCTCGTCGTTCTGACCGCGTTCTTAGGCGGCTATGCAGTGGGGGTGAGCGTATGAGTATCGGAGTTTTTGGCGCCGTCATCGCCGGTGTACTGACCTTGATCAGCCCCTGCTCAGCGCTGTTGGTGCCAGCCTTCTTCGCCTATGCTTTTGAATCGCAGCGCCAGCTGCTGCTGAAGACCCTGGTCTTTTTCTTAGGCCTGTGCACCACGCTCGTGCCCATCGGCATGGGGCTGGCTGCAATCCTCGCGCAATACCGCGGCCAGGTCATCACGGTGGCGGGCTGGATCATCATCGCGCTGGGAATCTTTACCGCCTTGGGCGGCGGTTTCCGCATCCCCGGTATGGATGCCTTGTCCGGTAAAGCGCGGGGCAGAGTGTTTCTGCTCGGCGCGGTCTATGGCTTCGCGGGCTTTTGCGCGGGCCCACTCTTAGGCGCTGTTCTCACCACGGCCGCTGCGTCGGGCAGCGCGCTCTACGGCGGGCTCATCATGGTGGCGTATGCCGCTGGCATGGCCGCACCGCTCTTTGTTCTGGCTGCGCTGTGGGAGCGCCTCGATGTGGGCTCGTGGTCCTGGCTGCGCGGACGCGAGGTGGTCCTCGGCCCTGTGCGCACGAATACCTTGTCCATTGTGTCGGGAGCGTTCTTCGTGCTCATCGGCGTGCTGTTTATCTTAAGCTACGGCAGCGCAACACTACCCGCAGTCTTAAGCACGGATGCGCAGTTCGCAGTGCAGGAAAAAGCCCGCGCCTTCAGCGCGGGCGTGGCGGATGCGTGGGTCTGGTTCGGGGTCTCGCTTGCTGCCACGGTGGTAGCAGGCATCAAGGCTGCCCGCACCCCGGCCTAGTAACCACGCGCGATGTACTCGTCGATACGCGCGGCCTCAGCGCCAATGGTGGTTTCATCGCCGTGGCCCGGCAGGACGCGGGTTTCCGGCGGGAGGTTCAGCACGCGGTTGCGCAGGGACTCGATGATGACGTCGAAGTCGGAGTACTTGCGGCCGGTGGCGCCCGGCCCGCCGTTGAAGAGGGTATCTCCCGACAGCAGCGTGGCCTCATCCGCGATGTAGAGCACCACGCACCCCGGCGAATGACCCGGCGTGTGGAAGACCACGAAGTCACTATCGCCCACGGTGAAGAGCTGGTTATCCTCCAGCGGCACGAAGGTGGCATCCTCGTGCGTTTCCTCCCACAGGGGACGATCATCCGGGTGCAGGTAGACGGACACACCGAAGTGCTCAGCCACCTGGGGTGCTAGCTCGCAGTGGTCATTGTGCGCGTGGGTGAGGATCACGCCCTTGACAGTGCGCTGTCCTACCTCGTCGATGACGCGCTCGGCGTCGTGGGAAGGATCGATGATGTAGCACTCGGCGTCGCTTGACGCGCCACCTGCGGCCAGGATGTAGACGTTATTGTCCACGTCCCACTCACCGCCATCCAGGCGGAACTTTCCTGAGGTTACAAACTGTTCGATAATCATTTACAGCTCCACTACGGATCGAAGTACCTTGCCAGCCTTCATGGTAGCGAAGGCCTCCTCCACGTCGTCGAGGCCAACACGCTCGGTGACGAAGTCCTGCAGCGGGAAGCGGCCCTGCAGGGAGAGGTCAACGTACATGGGGAAGTCACGCTCCGGCAGGCAGTCGCCGTACCAGGAGGACTTGAGGGAACCGCCGCGGCCGAAGAAGTCGATGGCTGGGACGTCGAAGCGGCTGGTGAGGTTCGGAACGCCCACCATGACCATGCGGCCGGCCAGGTCGCGGGAGTAGAAGGCCTGGCGGGTGGTGGCTGGGATGCCCACGGCATCGATAGCCACGTCGGTACCGAAGCTATCGGTGAGCTCACGGACTGCCTCGATGACCTCGTCCTCGGACTTGTCCTTCGCCGCGATGGTGTGGGTCGCACCGAACTGCTTGGCCAGCTCCAGCTTGTCCGGATCCAGGTCCACGGCGATGACCTTCGAGGCACCCGCCAGCACCGCGCCGGCGATGGCTGCCATGCCGACACCACCGCAGCCGAAGACCGCGACGGACTCGCCGCGCTTGACGTCACCGGTGTTGACCGCAGCACCCAAGCCTGCCATCACGCCACAGCCCAACAGGCCCGCGGCGGCCGGGTCTGCCTCCGGATTGACCTTGGTGCACTGACCTTCATGAACCAGGGTCTTCTCGGCAAAGGAGCCGATGCCGAGCGCCGGGGTGAGCTCAGTGCCGGCGTCGGCGTCGCCCTCGGCAAGCGTCATGCGAGCGGAGGCATTGTGGGTGTTGAAGCAGTACTTCGGCTCGCCCTTCTTGCAGGCGCGGCACTCGCCGCACACCGCACGCCAGTTCAGGACTACGAAGTCACCGACCTCGACGTGGGTAACAGCATCGCCCACGCGCTCCACGACGCCCGCCGCCTCGTGCCCAAGCAAGAACGGGAAGGCATCCTCGATATCGCCATCGCGGTAGGCCAGGTCGGTGTGGCACACGCCGCAGGCCTGAATCTTGACCACGACGTCGTGCTCGCCCGGAGCGGGTACAACAATGTTCACGGTCTCGACGGGCTCGCCCTTCGCGCGCGCAATCACGCCGCGGACAACCTCCGAGCCTTGCTGGGAGTTATTTTCATTTAGGTTTTCATTAACAGTCATGTCCGCGAGGGTACGCGAAAGGCCCGGGCAACGTTGCCCAGGCCTTAAAGTCATAAGAACGCGTTTCTAGAAGCTTGCGAGGTGGTTGGCCACAAACTCGTGACCGCGAGCATTAATATGCAGCGGTAGGTTGCCCGGGCCGGCAGAGAAGTCCACCAGACCCGCCCACAGCCGCTTATCGGCATCGGCACACATACCGCGATCCCAGGTCATCGGCTTCATATCCACAAATTCGGTGCCGGTCGCGTGCGCTAGGTCCACCTGCATCCACTGCGTGACGTTTTCATAACGCTGCACCATCGGCAGGGCCGTAGCATCGGCTGGCTTCGGGCCAAAGTGGAGGAGGCAGTAGCGGTCACCGGAGCCGATGGTCGGATAACCCACGATCTGAATGCGGGCATTGGGGGCCGCCGCACGAATCTTGTTGATAATCGGCGCATTTGCGCCAACAAAGCGGGCGCGCATGTCGGCGTCGGAAAGCTGGGCATTGTTATACGTATCGTTAAAGCCGCCCGCATAGAGCACGCGCTGGGTGTCCGGGCTGAGCGCGCCACGACGGATGGCATCATCGACCTGCGCGTTCATCTGCGGACCCTGAGACATCGAGACCGCACCGGAGCAGGAGAAATCCGCCACCGGCATGCCCAGCTTGGACGCGACGCGCTTGGCGTAGTTATTGCCGGAGGGGCAGTCGAGACTCGGGTTGCGGTTGGAGGAGCCGAGGCGCGAGGAGAGGTAAACATCCAGCTGCGGATCCGCCAATACGGAATCACCAAAGGCGACGAGGTTTCGCTCGCCGGCGGCGGCCTGCGGAGCCTGGGACAGGCCTACTGCCACGAGGAGGGAGGCGCAGAGGGCAGTGATGCGCTGAGTAAACTTCACGTGACTGATGTCCTTTCAAGAAAAGGGTATGTTCTTAACCGAAACCATATTAAACTAAGCTAGCAGTTAATCTTGTGTAACAATAGCAACAACTGTAACAATTTGTCGTTTTAAAAACAGGCGCGTTAGCCGCCTCCCCCGTAACCTTCTACCCCTTCCCTACGATGAGAACCCTATGAAGCTTTCTGATCTCACCTTCCATGCCGCCGCTCTCGCGCGTTTTGTCCCCGCCCTCTTTCGCGCCGGCCTTATTAGCCCCGCTGGCGGCCCACGGGCAGTACTCTCCACCGCGCCGGTTCTCGCCCGCTACCGCTTCACCACCGCCCGCGAGGTGGAGCAGGCATACCTGACCTGCCCAGAACGCCTAGCGCTTATCGACGATGACGGGGCACTCACCTACCGCCAGCTGCGTGATCACTCCCGCACCTTCGCGCGCTGGTTGCTTTCTTTGGGGCTCGAGGAGATTCGCCTCGGTGTTATGGCACGCAATGGCCGCGGCATCATCACCCCGTTGGCCGCCAAGGGCTATGCGGGGGCACACATCTTTTTGCTCAACGTTGGTTCTTCCCCCGAGCAGCTTGCCGGCTGCATCGAGGAAAACCGCATCAACGTGCTCGTTATCGACGATGAATTCATCGACCGCCTCGCTCCCGCCGACGGTTCTAGTCCCACCAATAGCGCTAGCCCCATTGATGGCCTGCACGTGGTCATTGGCCACGAGTCTGGTGAGGAGATTCCCGCTGAGCTGGCGCAGGCGGCATCGCTGCGCAAGATTGTTCAGAACCCGCGGGACGTCGAGGAACAGAAGCTTCCGACCTGGCCCAAGCACGGGCATATCGTGCTCATGTCCTCCGGCACCACTGGCATCCCCAAGGGAATCATGCGCCCGGAGCCGACGCTGCCGGTGGTGGTTGCCTCCATCGTCGATGCGGTGCCGTGGCGCGGGGATCAAAAGGTGCAGATGACCGCCTCCATCTTCCACACATGGGGCTGGGCCTGCCTCAACATCGCGCTGGGCCTGCGCAATACCATTGTCACCCGCCGCGTCTTCGATCCGGCGGCCGCACTCGACGACATCCAGCGCTACCAGCTTGATGGCCTGCTTTCCTCCCCCGTCTTCTTCCGCCAGATGGTTGAGGCGGACCCGGATTCGGCCTTCGACACCTCAAGCCTGAAGTTCATTGCCTCCGCCGGGCATGCGCTGACCCCGGAGATCGTCAAAGAAACCCACGAGCGCTTCGGGCCGATTCTGTGCAATGTTTATGGCTCCACGGAACTGGCGCTGGCGTCGACGGCCACCATGGAAGAGGTGGCTAAGGACCCGACCATCGGCGGCAAGATTGCCTCTGGCACCAAGCTGCGCATCCTCGATGAGGAAGGCAATGAGATCCCGCGCGGCGAGGTCGGCGAAATCTATCTGACCAACTCCACCGCGCTCATTGGCTATACCAACCCGAAAATTCCGCTCAACAAGGTTGATGGCCTCATCTCTATCGGCGACTTGGGCTATATCGACCCCGATGGCTACTTGCACGTGGTGGGCCGCGCCGATGACATGATCATCGTCGGTGGTGAAAACGTGCACCCGCAGTCGGTGACGGAGGTTCTTGAGGCCATGCCGGGCATCGCGGAGGTGCACGCCGGCGGCGTGGAGGATGAGACCACCTTCCAGCGCATCGCCGTGTGGGCAGTAACCACGCGCGATGCCCTGGGCAACACCGTGACTGCCGACGCCATCCGCACCTGGGTCCGCGAGAACCTCGCCGACCACTCCGTGCCGCGCGACGTCCACTTCCTGGACAAGCTGCCGCGCAATGCCACGGGCAAGGTGGTGCCGCGCCTGCTAAGCCACACCGACTAGCCCACGCTTTTAGAACCCCCAAGCCAAAACTGCCCTTGTTGCCAAAACCTTCGCTCCCCGCCGCATGGAGCGCCGCTGGTTTTGTCAACTAGGGCAGTTTTATTCCTGGGCTGAGCCAGGGGGTCAGGTTAGTTGCTGCGCTTGACGGTTGCGGCGACATCGCCTGGCAAGGCATGACCCTCGCGAGCAATGTCGACTCCGGCAACCTGCTTGGCCGTCGGGCACACCACCGGTGTGATGAGGTTGACGCCGCGCTCGCGCAGCTTGCTTGCCTCCACCGCGATGATCGGCGTGCCGGCGCTAACGGTATCGCCCTTCTTGGCCAGGGCCGTGAACCCTTCGCCCTTGAGCTCCACGGTGTCGATGCCGATGTGGATGAGCAGGTCCAGCCCGTCCGCAGTCTGCATACCGAAGGCGTGGCGCGTCTTGAAGACCATGGTGATGGTGCCGTCTACTGGGGCGCAGACGTCGAAGGCATCGACGGCATCAGGCATAACGGCGAAGCCTTCGCCCACCATGCCCTGTGCAAAGGACGCATCCGGGACCTGGGAGAGCTCGACGACGTCACCCGCGAACGGGGCGCGCACGTCCACGTCAGCGGCATCACCGCCAGCGATATTACCGCTGACGCTCTGAGCGGAAGCGGCGCTGGCCGGCGCGCTGGCTCCAGCCGCGCTCGCAGTACCCGCCGTGGCCAGGACCGGAGAACCGTGGCGCAGCTGGTGGCTGACCTCGTCATACATGAACTGCACGGCCGGGCCCACGATGACCTGGACGCTCTTCTCCGAGGGGTGGATGACGCCTGAGACGGCGGCGCGTTTGATCACGGAGTCATCGACAAGCGCACGCTCCTTGACGCCCACGCGCAGGCGCGTGGTGCAGTAATCCAGGGAGTCGATGTTGTCCTTGCCGCCGAGGCCTTCGATGATGCGCGCGGCATCAGCTGCGGTCTTGTCATCGCCGCTGACGGAATCCGCCGCGTCGTCGGCTTCATCCTCGCCGCGGCCCGGCGTCTTCAGGTTCAGCCAGCCGATGAGGAAGTAGAAGATGACGAAGTAGAGGAAGAAGAAGCCCACGCCCATGACCAGCAGCATGTACCACTTGTTGGCCAGCGGGTTCTGGGAGGAGAGCAGCATATCCACGAAACCGGCGGAGAAACCGAAGCCGGCGGTCCACTCCATGGCGGAGGCGATGAAGACGGACAGGCCCATCAGCAGCGCGTGCACCACGTAGAGCAGCGGGGCGACGAACATGAAGGAGAACTCCAACGGCTCGGTCACGCCGGTGAAGAAGGAGGCCAGGGCGCCAGCGGCCATGAGCGAGCCGACGACCTTGCGCTTGCTCTTATCCGCGCGCAGGTACATGGCAAGTGCCGCGCCCGGCAGGCCGAACATCATGACTGGGAAGAAGCCCGCCTGGTAGCGGCCCACGACGCCCTCGACCGTGCACTGGCCGTTGGCCCAAATACCCGGGCAATCAGCGGCAGAGGTCGCGGCCGCGGCGGCGTCGATGGTGGCCTGGCCGGCCTGGAAGTTACCGATGTCGTTGATACCGATTACGTCGAACCAGAAGACGGAGTTCAGTGCGTGGTGCAAGCCGGTCGGGATGAGCAGGCGGTTGGCCACGCCGTAGATGCCGGCACCCGCCGCGCCCAGCCCCTGGATGGAGGTACCGAAGTTGAACAGCGCGTTGTAGATGAACGGCCACACAAAGTAGAGGATGCCGGAGACAACCATGGCGAAGATCGCGGTAAGGATCGGCACCAATCGGCGGCCAGAGAAGAAGGCGAGGAAGTCCGGCAGCTTGGTGCCGTGGAAACGGTTATATACCCAGGCCGCCATGATGCCGGCGAGGATGCCGAAGAGGACGTTGCCGCCGCCCACAGCATTCCAGCCTTCCGCGGCCCATTCCAGCGCCTCATCGCCGGTCAACGCGGTGGGGTCTTCGATACCACGGTAGCCGGCCACGGCCTCCGGGCCCAGAAGTTTCATGAACGTGGCAAAGGCCAAGAAACCAGATAGTGCTGCGGCGCCGTTGGAATCCTTGGCCAGGCCGAAGGAAATGGCGATGGCGAAGATCCAGCCCAGGTTAGCCAGCACCGCATCACCGGAGCTGATGAGCAGCTGCGCGGCGAGGTTATCCGGGCCGGCGGCGCTGGAGATCCAGTAACCAACACCGCAGAGGATCGCCGCGACGGGCAGCACCGCCACGGCGCCCATGAGGGCTTTTCCGAGCCGCTGCAGCGGCCCCATGACATCGACTTTCATGCGAGGAGTCCTTTCACATTAGTAAGGAATAGATGGAGTTTTTAGGAAAAGAGTGGGCGGTGCGGACGGTGCTTGTCCGCGAAAACGTAGTACTCGCGGTCCTCCAGCTGGGAGGCGGCGGCTTCATCGAGGATCACCGTGGCGCGCTGGTGCCACTGCAGGATCGACGCGGGGCAGTGCGCGGAGAGCGGGCCTTCCACCATGGCGTGGACCGCGCTGGCCTTGTTGCTGCCAGTGGCCAACAAGAGCAGGTGGCGTGCCTCGCTGATGGTGCCCAATCCTTGGGTCAGCACGTGGCGCGGGACGTCTTTTTCGTTGTCGAAGAAGCGGGCATTGTCCTGCACGGTCTGCGGGTGCAGCGTCTTGATCCGGGTGCGCGACGTCAGGGAGCTGGAAGGCTCATTGAAGCCGACGTGCCCGTTGGCACCGATGCCCAGCAGTTGGATATCCACGCCGCCAGCATCACGGATGGCCTTGTCATAGTTGGCCGCGGCGGTGGCGGGGTCATCGGAGTCACCAGCGGGGCTTTTTACCAGTTCATCATCGAAATCCACGTGGCTGGTGAATTCGCGGCGGATGGTGGAATAGTAGGACTGCTCGTGGGTGCGCTCCAGCCCGATGTATTCATC
This sequence comes from Corynebacterium sp. HMSC068G04, assembly GCF_001814885.1. NCBI lineage: Bacteria > Bacillati > Actinomycetota > Actinomycetes > Mycobacteriales > Corynebacteriaceae > Corynebacterium > Corynebacterium sp. HMSC068G04. The sequence continues at coordinate 4,152 of NZ_KV818298.1, read as the reverse complement.
GAGCAGGAATGCGCGGCTGCGGGCAAAGCTCACCTCGCCGCGCTCATGGCGCGTAATGAGCTCCTTGTACATTGCTACCGGGGTCGAGCCTGTGGCCAGACCCAGAGTGGCCCCAGCGTTGGCGTAGTGCGCGAAAATGTTCGCGGCTTCCACGGCCACTTCGGCCGGCGTGGAGCGGATGAGGATTTCCATGAGATGCCTTCCTGTGTGTTTAAGAGAGTGAGATGTCCGCGCCGTCGACGATGACGCGCACCGGTTCCAGCTGGGCATTGAGACCCACCAGATTGGCACGAGCGTCAACAGCGATTCGGCCGAGATCTTTGCATCCCAGCACATCCGCTGCCGTGGTGGAGGTAAAACGCACCGCCTCGCCCAGACCATGGCGCGCGGCGAAACTGATGAATTGCTGAGCCAAGGTGGAGGTACCGCCCGCGATAGCGCCGCTGGGCACGCGCGCCACTCCCCCGCTCACCGTGACGGGCAGGGAGCCCAATTCATAGTCACCGTCGGCCATGCCGGCCGCCGCCATGGCATCAGTGATGGCGAAGGCGCGGTGACTGTGAGCCATGTCCACGGCGCCGTCGACAAGATGCACGCCATCTGCGATGAGCTCGACGGACACATCGCCCGCCTTCGCTGCGGTAAGCAAGGCCGCTACCGGGCCCGGCGCGCGGTGGTGAATAGAAGGCATGCCATTAAAGAGGTGCGTTCCAGTCACGGTCAGGCCGAGCTCCTTAGCCTTGGCGATAACGCTCAGCGTGGTGTCATAATCGGCCTCGGTGTGGCCCAGGCTGGCGATGATGCCATGCTCCGCGCAGACGTCGAGCAGCTTGTCGACGTTCTCCGTTTCCGGCGCGAAGGTAATCGAACGCAGGTGGCCGCGGGCCGCGGCGATGACCGCGCGGAAGAAGTCCGGGTCACCGGGCACGATGCGCGAGGGGTCCTGTGCGCCGCATTTGGCCGCAGCGATGAAGGGGCCCTCCATGTGGATTCCGGCGATCTCGCCTTCTTCAGCCAGCTGGGCTAAAAGCTCCGCCCGGGCGCAGAGTTCTTCTTGCGTGCCGGAGACCAAGCTGGCCAGCAGTGTCGTTGTGCCGTGCGCGCGGTGGAAGCGGGCGGCGGCTAGGCACTGCTCGTAGTCGCCGTTGGGGAATCCCCCGCCGTTGCCGCCGTGGTTGTGTAGGTCCACGAAGCCGGGCACCCACAGCAACGCATCCGAGTCCCCGGCGCGCCAGGCAGCCTCGGCTTGGGGGACGTCGCCAAGCACTATGCCCTCAATACTCTCCCCGAACGTGACGGCCCCAGCGCGCAGCTCGAAGTTTTCATCAATATAGAGGCCCTCGACGTGGCCTTTCTCCTTTGTCTGCATGGTTCATTCGGTCCCGCTTGTACGGGCTGACGTGGCGCAGCCCGGTTGACAATTCACTTGAAATTTATCAGGGCTACCAATTTTTGTGAACCACACTTCCTCCGAAGGGGGTGTGTGAGCGCAGATGGCTTTTAGCGCGTTAGGTGCACCGCGCGGAATGTCGAAAGGCCCGGCGAGCTACCAGCCACGGGTGACCACTCGGTCCCAAAGCGCGTTGCTCGCTAGCTCACCGGCGCCCGCTGGTGAGGTGCCAACGAACACATCTCTCGCATCAGGATCATCAGCAAGAATGTAGCGGAACCACGCGGTGGCGTAACTGTCCCCGAACTCTAGAACGTCCTTGTGGTCCGCGCCCAGGCGGCGGGCAATGATTGCCGGACCACCAGCTGATTCAAAGTTCTCCTGCAAGTCTGACCACGGACTAACAAGCCAGCGGTCCGAACGGCCATCGCTCGTCATCAGGAATAGCGGTTCCTCTACGTCAGCCGTGTTGTAGTCCCAGTCATTGGACTGTGCCACTTTGTGGGAGGCCGGGCTCGCCGCATACACAGCTGCTACCTCCGTGTGGGCCGCAGCGTTGATGGCACCCGCACCACCCTGTGAGTGGCCAAAAATGCCGACTCGTGATCGGTCCGCACGAGAATCCAGTTCCGGCAAGCGCTCAATCAAGTGCACGACATTCTCTCCTGTACCTGTGTGGGGAGTCTCATCGCCGACAACCACGAAGCCCCAACTAGCCAGGTGCTCCGCCACGGGCAGGTAGCTGCTCAGCGGCGTGTTCGTGCCATTAGCCATGACCGCCGCCGGAAACGGTCCCGCGCCTGTCGGTGCCGCGATGGTCACGTCGCCATCACGCCGCACGTCGACCTCGTGCGGCCCCTCGCCCGCAAACGACGCTTCCAGCGGGCCACCTGTCTCAGCGCTATATCCGGCAGCCACGCCGTCATCACCGGTCACGCTGTCTGCGTCCACCCACTGCATGAATCCCACAAACCCTACAAACGCCACCACAATCACGGCCACCACGGCAATCATGCCAACCACAAGCTTTTTCATGCTCTGTATTGTGTTTCGCACGAGAGCGAAGGTCACTAGCGCTAGCACTACTTTTTCCTGTACACAGTGCAAGAGCTGCCTCCGCTACGCCCTTGAAATGAGAGACTCACATCATTACCTTGTTGTATGTAATCGTCATCACATATGGGAGAAATAATGCTTACCTCCGAAACGCTTTCCGAAGTAGTCACAGTAGGAGGTTCAGGTCCGTTCAGCGGCCAGGGCAACGAAACAGTTGCAGCCTAAATGCATCCCCCTAGAAACAGTGGTGACGAAGGACTTTCATCTATCTACACCTTGACCGCCACATATTTTTTATTGTCAGTGTGCGGGTCAATGACCAGCCTCTCGATTTCACTCCACTTCGCCGAACTCAACAAAGGCGAACTGTTGGTGGCAAGCATCTTCATCTCGGGTACTTGCGCTCAAGTTTTTGCAGTCCCCTTTCTGGCCCCACTCTTCAACAAATTCAACAGCTATCACATTGCGCTTGCTGCACTCTTCTTAGATCTTCTGGGCCTGTTATCAATGGCAGCCTATCCAGAGCCATTGATCCTCATTGTCGGAAATCTCGTCACCGCATGCTTAAGCGGACTGTCAATTCCATCCATTTTCACCATCGCTGACTCTCAGGTCGGCGAAGGACAGCAGGCGAAAGCCTTCTCCCTCTTGGACACAGCCCGACTTGGCAGTGGATTCCTTGGACCACCTCTAGGTGGATTACTACTGGACCAAAGAAACCTGCAGACAGCGCTCTTCGTTGAAGCTTGCGCCGTTGGAGTCTCGCTACTTGCTTTTTATTTCCTTTATAAATCCTCGCCCCCGAAAACACTGCTTCATTCAGAAACCAAAGATTCTTCACCGAGTTTTCTCCAGAAGGTCCTCGAAGCACCTTCCCTTTTGCTGAAGAATAGAAGCGCTCGGTCCGCGTTAACCAGCATTTGGGGAGCAATTATCTGCACCTCGATTTTCAACGTTTCGCTTGTCTTCTATGCGACACAGACCCTCCACGTCAGCGGTACGTTATATGCCATCATTGCCCAAGCATTTATCGTGGGCCGCATCTTTGGCGCACGGCTTTCAGCTCGCCTTCACTCACAGAACGCTGGGAAAGTCCTGGCCGGGGCAGGATTCGCTATGGGGTGTTTCATAGCTTTACCTGGACTATTTCCCTCATTGTGGCTCTGCATCCCATGTTTCCTCCTGGGCGGAGTCTGCAATGCTGCTCAGGTGGCCGCACTACGCATAATCGTTGTCGGATCCGTACCTGATGAAGTGAAACCCAAAGCCCTTTCTACGATGGGTTCAATTAACAGCTCCGCAATGCTTATTGGATACATCATCGGGGCACCTGTTGTAAGTGCCATCGGCCCAGCTGCGGCCCTTGTCGTATCAGGGTTTGGCACCTCTATCCTCACTCTGGGGCCAATTCTGAAGACCACCATGTACGGTGCCTCCGGTGACCAAGACTACGACAACAAATAGCATTCAATTCTGTAGTAAATCTACTGTCAGATGCGAGTTTTTGGTACCGGTGTGTTCAGAAGACTGAAATGGTAGCGGTGTGGTGAGGGGCCTGACCCCCGGAAAGTAGACACGTCGGGGGTTAGCTATGCTGCTTGGGTCAGTGTAGCTGATGTGAGTGCTTCGTAGTCATCGGGGGCTAGAAGATTGCACCAGGAGTGTCGTCTACGGGTGTTGTAGCGCATGCACCATCGGAAGACTTC
>NZ_KV818297.1:0-61533 GCF_001814885.1 Corynebacterium sp. HMSC068G04 | reverse complement strand
CGGGGTCTCGGTCGGCTCGCTCGGGTCCGTGGGGTCGGTCGGCTCGGTCGGGTCCGTCGTCGGGGTCTCGCTTGGTTCCTCGCTCGGCACGCTCGGCTCGTCACTCGGGCCTTCGCACTTGCACTTGGTACCCACGCGCAGCCTGCGTGGCTGCGGGTCTTTGATGACCTCTTCAGAGGTCTCCGGATCGCCTACCGGCTGACCGTTCTTGAGCTGCCAGGTCTTGGTGATCTCCTTCTCACCAAACTGACCTGCCTGGTCCTCGACAACCTTGCCCACCTCGAGGTTCGGGTCGTACTCGATCAGGGTGTCGTACGGGGTCTTCTCGGTGTGCTTATCCGTCAATGTGGACTCGTGGTCCTTAGCCGGACCAACCTCGATGATCTGCTTAACCGGCTCGCTCACGGTCGACTTAGTGGGCTCACCCTTGGTGACATTGCCCTTGTCGTCGACCTCGACATCAACGATGTGCTTTATCTCACCAGGCTTGCCTTCTTGGACAACCTTGGTCTCACCAGGCTGCAGCTTGGGGTTAACTCGTACCTCAACTTCAAACGGGGTGTTCTCAGTCCATTCGATCTTGGTAGACGTCGGCGTTCCCTTGGTGCCCACCTTGATGATCTTCTTAACCGGCTCGGTCACACGCTGGGTCTCGGTCTTTGTGTCCGTAACCTCCGAGTTCACGATGGTCAGCGTCGTAGTGACCTTGTCCTTACCGAGCTGGCCTTCTTGGACAGTCTCCTGCTTACCCGCTTCCATCGTGTCATCGAAGATGACCTCGGTTTCGAATGGCACATCCTTGACATACTCACTGGTGTGAGTGCCTTCCGACTTAGTGCCCACGCGGATGATCTGCTTGACCGGCTCCTTGGTGCGCTCAGTCGTCACTTCAGGGTCACCCGAAGGCTTGCCATCGACGATCTTCTGAGTCGACGTCACAACCTCGGTGCCAAGTTCACCCTGCTGGTCAACCTTCTGTTCGCCCTCCTTGAGGGTGTTGTCAAAGACAATCTCGGTCTCGAACGGAACCGGCTTCTCAACCTTGGTCACCACGGTGGTGTCCTCAGCCGCTGGGCCGTACTCGATGATCTCGTTGACCGGGTCCTTAGTCTGCTTCTCCTCCGGAATGACCGTTGCCTGGTCTCCCTTGGCGGTGAAGTCAGCGGTGTAGGTCTTCTCGCCAGGCACGCCCTTCTGGACGACCTTGATCTCACCCGGCTTCAGCTCCGGGTTCGGACGGGTAATAACCTCGAACGGAACCTGGGCAGTCCAGGTGACCTTCTCGGATGCCTCGGACGGCTTGGTGCCGACCTTGATGACCTGATCGACCGGCTGCTTGGTGATCTCCTCAGAGATCTGCGGATCGCCCGGCTTGGAGTTGACGATGTCGCGCGTGATCGTCACAGTCTTCTCGCCCGGCTCACCCTTGGTGGTCACCTTGGACTCGCCGGCAGGCAGTGTCGGATCGAACTCGATCTTCACGCCGAACGGAACCTCAGACTTAACGGCCTCAGTGTTGGTGCCGGTGGTCTTGGTGCCAACGCGGATGATCTGCTCGGTCGGCTCCTTCGTGCGCTCAGATGTCACGACCGGGTCGCCCGAAGGCTTGCCGTCTACGATCTTCTGAGTCGAGGTCACAACCTCGGTGCCGAGCTCGCCCTGCTGATCGACAACCTGCTTGCCCTCTTCCAGGGTGTCATCGAAGACGACCTTGGTCTCGAACGGAATCGGCTTTTCAGTCTTGGTCACGAGCTCACTCGGAGCGAGGCCCGGGCCGTACTCGATGATGCGCGGCTTGGCTTCCTTGGTGGTTTCTTCCTCGGCTATCTGTGCCTCGGAACCCTTAGCGGTGAACTTGGCGGTGTAGGTCTTCTCGCCGTTCTCGCCCTCCTGAACAACCCGGGTTTCACCAGGCTTCAGGTCTGGGTTCTCGCGAACCTCAGTCGGGAAAGGAATCGGGACCGTCCATTTAACGTCCTTGGCACTCTCAGCAGGCTTGGTGCCGACGACGACAACTTCGTTGACGGGAGCCTTGGTGCGCTCCCAGCTACCGTCCTTGTTCTGCTTCTCTTCGCCCGGCGCGCCCTTGGTCTCAACCTTGTGGGTACCGGCGGGGATGGAGTCGTCGTACTTGTACTCGACCTTGAACGGAACCTCACGGGTCGGAACATCGACTACGTTCACCACTGCCTTGGCAGTGTCCGTGGAATCGTCTTCATAGGTAACCGTTACGGGAATCGTGACCTGCGTACCTGGTTTGGCATCCGCCGGTGCGGTTGCGGTTACCTGGCCGTTGTCGTCAATGCTGACGGTCCAACCTGCAGGAACCTCACCCAGCTTGTAGGGGTTTTCCTTCGCCACGTTGACGTCGACCGGTTTCTCGAGTTTCACCGGCAGCTTCGCAGTCTCACCCGGGTAGACCGTCTCTTCGGGGTAGGTCGGATCTGCTTCCCAGTTGTTGGTCAGCTTGACGATGGTGCTGACGGGGACATCATCCACCGAGCCATCTGGGTAGGTAACGGTGATCTTGTTGTCGTGCTTATCGCCTGGCTTAGCGCCAGCAGGCGGGGTCACAGAAATCTCACCGGTGTCCGGGTTGATCTTGTATTCCCACCCGTCAACGGTTGTCTCAGTGATTGGATTGTCACCGTCCACGCCGAAGGCAAACTTGGACCCTGCCGGGATGTTGTTTGGCTTGATGGGTCGATCGATCTTCTTGCCTGGGCCCGTTACTTCCACGGAGTAATAAGGCTCGTTGACGTCCTTCTGCTCCTCAATCACCTTGAACGGTGCGAAAACAGTCTCCTTGGAACCGTCCAGGTACGTAACCTCCACAGGAACCTGGATGCCGTCGCCAGCCTTTGCGTCTGCCGGCGGGGTCGCGGTCACGATGCCGGATTCGTCGACCTTGACAGTCCAGCCCTCGACGTTGTCGGGTGCACTGAATCGCTTCGACTTATCTTCGGCCAAGTCACGCTCAGGAACCTTGGTGTCATCCAAAATCGGGGAGGCCTTCTCGACGCCAGGCTTCGTGGTCTTCAGCTCATACTTCGGCTCGTAGATCTGGCGGTGCTTACCCCTCGCCACCACGGTGGCGATGGTGAAGTCGCGCGAACCATCCTTGTAGGTCACGCGAACTGGAATATCCGCAGAAGACCCCGGCAGTACATTCTTGCCGATCGGCGTGGTGATCTCACCCGTGACTGGATCAATCTTCACCTGGTCCCAGGTCAGGTTGCGCGGAGGTGCAATGTAGTCCGGATCCTTCGGGTCAGTCACGAGGGAGAAGCGCGGTTCAGCAGCATCACTCAAGTACGTGCGGTCGACCTTGCTCGTCACCGTGGTGCCGATATCACCGGTCACAGTCGGGTAGGAAGGCTGGTTCGCGCGCGCGTATGCATCAACGACGGTAAAGTCCGCCGGCACACTTGCCTTGGAACCATCAGGGTAGGTGACTTCTACCGGGATGGTGACGGTAGCACCGTTCGGCACGTTTTCACCAGGAGTAGCGGTAACTGTACCGCTCTCATCGATGGAGAACTCCCAATCCTTAGGCCACTGATTTTTCGGAGGCAGCTTGTATGTGGCCTTCTTCGGATCATCCAACAAGGTCGTGATGTCCGACTTCACCGGCTCCCCAGCCTTAGTGAGCTGGGGACGGTAGAAAGCGTTGTCCTCGCCAGAGCCGTCACCGATAACGCTGATGGTGCCAGTAGCGATCTGCGGGTTCGCGCCACTCGGGTAGTACACCTTCACCGGAACGGTGAGCTGCGCGCCCGGCAGTGCAGACTTCGGGATGGTGGAGGTCAGCTCACCAGTATTCTCATCGACAGTGACAGTCCAATCACCCACCTTGTACTCGGTGCTGCCGTCTTCAAAGGTGTAGCGGTTGGGCTCTTCGTCGTCTTCACTGCCGCCCAGACCCACCGGGGGCATGACCGGCTGAAGCTTCACTTCCTCCTCAGGCTTGCCGGAGACAGCGGTGTAGTCCGGCACCTTCACGTTGTTGACTACTTGGAAGGAAACATCGACTTCGTCGATCGTGCCATCCGGGTAGGTAGCCCTGATCTTCGGGGTGATCGTCGAGAAGTTCGGGGCATCCTTCGGGGACTTTGCGGTGACCTTACCGTTCTCATCCACGGTCACCGTCCAGCCTTCCGGCACACCTCCCACTACCTCATAAGACGTCGGGGTGAAGGGGCCGTAGTCATCAATGACCTTGCCCACAGTCAGCTGTGCTTCGATGTCCTGACCCGGAACGCCCTTAGTGTTGCCCGGGCTCTGGAGCTCCGAGACCTGAGTGTTGTTGTGGTCCACCGTCACAAGCAGCGGGATAATATCCCGCGAGCCATTGGAGTAGGTCACGATGACGCGCGGTTGGGCAAAGGTGCCAGGGGCTGGGTTTAGCGGAGCGGTGACGGTGACTTCGTAGGTATTGGGATCCATCTTGACATCCCAACCCGAGTAGACGTTCTTCTTATCCAGCTTGACCTCGGCGTCAAAGCCGCCGTCCTCGCGCTTCTTCACCAGGTTCGAAATCTTGTCCCCGGCCTCCTTGAACGTGACTACCTGTCGTTCCTTGGTGGGCTTGTTGTCCTCCACCCCGGAGATAATTGCCTGTTGGTCGGGGTTATACTTCGGGTCGTGGAACTGGGTGTCATCGAAACTCCACTGGTGGTTGGCGATAACGTTCGGCTTGCTATAGCGCGTCAGTGAGTTGGAGCTGTCGAAGACTTGGGTATCGCCAAATTCATTGTTGTTCTCACCGGCAGCCTGGAGCTGATCCACAGTACGCGGCTTGGCCAGCACGCTGAAGCGCATTCCCTGTTGATCGCTCAGCTTCGTGCCCTTGTACTCCGGCATGGTGTATTTGATGGTGCCGTCGGCGTCGATGGTCAGACGCTGCTGACCACCGGAGGCATCGGTGTCGCTCGTTCCGATGAAGTTGCCCTGGGCGTCGTAGGCTTCCACGACCATGCGGGACATGGAATCGTCGGTGCCGCCGCCAGTGATAGCAGGTACGTTGATCTTGCCGACCTCGAGCACCTCGCCCGGTCTGATGACCAGCTTCTCCTGGTTCTTCCACGACACCGTGATCGGGTTACATTCGATGTTCTCGCTCGGCCACGGGTTCACGATGGCCGTAAAGGATGCGTTGCTTCCCTGGGTGGCAAACGGACCGGAGGTTCGGTCAGTCTTATAGTTACCCTGCCAGGCGTAGCGTACCGGGTTCGCGGCAGTGGCCTCAACGAACTGCTTGACTTCCGCATCGGTCAGTTCCGCGACAAGGTTCAGGTTTCGCTGTCGCCCAGAGCCATCAATCTTGAGGAATTCGTCGGCCTTGTGTGTGACTACCTTGTCAACAAAGGTCTGGCCCGCGTCCGTAGCGGGAATTTGAGCTACATCGAGGTACCCACCCATAAGGCCTGAATTGGTAAAGGCCCAATCAGCGAATGTGCGGTCCTTCGAGTTGTCAAAGGAGACGCTCAATCCCCAGGCTTTCTTGTTGGGGCTGGACGCAGACGGCTCAGAGGTATACCAGCTGAAACCAGCCTGGCTACCATTCTCAGCCTTTCCCGAGACAACACACGAACCGGCCGGCAGGTCGGAGGCCTTCTGGGCATCCTGCTCCACCGCTCCCGACTTGTCGCGGATGCCGCCGCTCAGGGCGGCGGCGGCTTCGGGGACCACAGTATTAAAAGAGGTGATGCTGAGGCCGCTCAGCGCGAGTGTAATAGCAGAAAGTGCTGCTACTCCTTTACGGGAAGAGGGCCGACGGGCCGAGCCACTTCGTGGTGCATTCATTCCTTAGGTCCTTTCAAATGCAGTACCCTGCCCCACCCCACAGTGCGGAAACCCGAAAGCCGCGGCGGCTTCTCAAGGCATTTCCTCACAAATTCGTTTAAGGATTGACAGGAAATAGGCAGGTGAACGTTAGAAATTGTACCCTCCCATACATAAACCCGCAAGAAAAACAGGGTTTTACCTGGAATCTTTAAGAATAAGTACACAAGCGCGTGGGAATTATAGATTTCCTGGAATCGACCACTCTGTGAGATACTGATCGGTTTCCACACGTAGGGAGTGGGGCGGTGCGGCGAGACGTCGCCAAGCAGGGCGTGTCCAGCGCCGTTTTATACAGTCCTAGGTTGTTCCCCCAGGCGCCGAGGACTCCACCCCCTAGCTTGTCTCTTCTAGGATTCCTCGTGGACCAAATCCGAGCCACCGGAAGAGTTGGAGTCACCTTCTTCATTGAGGTTCTGCATGAGGTTGGCCTCCATCCAGGCGCGCACGGTCTCCTCAAAGTCCTCGGAGTCTTCTACTTTCTGGACCACTTCATCGAGGTCCTGCGCGGTGAGGAACTTGGTAAAGGAGGCAACTTCCAGCTTTTCATCGCGGTTGAATAGCCCGTCTTGGTAGACCACAACGTAATTCTGTGGAAGCTCCGGCTTTGAATTAGGGCAGCCTTCGGCACCGGCGGGCTCCACCACGGAGACCTCCGGGGGCAGAGACGCCATGAGCGCGACGTGGGTGCGCTCCAAAAAGTCCACGTCCTTGGTGCCTTCTTCCTTGGCAGCCACGTAGTCCTTGGAAATCGCGCGGGCCTCCTCCGGGTTGTAGACGCTTAAGAATTCACCCGTGCAGCCCACGAAGAAGTTGCCGTTAGTGCTGACCCCGCTGATGTGCTCCCCTCCTTGACGCACCAGCATTGGCTTCTGAGAAACGGTAGCCGCGCGTCCCTCATCGCGCAGGGTCTGGCGATAGATCTCCGCCAGCACGCGCTGCTCATGGGAAGTCGGATCAATCATGATGGTGATCGGCGCCGAGTTCACTGGGTTCGGTTCCGGCTTGGGTTCATACCCAGAGCAGGCGCTTAACGACGCCCCCACAACCCCCACCAAGGCCACCCCAACAATGCGGGCGAAGGTGCGGGAATGTGCAATAAGGCGGGGCATCAGAATCAGGCGCATTCTTTCTATTCAACCGGACATGTCGAGCACACATGTCGCTGTTCTTCAGGGTCCAAAGTCCGCAGCGCTGGGCCGCAGCATCTGGCTGAATTTTACACGCCCCGCTGGCCAGACGGCGGGGTGGCTCTCCCCGATAGCACGTGACTAGACTAATGCGCGTTATGACTAGCGCTATTACTGAATCTTCCGTTCGCGACGCGCTCACCCGCGTCGATGACCCAGAAATCGGCCGCCCCATCACGGAGCTCGGCATGGTGAAGTCCGTGACTGTTAACGGTTCGGACGTGGATATCGAGCTTTATCTCACCATCGCCGGCTGCCCAATGAAGGGCACCATCGAGTCCAATACCCGCGCGGCCGTCGCAGAGCTCGACGGTGTCGGCGACATCAGCATCTCCATGACGCCGATGAGCGACGAGCAGCGTAAAGAACTCAAGCAGAAGCTGCGCGGCGGCCAAGCCGAGCCGGAGATCCCCTTTGCCAAGCCCGAGTCCACCACCCGCGTGTTCGCGGTGGCCTCCGGCAAGGGCGGCGTGGGTAAGTCCTCCGTCACGGTGAACTTGGCGGCTGCCTTGGTGAACAAGGGGCTCAAGGTGGGCATCGTGGACGCCGATATCTATGGCCACTCCGTGCCCAGCCTGCTGGGTTCCACGGCGGGCCCCACAGTGCTTGACGACGAAATGCTGCTTCCCCCCGTCTCCCACGGCATCAAGCACATTTCCATTGGCCAGTTCGTGGAGGGTAACGCGCCCGTCGTCTGGCGCGGGCCCATGCTGCACCGCGCCCTCCAGCAGTTCCTCGCGGACGTCTTCTGGGGTGACTTGGATGTGCTCCTGCTGGACCTGCCGCCGGGTACTGGCGACGTGGCTCTGTCGGTGGCCCAGCTCATCCCCAATGCGGAGCTGCTGATTGTGACCACCCCGCAGGCGGCCGCGGCCGAGGTGGCCGAGCGCGCAGGTTCCATCTCGCAACAAACGCGCCAGCGCGTGGCCGGCGTGATTGAGAATATGGGTGCGATGGTCATGCCGGATGGCTCCACCATGGATATCTTCGGCTCCGGCGGCGGCAGCGTAGTAGCCGAGCGCCTCAGCGTGCTGCTGGGCCACGAGGTTCCCCTGATGGCCAGCATCCCGCTGGATCCGAGCCTGCGCGCGGCTGGCGATGCCGGAACCCCCATCGTCATCTCCGCGCCCGACTCCCCCGCTACCCAGGCCATCAACAAGGTGGCGGATTCGATCGCGGTGCGCTCCGATTCCCTCGTGGGCAAGAAGCTCGGCTTGGGTGTCACCCGCAAGGGCTAAATAACCCTTAGGTGACGTCCTCCCAGGAGGAGCTGCCCTCGCCGGTGGATGCATTTCCGCCGCGCGGGGGCTGTGTCGTTTTAGCCGCCTTCTCCCCCGCTGGCTGCTGGGCGCCAAGGTCCGGATAGACCTGCGAATAATCGAAGGTCGGTCGGCCAGTGTTCTGCTCCGGCGCTGGCTGCGCCGGCCCCTGCTGGTTATGCGCGGGTTGGTTGTTTATTTCCGCGTCATGCTCATACGGGCTGGTGCTCTTCTTGATGTCCTCTGCCATCTTCTTCGGGTTGAAGTCGTCCCAGGCGGAATCGTCGCCGTCGAAAAGCGCCTTGGTGATAACCCCGCGCGGCCCCATGCGCGTCCACTCCGCCGCCTGGCTCAGGGGCACGCGGAGGTCGTCGAACTCCGCGCCGAGACCGCTCATCTCACCGTTGAGCTCCGCCTTGGCGTTCGCAATGGCCTTGCGCGCCGCGTAGATAGCCGCGCGGACGTCCATGATCACGCCGGGCAAGCGCTCAGGGCCGATGATCACCAGCCCCAGCAGCACGATGACAATGATCTCTACCCAACCAATTGAGGAAAACACGAAACTATCTTAACTACTTCGCTAGTGATGACAGGGTGACGGGCGCGCGGAAGGCTTCGGTCTCTTGTTAGCCCCGCTGGTTGTGACGGATAGCGCGCACCACCATCTCCACCTTGTCCAAGAAATCCTGGCGTGGCTGGTGCGCAGGAGCTTCCGCATCCGGACCGGGCCCTACGCCCTGATGGGCGATGCCAGCAAGCTTTGCCATCAGGGAATCAGGAGCCTTGACATGGGATTCCACGCTGCATTCGCGGACCCACTCGGCGGCGTTGCGCTGGTGGTGGATTTCTGCCCGGCATTCCGGGCAGTGCACGAGGTGGATGCGTACGCGGTGGGCATATTTGGCGGGCATCTCGCCGTCGACGAAAGCGACGACCGCCTCGGGCCCCAAATGGCCGATAGTATCTGCCCGCTGAGCGCGGGCCTTTGCCTTATCGCGGACTTTGGCTTGGGCCTCGGTGAAGAACCCGGACAGACTCAGGGACTGGCCGTCGCTGCTATGTCCTTCTTCTTTCACCTCAACGTCACCTCACCTCAGTGCGCGCTCCTCTGCCCTAGGCGGCAGAATTCTCGCGGTCTCAGACTTAAACGCTGCCCAGTCTAGCGCGTACGCAGCAGGCTGCGGGTGTCTGCGTTGCTCTCGGCTTCCTTCTCCAGAGCGGCACGCAGCTGGGAGCGGCCGCGGTGGATGCGGGAGCGCACGGTGCCCATCTTGACGCCGAGGGTTTCGGCGATTTCGTCGTAGCTCATGCCCACGACATCACAGAGAACCACGGCCACGCGGAAATCCGGTGCGAGGTTATCGAGCGCGGACTGCAGCGCCGGATCCAGGTTAGCTACCGAATAGGCCTGCTCCGGGGTCATGTCGGTTCCGGGGACGCGCTCATAATCCTCCGGCAGGGCCTCCATGCGGATCTTGGAGCGGTGGCGGACCATGTCCAGGAAGAGGTTGGTGGTGATGCGGTGCAGCCAGCCCCCAAAGGTTCCCGCTTGGTACTTATCCAAAGAACGGAAGACGCGCATAAAGGTCTCTTGGGTGAGGTCTTCAGCATCGTGCTGGTTGCCGGAGAGGCGGTAAGCCAAGCGATAGACATCATCGGCGTGCTCGGCCACGAGTTCACCCCAGGAAGGCATATCGGCCTGGCCGGCGTCGAACGCAGCGGTTCCGGTCAACTTCTCAGTTTCAGCGCTGGCATCATGGCTGCCAGTGGCGGAGGAATCGGTGGAACGGTGAGCGGGCTCAAACTCGCGCTGCTGTGTGGTCATGCCGAATATCTTTCTATAGTGCGCGGCGAAACTCCAGCCACGGCCCTGTGAGCAACCTGTGAATCCGTCACACCGCTTACATGCGCTTCTTGCGTCACAGCTGAGGAGAGTTGCGGGCGATTCTCGGCACGCAGCTGTGGCGATTTCACTATGGTTTTCTTTTGTGACTACTACGGCTTATGACGCAATGCGAACCTACATCGAATCCACCAGCGAGGTCTCCGAGGTTCTCGCCGGCGCCCGCGCCCACGCGGAGGAGTATGGCCTGCCAGCACCGGATGAGGCAACCGGCCAGTTGCTCACCACGCTCGCGGCGGTTTCATCCGGCACTACCTCGCGGCCGCAGGCGGTGGCGATTACTCCCGCAGCATCCGTCGTAGGCCTCTACCTGCTTGCCGGCATGCCGGAGAACGGAATCCTCACCTGTATTGACCCGGAGGCAGAACACCAGGCCAGCGCCAAGCGAACCTTCCGCGAGGCCGGCTACTCCCCCAGCCGCGGCCGTTTCTTACCCTCGCGCCCCCTCGACATCATGGGCCGTCTGGCTAATGACACCTACCAGGTGATCTACGCCGAGGTCCCAGCGCTCGATATGCCTGCACTGCTCAAGGCCGCCTGGCCGCTGCTGCACCAGCACGGCACTTTGGTGCTGGCCAATGCGCTTCTCGACGGCACCGTGGCCGACCCCTCCCGCACCGACCGCGACACCGCCGCTGCCCGCGAGGCCGACGAGGTTGCCCGCTCCCTCGAGGGCGCGGCCGTGACGCGCCTGCCCTACGGCGCGGGCCTGACGCTCATTACCAAGCTGTAGCCGCCTTCTGAAACTGCCCGATCTGCCAAAACCATCGCCTGTTTTTCGATCGGCTCGGAGACTTTCGTCATTTAGGACACCGTTGGTTTAGCCACTGATACGTCTCCGAGCTAAACCCCGCCCTGTGGCGCCGGTGTCCTTCTTTGCGCCCACTTTTACTCCTTCTCCGTTCCCACCCCCGCCCTTCGCGCTCACCATGGGGCTTCACGAGGCGGGCCGCGCACTTTCGGTGAGCGCGAAGGGTGTGTTGGTGCAGGATTGTGGTGTTGCACGGGTGTGTTGGTGCAGGGTGTGGTTGTGCCGCGCGTGATGTTGCAGGGTGTGGTTGTGCCGCGCGTGTTGTTGCAGAGTGTGCTGTTGCTGGGAGTGTTGTTGCACAGGCTCCTGAAGCAACCCGGAACTCATCGGCGACATCAAAGCCACGAAAAGCGGGCGTGGAGTGGACTTCAATCCACCCGCACGCCCGCTTTAAGTGCTGCGCTGTCTCGCGACTTAGACCTTTACGTTCTTACCCACGACGACCACGCCGCCCTCGGAAACCTTGAAGCGCTCCTCATCGCGCTCGCGGTCCACGCCGATGATCGCACCATCGCTGACCACCACGTTCTTGTCCAGGATGGCGTGGCGGACCACCGCTCCCCGGCCAATGCGCACGCCCGGCAAGATGACGGAGCCTTCCACCGTCGCGCCATCCGCCACGTGCACGTCCGAAGAGAGCACAGAGTTACGCACCGTACCGCCGGAGACAATGCAGCCCGGAGCCACCATCGAGGACTGGGCGATACCGTTCTGCACGAACTTCGCCGGCGGGAAGTTCGAGTCATCTGTGGAGTGAATAGGCCACGAACGGTTGTACAGGTTGAAAATGGGGTGCACCGAAATCATGTCCATGTGTGCCTCATAGAAGGAGTCGATGGTACCGACATCGCGCCAATAGCCATGGTCACGCTCCGTAGAACCGGGCACCTCATTGGCCATGAAGTCGTAGACGTGTGCCTGCTCACGCTTCACGAAATAAGGAATGATGTTGCCGCCCATGTCATGCGCGGAGTCCTCATTCTTTTCGTCTTCCAGCAAAGCGTCGATAAGCGCCTGCGTGGTGAAGACGTAGTTGCCCATGGAGGCGTAGGTCATGTTCGGATCATCCGGGGTGGCCGGGGGATTCGCAGGCTTCTCGACGAACTCCGTAATCGTGCCCATCCCATCCGCCTGGATGCAGCCGAAGGCAGAAGCCTCCGAGCGCGGGACGCGGATGCCCGCCACGGAGCAGTCCAGGCCAGTCGCGATGTGCTCCTCCACCATCTGGGCCGGGTCCATGCGGTAGACGTGGTCGGCGCCAAAGACGATGACGTAATCCGGCTTCTCGTCATAAATCAGGTTCAGCGACTGCAAGATGGCATCGGCCGAACCGTTGTACCAACGCTTACCGCGGCGCTGCTGGGCGGGTACGGAGGCGATGTACTGCGGAGTCGGGCCAGACAGGTTCCACGCCTGGGAAATGTGGCGGTCCAAAGAGTGGGACTTGTACTGGGTTAGCACCGCAATCTTGAGGTATCCGGCGTTAACGAGGTTGGACAGCACGAAGTCGATCAGGCGGTAGGAGCCGCCGAAAGGAACGGCGGGCTTAGCGCGGTCTTCCGTCAGCGGAAAGAGGCGCTTTCCCTCGCCGCCGGCAAGGACAATGGCAAGGACATTAGGAAGGCTTCTCACACCACCCAACTTATAGACATTTTCCGCATCGTGCAGTAGAAGTTTGCGTGTTTTTACCCCCTTTAACCTCCCTCACCCCTCTTGCGTACTTCCTTCGTGTTTGCGTCCCAACGCCGCTGCGCGCCGCGCCCGTGGCGCGCGATAGGAAGGTTTAGCGCGCGCTGCGGAATGTCCGTATTCTGGCGAGTATGAGAGCCGGAATTTTTTCTAAGGAGTATCCGCCGGAGATTTACGGCGGAGCTGGCGTCCATGTTGCAGAGCTCACCCGTTTCATGCGCGAGATCATCGATGTCTCCGTCCACTGCATGGGGTCTGAGCGCGACGAGAAAGACGTTTTTGTCCATGGCGTTGACCCCGCATTGAAGGATGCCAACGCTGCGCTGCAGACACTGTCTACGGGTCTACGCATGGCCAACGCCGCCTCCGACATCGATGTGGCTCACTCGCACACGTGGTACACGGGCCTTGGTGGGCACCTCGCCAGCCGGTTGTACGGTATCCCCCACGTGGTTACCGCGCACTCCCTCGAGCCGCACCGCCCGTGGAAGCGCGAGCAGCTGGGCGGCGGTTATGAGGTCTCCTCTTGGTCGGAGAAGAACGCGATGGAATACGCCGACGCCGTCATCGCCGTATCTGCCGGCATGAAAGATTCCATCTTGGATGCCTACCCCCGTATCGACGCCGATAAGGTGCATGTGGTCCTCAATGGCATCGATACGCAGGTGTGGCAGCCGGGTGAGTCGGCGGTGCTGGATAAGTTGGGCGTCGACAAGCAGCGTCCCGTCGTTGCCTTCGTGGGCCGGATTACCCGACAGAAGGGCGTGAAGCACCTGCTCAAGGCGGCCCAGAGCTTTGACGAGGATATCCAGCTCGTGCTGTGTGCGGGCGCGCCGGATACGCCGGAGATTGCGGCGGAGACCGAAGCCCTCGTGGAGGAGTTGCGCTCCAAGCGCGATGGTGTGTTCTGGGTTAAGGACATGCTGTCCCGCGAGGAGATTAAGCAAGTCTATTCCGGTGCCGATGTGTTCGTCTGCCCGTCGATCTATGAGCCGCTGGGCATTGTTAACCTCGAAGCCATGGCTTGCGGCACCGCGGTCGTAGCCTCCAATGTGGGTGGCATCCCAGAGGTCGTCGTGGATGGTGAGACCGGCGTTTTGGTCAATTACGATGCCGCTGATGAAGCCACCTTTGAGGCTGATCTCGCCGCCGCCGTGAATCGAGTGGCAGCGGACAAGGAACTGACGCAGCGCTTTGGCAGCGCCGGTCGCCAGCGCGCCATTGATGCTTTCTCGTGGGCTACCATCGCGCAGCAGACCGTGGACATTTACCGTTCGTTGATGTAGGAAGGACTGCCGTGACTCTTAACGAACCGCCTCATCGCCCAGAACTACATTTCGTTCCCGACACCGGGGTCCTCGAAGCCCCCGCGGGAATCGTCCGCGACGGTAACACGTGGCACCTGTTCCACCAGTACCGGCCCGCGGCTGACCAGCCCGCACGCTGGGGCCATTCCACGTCGGAAGAAACAGCTTTTGAGTGGCTCGACTGCGACGATGTCCTCGCCCCCGTGGGCGGAGAGCTGTCGCTGCGTGCTGGCTCCGTCGCGGAGGGTAAGGACGCGCTCAACTTGTATTTCACCTCGGTGACCTCGGTGGGTACGAGCGTGCGCCTAGCGCGCTACACCGACTACGCCGATGAATGCGTCGTCTCCGATGACCCTACGGCGCTCGACCCGGATGTCGTCCGCTTCGGCGAAGCTGTCGGTGCCAGCACCAATCACGACCGCTTCCGCTCTCCCTCTGTGGTCCCAGATTGGGCCAAGGAGGACCGCGAGGAAGGCCACGATGGCTGGCTCATGCTTGCGCTGACCGGGCACTCGGACGCGCCGGTGCCGGTGATCCTGGATAGCCCCGATGGCGAATCCTGGACACTCCTCGGGCCGTTGAGTTTCGACGGCGACCCTGGTTTCGAAGAGGGCGAGGTTCCGGCTACCTCCCCCATCCCGCCGGTGGTCTCGCCGCGCTTGGTGCGCCTGCGCGACGAGGTCGATAGGGAAATCTACGATGTGCTCTTCGTGACCTTAGAGCGCGAGGGCCGCGATGTTTCCGGCTATATCGTGGGCCGTCTTGATGGCACGGTGTTCACCGTGGCGAAGGGTTTCCAGCGCGTGGACTTTGGCCACGACTTCTCTCGTCCGCGCAACACCAACACCACGACCGGAACGATTCCGCAAGAGCGCCGCTACGACCGCGCGGTCATCCTCGGTCTGCTTAACGGCAACGGCCGCGGTGACGACGCCACCAAGCACCCATCCTGGGAGGCGGAGGGCTGGGCTAATAGCCTGTCGCTGCCGCGTGCGGTCACGCTGCAGGGCGGTGTGCTGTACCAGACCCCGGCGGAGGGTCTGCCGGATGCGGTGAAACTCTCCGACTATGCCCAATCCTGGACCGGTGTTTTGGAGGTTCCGGAAGGCTCCGCCGTGACCGTGACGCTGAAGGACGGTAACGGTGATGCCGCCGCGGTCATCCGCCACACCGGCTCCGAGATCAGCCTGGATCGCTCCATGTCGAAGGCCTTTGATCACTACTTCAAGGACTCTGCTCCTGCGGTGACCCAACTGGCGGAGGGCGATTCGGACACGCTTACTGTCATCCAAGACGGCGCTAGCGTTGAGGTGTTTGTGGACGGTGGCTTGGTGGCCATGAGTTCTCGCGTCTACTTTGAGGGCGGATGCTCTGCCATCGAGGTCAGCACGGAGGGCGAGGCTGTCATTGAGCAGTCGTGGAGCCGCAAGGGCACCAAGCGCTCTTAATCGCATCGACTGCGACACGGCGTATAGGAGGAGGACCGAGTTGTCTCGGTCCTCTTTTTAATGCGCCCCCTACCCTTCGCGCTCACCGAGGAACTCAAACAACCACCGCGGGCGCTGCCGGTGAGCGCGAAAGGAGATTGAGGCGGAGGTCGATGCAGATGCCTTCGAGCGCCGACAAGACCACGCAACCTCAGAGCCACAACGAGCCAGGCCGGGCCTCACCCCGCCCTTCGCGCTCACCGTGGAACTCAAACAGCCACCGCCCCCGCTCTCGGTGAGCGCGACGGGAGGCCGAGGCGGGCTGGGTCGGTCGAGCCACCCCCTTCGCGCTCACCGAGGAACTCAAACAGCCACCGCGCCCACTCCCGGTGAGCGCGAAGGGCGGTTTCGAAGAGAAGCAGCGAAGGAAGACCCTATAAAGGAGCGTCAGTAGTTAGGCCGAACGCAGGCGGTCCAGACGGGCATGCGCCGTCACGGTCAGGGTTTGCGGCAGAGAGGCCATACGCTCGGCCAGCTCTTCCGGGCTGATGTGGCGCGCAGAGGGGCTCATTCCCACCTGCGCGGCGATGGAGGCCTTGTCGAGGACGATGGGGAAGGAAATATCGACCGGATCAGCCGCCTGCTCAAGGAAACCTTCCGCCTGCGCGTAGAGGCGCTCCACCTTTCCTTCCTCGACGCCGAGGATGCCCAACGGCTCCCGCAGCTCATCGAGGTGGCCAGCCTGCGGAGTCAGCACAATGACCTCCCCGCCGGGGGCGAGAACGCGCTGGAATTCCGCCGGGTTGCGCGGAGCGAAGACGACCGAGATGGCGTGAATCGAATCATCCTTCAGCGGCAGACGCTCCCATACATCCGCGACCACAGCACCGACGCGCTCGTGCGACTTGGCCAGGTGCTTGGCCGCATGCGTAGAGATATCCAGGCCCACGCCACGAGCGCCCTCAATCGAATCGAGAGTGTGGGCAAGGTAGTAACCCGTGCCCGCGCCCACCTCAAGGAGCGCGGGGGCGGTGTCCACATCCAGGCCAGCCGCGTGCTCAGCCGCATCCTGGGTTTCCAAAGAGTCCTGGACCGCGCCGGTCACTGCCTCCACGAAGGGCGCGAAGTGCCCCATGGCCAGGTAGGTCTCGCGGGCGGTAACCATCGCGGCATCGTCGCCCTGATGTTTCAGGCCCGCGCCGGCTGCCAGCGTGACGTAGCCCTGCTTGGCCACGTCATAAGAATGGCCGGTCTCCGACACGAGGCGAGAAAAATCATCCGCGCCCTGCAGGGCGCTGCCATCGGCGGGATCGGCCAGAATATCGACGATATGTGAAAGCATGCTCCTAGACTAGCTAGAAACTGCTACGAGGAGTGAACCCAGCTCCGCTGCTTCTTCTTTACTGAGCTCAATGACAATGCGCCCACCCCCGTCAGAAGGAATGCGCATCACGATCTTGCGGGACTCCTCTACCGCTTCCATCTCTCCACCAGTGGTACGGGGCTTCATCGCTGCCATATTGAGTCTCCTTCGACTATTTTTAGAACGTCCTTCTAGTCTAGCTCTTTTTCGGCCGACAGCGGCAGGCTCGTTGCCTCACCCGCGGCGGAAGGTTCCGCAGAATCATCTGCAGAACCGTCAGAAGCCACCGACTCAGCGCCCAGGCGACGCTCCACGGCGGCCAGCAGGGCGTCCACTTGGTCCTGGCGGTAGCCGCGTGTCACGACGTCGAAACGCAGGTCGTCGAAGCGCCCCTCCTCAAGGGCGCGGAGATTCTCCTCGTTGGTATCCACGGCCGTATCGGGAGCCTCCATCACGGTCCCCCGACCCACGATGGTTCCCCACGCCCATGTGCCAATGATGACGAGGGCGATAAGGACGACGATAAGAAGAATCCAGGACATCATGCGCTAAATCTTACCCAGCAGCGGCGGACGTTGGGCAACGGGGCCAACCACGCCCGCGCGGGAGAGGATGGTGCGCGCGACAACATCGGCCATCGGGGCTAGTTCCTCGAGCGGGCGGTTGCGGTGGGCGCGGGTGCCCAGGTCCACCTCGGCGATGGCGTGGGGGCCATAGCGCTTGGCGACGTCTATCAGCACCCCCGCCTCCACCCCGTAGCCCGCCACAAAAGGCAGGCCCAGGGCTGTCTCGCGGCGAATCGCGTACTCCCCGCCCAGAGGTTGATCGATGTGCGCGAGCTCGGGGAAGAACATGCGCAGCAGCGGCTTGGCGCTCAGCTCCGTAACTCGCCCGCCACCGGTGGGCTGGCCGTTCAGGCTGCGCGCGTAGCGCACCTTGACCAGCTGTACGTGGGGATCCACGAAAGGCTCGGTCAGCGCGGTAACCATGCCGGGCGCAGCAGACTCTAAATCCGCGTCGATGAACACGACCACCTCACCACGGGCCGCGGCCACCCCGCGCCACAGGGACTCACCCTTTCCCGGACGCGGTTCCTCGTCCAGCACCTCGCGCCAGTTGCACACCCGGGCACCCGCCGCGGCGGCCCGGGCGGCGGTCTCATCGGTGGAGTCGGCGTCGATGACGATGACCTCTAAAGGCTCATCCGCCAGGCAGGCGCGCACGACGTGCGCGACGGTGCGCTCCTCATCCAGCGCAGGGATGACCACAGAAATGCTCGGAAACATGCCTTAGGCCAGCCCCCGCGTCGTCGCAAGCGGCGCCATGTGCCCCTGAATGGCAGCGGTCATGCGGATGACATCGAGCGTCGGGCCCACCTCATGCACCCGAAACGCCGCCACGCCGCGCGCTGCCGACCATGCCGTCGCCGCCAACGTGCCCGCGACGCGCTGGTCGACGGCTCGGTCGAGGGTCTCGCCCACAAAGTCCTTATTCGATAACGCCATGAGCACCGGCCAGCCCGTTGCCACGATCTCATCGATGCGCCGCAACAGTTCCAGACCGTGGAAGGTGTTTTTGCCAAAGTCGTGCGTGGGGTCGATGAACGTCAGCTCCTCCGGGCAGCCGAGGTCGGCGGCGCGCTCCGCCAGTCGCGTGGTCTCGCTGATGACGTCGGCGACCACGTCGTCGAAATGCGCACGATGCGGGCGGGTGCGCGGGGTCACGCCACCGGTGTGCGAGCACACGTAACCCACCTTGTGGTGGCCGGCGACTTCGATGAGCTCGGGGTCCCAACCGGCCCACGTGTCGTTGACCAACCCGGCGCCCGCGGCGATAGCTTCCTCTGCGACCTCGGCGCGCCACGTGTCCACGGAGATCAGCGCCTCAGGGCGGCGACGGTGCAGCTCCGCGATGGTGGGCACGACGCGCTCGATTTCCTCGGCCGCGTCGACGTGCTCACCCGGGCCGGCCTTGACGCCGCCGATGTCGATGATGGAGGCGCCGTCGTCAAGCGCCTGCTCAGCACGCTGGATTGCGGGGTCGAGCTCGAAGGTCGCGCCCTTGTCGTAGAAGGAGTCCGGCGTGCGGTTCACAATCGCCATGACCCGCGCGAGGTTGGGGGCAGAGGTCACTTGTCTTCTTGCTCCCGCAGGCGCTTGTCCGACATGACCTTGTGCGCGGCCAGGATGTGGGCGACGGCTTCATCGATATCGTCGGTGACGAGGAAGAGATCGAGGTCCTCGGGGTTGATGAACCCACCCTCGGCCAGGGTCTTCTTCATCCACTCCACCAGGCCGGCCCAGTAGTCGGTGCCCATGAGCACGATGGGATAGTTGGTCACCTTGCCGGTTTGGACCATGCACATGACCTCGAAGAACTCATCCATGGTGCCCATGCCGCCGGGCAGACAGATGAAGGCCTGGGAGTACTTGAGGAACATGGTCTTGCGGGCGAAGAAGTAGCGGAAGTTCAAGCCCAGATCCACGTAGGGGTTCAGGCCCTGCTCGTGCGGCAGCTCGATGCCGAGGCCCACAGACAGCCCGCCAGCCTCGTGCGCGCCGCGGTTGGCCGCCTCCATAATGCCCGGGCCGCCGCCGGTGATAACGGCGTACTTGGCTTCCACAAGTCGGCGGCCCAAGGCCACGCCCAGCTGGTAATTCGGGTCATCCTCCGGGGTGCGGGCAGAGCCGAAGACGGTCACGGCCTTGGGCAGCTTGGCCAGGGCGTCGAAGCCGTCCACGAACTCGCCCTGGATGCGCAGGACGCGCCAGGGATCGGCGTGCTGCCACTCATGATCCGCGCCGGACTGCAGCAGGCGCTGGTCGAAGGTGGAGGACTGCTCTCCGGCGGTGCGCACGAGAAGAGGTCCGCGCAGGGTGCGCAGTTGCTCAGGAGTCATGGTGGTGTTATCCCTTCAGGTAATTCAAGAGTGCGGTCGAGACTTCGGTGATCTGGGCGATGGGCACCTGCTCGTCCTTCTTGTGAGCAAAGCCCGGATCGCCAGGGCCGAAGTTAACGGCTGGGGTACCCATCTCGGAGAAACGGGCCACGTCGGTCCACCCGTACTTGGCGCGGACGTTGCCGCCGACGGCGTCGACAAGCGCGCGCGCCGCTGGCTGCCCCAAACCGGGCAGGGCGGCCCCAGCGATGTCATCGACCTCCACGGTGATGTTTTCGTGTTCGCCGAGGACCTCCATTAGGTGAGCCAGCGCCTCCTCGGAGCTGCGGTCGGGGGCGAAGCGGAAGTTGACGAACATCCAGGCCTCATCCGGAATGGTATTGGTGGCCACGCCGGATTCGAGGTGAACGATGTTGAGGCCTTCCTTGTAGGTGCAGCCGTCAATCTCGACGTCGCGTGGCTGGTAGTTGGCCACGTTGAGCATCACCGGCGCCAAGGTGTGCGCCGCGTTGGAGCCCAGCCAGGCGCGGGCCGAGTGCGCGCGAGTGCCGTGGGCGGTAACGCGCACGCGGATGGTGCCTTGGCAGCCGGCCTCGATCATGGCGCCGGAGGGCTCGCCCAGCAGCGCTAGGTCCCCATGCAGCCACTCCGGGTGATCTTTCTGCAGGTGGCCCAGGCCGTTGAATTCGGTGGCGACCTCCTCGCCCTCATAGGCGATGACCGTGAGGTCGTGCTTGAGCTCATCGGAGTTGTACAGCTGCGCAAAGGCGTTAAGGTAGACCGCCATGCCGGACTTCATGTCCACGGTGCCGCAGCCATACATGGTGGCGCCGTCCTCCGACATGGTGTGGGGGACGTTATCGGCCAAGGGCACGGTATCGATGTGGCCGGCGAGGACCACGCGGCTTTCGAAGCCCCGATTCGTCCGGGCGCAGACGGTGTTGCCGTAGCGTTCCACCTCTACTGTGCTCTGGTCCAGACCGCGCAGGGCTTCCTCGACGGCATCAGCGATCGCTTGCTCGTGGTGCGAAGGGCTAGGGATATCCACCAGCGCCTTGGTCAGCTCGATGGGATCGGAGAAGAGATTTAAAGTCACAACCCGCCATGCTAGCGCCCCCGGTTGCTTAGTGCATTGCGTAAAGTACTTCCCGTTGCAAACAATCAACAGCGTTGAAGGTGATTTCCCTATGGCTGCGGCCACTCAACTCAAAACCCGCCACCTCACCATGATGGGCCTCGGCTCCGCGGTGGGCGCAGGCCTCTTCCTGGGCGTCGGCCTAGGCATCCAGGTATCCGGCACCTCCGTCCTTATTTCCTATGCGGTGGCTGGTGCGCTCATCGCCTTGGTGATGTGGATGCTCGGCGAGATGGCCGCCGCCCGGCCTTCGTTGGGCGCTTTCTCTACCTATGCGGGCCAGGCCTTCGGGCCCTGGGCCAGGTTTACCTTGGGCTGGATTTACTGGTTCATGCTGGTCATGGTGATGGGCGCGGAGATTACCGGTGCCGCGGCGATTGTCTCCAACTGGTTCGGGGTGGACCCCTGGATTCCGGCATTGGTGGCCGTGGTCTTCTTCGCCATCGTTAACTTTGCCGCCGTGGGTGGCTTCGGCGAATTCGAGTTCTGGTTCGCCATCATCAAGGTGGCCACGATCGTGGCCTTCCTGGGCATCGGTGTGCTCATGGCACTGGGTATCCTGCCGGGTATGGACCTGTCCATGGCGGGACATAACTTCACGGAGAACTTCCTGCCCAACGGCGGCCCCGGCTTTGCTGCCGGCTTGCTCGCCGTGGCTTTCGCTTTCGGTGGCATCGAACTGGTCACCATTGCCGCGGCGGAATCTGAGGACCCGGCCCACAACGTCGCTACTGCCGTGCGCGCCATCATCGTGCGCATCATGGTCTTCTACATCGGCTCCATCCTGGTCATCACCATGGCCTTGCCTTTCAGCTCCATCCAGGACGCCGATGTGGCCGCGGACTCGCCCTTCACCCTGGTCCTCGCCGCCGCGAAAATCCCCTTCGCCGCGGGATTCATGGAAGCCATCATCGCCTTGGCGCTGCTGTCTGCCTTCAATGCGCAGATTTACGCCACCTCCCGCTTGGTCTACGACATGGCCAAGGACCACAGCGCGCACCACGTCTTCTTGAAGACCAACGTCTCCGGCTCCCCCATTTATGCGGTCGTGCTCTCCATCATCTTTGCCTTCGCATCGGTGGTGCTGCAGTACTGGAACCCGCCGGGGCTTCTGGCCTTCCTCTTCAACGCGGTAGGCGGCTGCCTGCTGGTCATCTGGTGTTTCATCGTGGCCTCCTACATCAAGCTGCACCCTCAGATGAAGGCCAACGGCGAGCTCACGACGCTGCGCGTGCCGGGCTTCCCCTGGCTGCCGTGGCTGACTGCCCTAGCACTGGTGGGTCTTACGATTCTCATGCTTTTCGACGCCTCCGCCCGCAACCAAGTCCTCGCCGTCCTCATCCTGACCGTTTCCCTGGTTGTGATCTTCCACCTACTGCCGGGTAACAAAAGGCGCGCGTCGAACGCGTAGCTGCTAGGGTGTGACCCTATGACTTCAGCATCCGCACGCGGCCTGGCAACCATTACCCACGACGGCACCGTCCTGGACGTCTGGTTCCCCGCAGTTCACACCGATATCTCTGTAGAAGCCAGCGGCACCGAGCGCTTGGAGGAGGTTCCGCAGCAGTTCGCTGACCTCGTTGGCCCCGACGAGGAGCGCGGCGTCGCCCGCATCGCGGTGGAGACGTCCATCAAGGATCTGGACGAGGCTCCCGCCGACACCTACGACGCTTACCTGCGCCTGCACCTGCTCTCCCACCGTGCAGTCAAGCCTCACGGCCTGAACGTCGACGGTATCTTCGGCAAGCTGGCCAACGTGGTGTGGACCAACTACGGCCCCTGCGCGGTTGCCGATTTCCAGATGGTCCGCGGCCGCCTCGCCTCCCGCGGCCCGGTCGTGGTCTACTCCGTCGATAAGTTCCCGCGCATGGTGGACTACGTTGTCCCGTCCGGCGTGCGCATTGGTGACGCCGACCGCGTTCGCCTGGGCGCCCACCTCGCTGAGGGCACGACCGTGATGCACGAGGGCTTCGTTAACTTCAACGCCGGCACCCTGGGCGCCTCCATGGTCGAGGGCCGTATTTCCGCAGGCGTCGTCGTGGGCGATGGCTCCGATATCGGCGGCGGCGCCTCCATCATGGGCACCCTGTCCGGCGGCGGCAAGGAGGTCATCTCCATCGGTGAGCGCTGCCTGCTCGGCGCGAACTCCGGCGTGGGCATTTCGCTTGGCGACGACGCCGTCGTCGAAGCCGGCCTCTACGTCACCGCCGGTACCAAGATTGCGGTCTTCGGCAAGATCGCGCAGGCTTTGGGCCTGTCTGAGGGCGACACCATCAAGGGCTCTAAGCTCTCTGGCATTTCCGGCGTACTGCTGCGCCGCAACTCCGTCACCGGCGCCGTCGAGGCCGTGGAGTGGAAGTCTGAGGTTGTGGCCCTCAACGAGGACCTGCACAAGAACTAAACGCTGTTGCTTGAGGCCCCCGTTCTTGCGGGGGCTTTTCTTGATCCCGGGCCCTTTATGCCCACTTACCGCGAGCGGCTGCCTACAATGCTAAAGGTGACTGCTCAAAACGATTCCTCTCCTCGCTCACTCGGCAGCGGCTTGAAGGTCCGCCACCTGACCATGATGGGGCTGGGCTCCACCATTGGCGCCGGCCTTTTCTTAGGCACGGGCGTCGGCATCTCCGCCGCCGGCCCCGCGGTCCTTCTGGCTTATCTCATCGCTGGATTCCTTGCCATCCTGGTCATGCAGATGCTCGGTGAGATGGGCACGGTCATCCCCGCATCCGGCTCCTTTTCCGAATATGCGGAGCACGGTATCGGCCGCTGGGCAGGCTTTACGCAGGGCTGGATTTATTGGCTTGCCACCGTCGCGGTTCTGGGCGCGGAAATCACCGGCGCGGCCGGATTCATCGGCGCGTGGTTTAACTGCCCGCCCTGGATCCCCGCAGCCATCTGCGTGGCTCTCTTCGGCACCATCAACCTGCTGCGAGTGCGCTTGTTTGGTGAGTTTGAGTACTGGTTCGCCTTCATCAAGGTCGCCGTCATTATTGCTTTCCTCGTTATCGGCGCGCTGCTCATCTTCGGCCTTCTCCCCGGCCACACCTTCATCGGCACGTCTGTCTTCCTCGAAGACGGCTTCATGCCCAACGGCCTCGGCGGCGTGGCCGCCGGCTTGCTTGCCGTGGCCTTCGCGTTCGGCGGCATCGAGGTTGTCGCCATCGCCGCGGCAGAATCCGAGGACCCCGAAAAGTCCCTCGTCAACGCAGTGCGCACCACCATTACGCGCATTTCGGTGTTCTACCTGGGCTCTGTTCTCGTCATCACCTTCCTCTTGCCCTATTCCTCGCTCGGTTCCGCGAAGTCTGCTGCCGAGTCGCCGTTCACCATGGTCTTGGACCGCGCGGGAATTCCAGGTGCTGCTGCCATCATGGAAGTGGTCATCGTTCTCGCACTGCTCTCTGCTTTTAACGCGCAGATCTACGCTTCCTCCCGCATGATGCACTCGCTGGCTAGCCGCGGTGAAGCCCCCAAGCTCTTCGCCGCCACCGACCGTCGCGGCGTCCCGACGGCGGCCATCGCGCTGTCTGTCATTCTTTCCGCGGTGATGGTTGTTCTCAACTATGCAGATAACGGGTGGCTGCTGTCCTTCATGCTCAACGCCGCTGGCGCCTCGCTGCTCATCGTGTGGGTCTTCATCGCAGTGAGCCAGTTGCGCCTGCGCCCGCAGCTCGAGGCCATCCACCCGCTGCCGGTACGCATGTGGGCCTACCCCTACCTCACGTGGTTCGCGCTGGCGCTCTTTGCGGCCATTGCGGTGCTCATGCTTACCGACGCCTCCGCCCGCATCCAACTCTTCTCCGCCGCCGCCATGTTCGCGGTACTCGCAGTTGCAGGTGTCATCAACGCGAAGGCCCGCGGCATTGCCCCGACCTCGCGCCTGCCCCTACCGACGGCCGAGGAGCTCGAGGCCCGCTAGCCGCCCCTCGCCATCTCGCCGCCCCACTCCCTCGTTTCCATCGCCGCCCAACCCCCTCGTTTCCGTCGCCGCCCCACCTTTCGCGCTCACCGGCCGACCAGCGTTGTACAGTTTGTCCGCTCTTGGTGGCCGCCAAGGGTCAGGCGCAGGAGCTTACCCACTCAATCACTCCCTTCGCGCTCACCGGCGACCGGGGTGTCGCTTTTTCAAGGCTGCCCGTGGGCGCCAAGGGAGTTTCGGGGCGGGCAAGAGGTGCAAAAATTGCGGACGCGACAGCTTTTTAGCGCAAAATCGACGCCGCAGGGCCAAGTTATCCACAGGCGGGGAATTGACCCTCGACGCGTCGTGAAGCACTGCATACCTTGAGCTTCATGAAGGCATGGACGACCGCGGAGCTTCGCGAGCAGGGCTTGAGCAAGGAGGCAATCAGGCGGAAGCTTCGCGCGGGGACGCTCTTTCGCGTGCACCGCGGGATTTATAGCGACGAGTGGTCGCCGCTTGCCGTGGCGCGGGCTCTGGCACACGGGCTCAGTCGAATACATTTCACGGGCAAGACCGCACAGGAGATTCACCTGGGGAGGAAGCTGACGTTTCCGCTGGAAGCCGAGGGCCCGCGCACGCTTAAGGGCAAAAATTTTCGCGTGACTCATTCACGCCTGTCGGCTACTGCCAAGGTAAATGGCCTGCCTGTTGTTCAGGTGCTGTGGGCAGCCCGTCGTATAGCCGCGGCGTGCGGGCAGCTGCTGGAAGCGCACTACCGCGGCAAAACAGGACCAGCCCGCCTCGAAGATGACCGGCGAAGGATGCGTCGGGTTCCCCGGCGCTTGAAAGAGACTATCCGACGCACGCCGATTGGGGCCGATAGCGTACCGGAGCGCCAGCTCAGCCGAAGGCTTAGCGCGGACGGGATCTTTCCTGAGCACAACGCGCTCATTGCGGGGTACCGCTTTGACCTGAAGATTGGCAAGCTCATCATCGAGGTCGACGGCTGGGAGTACCACAAAAATGATCGGGCGTTTCAAGCGGACCGCTCGAAGCAGAACGCGGCCGTAGCCCATGGGTATACGGTTTTGCGCTTTACTGCCGACGATATCCGCTACCACCTCAACGACGCCTTCTTGCTTATCAAAGCGACTCTTGAGCTGCTCAAAGGACGAAATCCCAAGCTCCCTTCTGCGGCGACCCAGCCTTATTGGACTTGGCACTTATGCATGCAAACATTGCCATCGTGACAAGTTTTCTTTACACTTAGGCATGTAAGAGTTACACACCGTAAAGGAGGCCAGATGGCCGAGCATCAGAACATGGTTCGCAAATGGCGGCGCTGGCTCGAGATGTCTCAAGCCGACCTTGCTGAACGGGCCGGCGTTTCCCGCCAAACTATCGCCAATATCGAACGCGGCAACTACTCCCCCTCCGTCTACCTAGCGCTAGACATCTGCCGCGAACTGGGAAAAACCATCGAAGAAGTCTTTGGAGATGAACAACATGATTAACGCCCTGGCCAACTACACGCTCCGCGAGATCGACCGCGCCTCTCGCGACGAATTCGAGCGCGAGACTTTCTACAAGGCCAACACCATCAGCGCTACCCCGACCCGCTTCCTCGAGCTCGTCGCCGCAGCCATCCTCGCCTGGGTCCTTCCTGGTCAGATGAGCATGCTGTGCTTCCTCGCCATCGCACCGTCTATCATCGGCAATCTCTTCGGCACGGCGTGGCTGCGCAAGCGCGTCGCCACCCCGCCTGTTGGCCGCATTTGGCCTGCGATGACCGTCTACCTCATCCCGCTCATTGTGATGTTCGTTGGAATTGCCCACAACGCTTACGCACCGGACTCCACCTCCTACTTGCTTGGCGCTGGGGCTGGCGTGACCGCCGCCATCATCTTCACGCCATTCCTTCGCCGCCGCCAGCATCAACGCGACCAGGCCCGCCTCGACTCCGAGCTCGACGACTAGACCGCACTGCCCGGCCAATCCCCATCCATCCCGCCCTTCGCGCTCA
This sequence comes from Corynebacterium sp. HMSC068G04, assembly GCF_001814885.1. Lineage (NCBI taxonomy): Bacteria > Bacillati > Actinomycetota > Actinomycetes > Mycobacteriales > Corynebacteriaceae > Corynebacterium > Corynebacterium sp. HMSC068G04. The sequence continues at coordinate 34,782 of NZ_KV818297.1, read as the reverse complement.
CCGCGGACGGCGGGTCTTGCTTTTTACAGGCGCCGGTGAGCGCCAAGGGTAGTTCAAGCCGATACTGCCGGCCCCCGCAAAGAATGCAGCCTTGCCCTGCCCCGCTAAACCGCTGCCGCCGCCCCTTCCCGCTCACTGTAAACGGGAACTAGCGAATCTATTAGATGCCGGTGAGCGCAAAGGGCGGGTTTCCGATTTTCGTCCCTAAGCGCTCACCAGCACGATGGAGCGGTTCCACGCCGTGTCTCCAGTGAGCGCGAAGGAAGCGGTGCGTGCCGACGCCTCCCTTCCCGCTCACCGCCGCGACACAAAGGCCCCGCAGCCTTACGCTGGTGAGCGCGAAGGGTGCGGGGCGAGGCGGGGCAAAGGGCTGGTATTAAGCCGGTTCGGTCTCGTGAACCACGATCGGCGTCTTTGGCGTCGAGCGGAAGGTCCACAGCTTATTGAAGATGAAGTTAATCGGCATCGCCACCACGATGGAAATGGCGTTAGCCCAGTAGTACATCGTGCGGAAGCCCGTGGAGTCATCGAAAATATCGGGCGGCAGTTGCAGCGGCGAGGTCGGATTCATCAGCAGGTACTGCACCGCGAGGGTAACCAGGTAGGCGCCGATACCCGTGATGAGGAACGGGAAGAACCCACGCAACCAAGACACCTTGTTCACGGACTTAAACGTCCACATGCGGTTGAGCTGGTAGTTCCAGGTATTCGCCACCAAGAAGGCAATCGTGGAAAAGAGCATGAACCAACGCACGTGGAACTGCGTGCCGAACAGGTTGAACATCGCGTCATGCGGCGTGGCACCAAACCACGCCAAACCGCACTTTGCAGCCACAATCGAAGTCGCAATGTTGACCAACGTGCCCGAACCACCGACCAGACCGAACTTAATGAACTGGCCAAGATTCGAGGCAAAGCGAGCAAAGCTCAGATCCGCCATGGACACGCCCTTCGTACAAAATGCTCAATTATGATGAATAAAACTTCGTACGAGTTTAGTCCCTCGCGAAGCGCAAACTAAAACGCGCGCCGCAAGAGCGCCGAATCTCACAGCTGAAACTCACGCTTCTCGCCAGAAAGCGGATCCTTAAAGCTCAAAGCTACGTGAGTAAGCCGCAGGGGCGTGGAAAAATCGTAGAGGGACAACCCGCGATCCACCGGATAAGTATCGTCCCCCACAATCGGATGCCCCAGGTGGTTAAGCACCACGCGAATCTGGTGGGTATGGCCGGTCAGTGGCCAGACATCGGCCACCGCTCCCCGAGCGCGCACCCGAGTCACCGTAGGCGTGCCGATAGGATCCACGCGGACCTGGCGCTCACCCCGCACTCGCCGCATGCCCAGCCGCACCGTGCCGTCGAAGGAGAAGGGCGCGGCCACCCGAGCACGGTAGCGCTTCACCACCGCACGCTCCTGAAAAAGCTGCTGGTACGCAGCGCGCGTGCGCGGATTACGCGAGCACAGCACCAACCCCGACGTCAACCGGTCCAGCCGGTGCAGCGGCACAATAGAGTCCTCCCCGTAGTCCACGCGCAGGCGGGTTTGGAGGGTCTCGCGCACGATGCGCCCGTTCGACGTCGTGGGCAGAAAGTGCGGCTTGTCCGCGACTATCAGGTCCCCGTCCTCAAACACCACGCGGTAATCAAACGGAATAGGCTCTTCGGAAGGCACCGAAGGGTGATACCAGGCCAGCGTTGGGCCGGGAAGCACAGTGCCGGGCTCTAAGCGAGTACCGGGCGAAAACGCGGAATCGCCCGCCTCACCTGCCCAATAGGTAGGAGTGGCGGGCACGATGCCCGTGAGCATCACCTTACGCGGGCTAATCCCCTCCCGCGCTGGTGGGCGAAAGGCCATTTACGCAGCCAAGCGGGCCACGGCTGCGGCGATGCGCTCATCAGTGCCGTTGAGGCCAATGCGCACGAATTGCTCGCCCGCTGGGCCATAGAAGTCACCCGGTGCAACGAGGATGCCGCGCTCGGCCAGCCAGTCGACGGTCGCCCGGCAGTTCTCACCGCGCGTTGCCCACAGGTAGAGCCCAGCCTCGGAGTGCTCGATCCGAAAGCCCGCGCCGGTCAGTGCCCGCATGAGATCCACACGGCGCGCGGCGTAGCGTTGGCGCTGGAGGGCTTCGGAGGGGTCGTCGTCAAGCGCGGCGACCATGGCCGCCTGGATGGGGCCTGGAACGATGAGCCCTGCGTGCTTGCGCAGCTCCAGCAGCTCCGCGATGAGCTGGGCATCGCCCGCGAAGAAACCGGCACGGTAAGAAGCCATGTTCGCGCTCTTGGACAGCGAATGCATCGCAATGAGCCCGGTGTTGTCGCCATCGGTCACGCGCGGATCCAGGATGGACACCGGCGGGTTCTCATCATCCCAGCCCAGGCCCATGTAGCACTCGTCCGAGGCCACGATGGCGTTGTTCGCGCGCGCCCAGGCAACGATCTCACGCAGCTTCTCGACGCCCAACACCCGGCCCGTCGGATTCGACGGCGAGTTGATGAACACGAGCGACGCATCCTGGAAATCCTCATCGGCGCGCAGAGGCTTGGCACCGGCCAGAAGTGCACCGACTTCATAGGTGGGATAAGCCACCGTCGGGAAAGCCACGGTCTCGCCGCGCATGCCCAGCAAGGTAGGCAGCCAGGCGATAGCTTCCTTAGTGCCGATGACCGGCAGCACCGCGTCCACGTTCATGTTGTAGCGGCGCTGCAGCGCCTTCGCAATGGCCTCGCGCAGCTCCGGGGTGCCCTGTGTCTGCGGGTAGCCGGGGGCCTCGGCCGCTGCGGACAGCGCTAACTGCACGCCTGGGGCCACCGGATCGACGGGATTGCCCACCGATAGGTCAACGATCCCGTCCGGGTGCGCCTGTGCTTTCTTCTTGGCGTCAGCAAGCGAGTTCCACGGAAAATCCGGGAGCGTGTCTCCCAGCGGCGTGCGGCTCATCTATTACTCCTGGTTCTGAGGCGGGAGTGCAGCGATCATCGGGACATCAAAGTCCTGCGGGCCGAGCGCAGCTGCGCCGCCCGGGGAGCCGAGATCATCAAAGAAGGCGGCGTTAGCATCGTTGTAGTCCAGCCACTCATCCGGGACATCATCCTCGTAGAAGATGGCCTCCACCGGGCAAGCCGGCTCACAGGCGCCGCAGTCCACGCACTCGTCCGGGTGGATGTAGAGCATGCGCTTGCCCTCGTAGATGCAGTCGACCGGGCACTCTTCAACGCAGCCGCGGTCCATCACGTCGACGCAAGGCTGCGCGATGGTGTAAGTCATAAGGTGTTTAAACTCCTGTGTGTCACGGGTTTTCTACGACTAACAGTATGCTACTCCGAGGCGAAAAATGGCCAAACGCTACCCGCGATTCCCGCGGCGAACAGCAGCAGGCTGAGAATATTTTTGGCCAGCAAGCTACCGTCCCCGATAGCGGCACCCAGCATGAACGCGAGGAAACCCGCCACCCAAGCTAAACCGGGCAAGCCCGCGATGTAGGGATTCTCACTCCACAGCCGCGCTGTGCGGGTCAGCACCCCGTTGAACCAAAAGGCGATGAGGATGGTGATCGGAAAGGCCACGCTGGCCCCGTCGAACCATGGCACGCGGGCGGTGAGATAGACCACCTCTAAGGTCAGCGAGCAGAGTGCGCCTAAGACGAGCCACACTAGGCCCCCTACTTGCTCGCCGCGGGAGAAGTCGGTACGGATTGCGCGCTCGCTCATTTCTCCCCCAGCAATGAATCCTGCAGCTCACCTTGGCCCAGCTGGTAGAACTCGTGGCGCAGCAGCGGCATGGTGAGCAGGTTGGACAAGGCATAGGCAGCGGGAACCTCCGCGGGATCCTTCAAGCCCGCCTGGGCGGCGTGAGGGTTGACGGTAGTGAGGGAGCCGTCGGCAAGCCAGATCTGCGTGGCGTGGGCCAGCATCGCTGCGCGCTTGGCGCTGAGAGCCGCGTCAGTGAGCTCGTAGGCCACATCGCAGCCAGCATTGGTGAAGTTATCCAGGTACTCCTTATCGGGCAGGCTCCAGCCCTCCGGAGGGGTAACAGCATCGAGGCCGCGGTAGTGCGCGGCGCGCTCAAAGACGGCCCACCAGATGCGCTGCTCAGGCGAGGCAGCCGCATGCACGGCCTTGTGCACAGCGATATGGTCGGGGTGCCCGTAACCGCCGTCCGGGCCATAGGTCAGCACTGCATGTGGACGCAGCGCGACAAGGTGGCCCCGCATCAGGTCGGCGGCCTCTTCCACGCGGTTGACCAGGGCCCGCGGATTCTCGTGAGCGGGCGAGCCTTCCATGCCGGAATCGCGGAAGTGCCCGAAACCACCCAGCTGAATACCGTCGACGCCTAAAGCGTCGAGCGCGTGCTTAAGCTCCCAGGCGCGGAACCCTCCCAGCTGGTCGGTCTCCGCGAGGCCCTGGTAGGGCTCGCCGATGATCTCGCCTTCCTCTCCCAGCGTCGCGGTAATCAGCGTGACCTGCGCGCCGCGCGCGGACAGGTCCGCCAACGTTCCGCCGGTAAAAAGCACCTCGTCATCTGGGTGGGCATGAACGGCCACGACACGGTAGCCAGTGAGATCCTTAGTCATCATCTTTCCTCCACTGCGGTGCGCTGATGAGGCCGGAGTCCCAGTCCTCAATGCTTTGTCCGGGGCCAACAATACCCTTGCCCAAAGCATGGATACGCACCTCGTTGAGCAGCGGAACGAAGAGCGCTTCCTCCCTGTTGAGATGCTCTACGCGATCCTGCGCGGTCGCGGAATCCACGTCGCCAGAGAGAATACCCAGGGCAGTGTCGGCGGAGTTTTCCGGGCAGTACCCAGACAACGTTGCCGCCGGGCGCGTGGGTGTCGCGCACACGAAATAGTTGGCCAGGCTGAGTGCGTCCTCGCCGTTCTCATCCCACGCCACCACAGCATCCACCTTGCCCGCCGGGAGCAGGTCGGAGGTAATCGTGGTCAGGCGTTCGGTGACGACCTCCGCGTCGATGGCCTTGGCTTGGAGCACGTCCACGATGGTGGTGGCCGCCGCCAAGGCGGTGGGGTACTGGGGATCCACGGCAATCCGCACCGGCTTGCGGCCCGCACGCTCGCGCAATGGGGCGAGCTCCGCGTGGCTATCGAAGGGATTGTTCCCAGGCTTGAGCTCCGAGGCGCGGCCGGTGGCGAGGCGGGCTAGTTGGTCGGTGTCGAGAAGCGAGGCCAACGCACGGCGTTGCGCCTGTTCATCGAGCGCTCCCTCGACGGCCGACATGTTCAGCCGCAGCTGGCGTTGCCGGGTCACCACACCGGTATTGACATTGCTGAGCAGGCTCAAGTTCTCCAGGGTGGTCTGCTGCGGTGTGATGTCAGCAAAACCAATCTGGTGCGAGCGCAGCATGTTCACCGCCTGCGCGGTATCACGCACAGCGCGCAGCTGAATGACGTCGATATTCGCGGGATCTTCTCCCCAGAACCGGTCGTTGCGGTTGAGGGTAATGATTCCCCGGCCGCGATCCATTCCGGCGACGAGGTAGCGCCCGGCCGAGGCGGGGATCCCGTCAGCCAGGGCCGAGGCGAAATCGCGGTCTTCCAGGAGGTGGGAGGGCACGAGGTTGGCAAAGAGCTTCTGCCAATCCTCCACGCGATGGGCAAAGTCAACGGTGACCACGCGCCCATTCCCGGAGGTCCGCACGGCTGTAATTGCCCGGTAGCCAGCCACGTCCTTCGCGCCCGGCGTGCGCGTTATCTGTGACCACAGGTAGTTAAAATCGGAGCCGCTGATCGGCGTGCCATCCGACCATTGCGCCGGCCCGGCGATGGTATAGCGTACCCGCATGGCAATGCTGCCGGGGGCTTCGATCTCCTCTGCGGATTCCAGGACATCCGTATCCATCTCAGAGCCGTGGAAAGCTGAAGGAAGGACCAGCTCCGCAATCTGGTTGACCAGCTCGGAGTTGTTCGCCACTAGGTGTGGGTTGAGCCCGCCGCGCAGCGGGTCCACCCCAATCGCCACGGTGCTGCGCTCCGGCAGAAGGTCCTCTTCGGGTGCTGCCTCAGGTGGCGGGGCCGTGGTGCTGGAATTCGTTGGAGTGGTACTGCGATCGTTCTCATCTACCACCGGCGGCGGACCGGGGTTGGCCTGGCAGGCGGTAAGCAGGGCGGCTGCGAGGATAACGCCAAGCCGAGGCAGGAAACGGTCCACTCCACACAACCTTTACATTCCGAAAACTTTCCCTACCACTGTAGTTGCCCGGGGCGGCGCTGAGCGAACTACTTGTTGAGCTGCTTGGCGCGGGCGGCCGCGCGCTTGCGGTCGGTGGCGGACAGCTCGACCTTGCGCACGCGCAGAACGTTCGGGCCGACCTCGACGCACTCGTCGGTGCCACAGAACTCCAGCGCCTCTTCCAGGGACAGGGTCCGGGCCTTGGCGAGGGTGACGGTGGCATCCGCGGTGGCGGAGCGCATGTTGGTCAGCTTCTTTTCCTTGGTGATGTTGATATCCATATCCTCATCACGGTTATTGGCGCCGACAACCATGCCCTCGTAGGCCTCCATGCCCGGCTCCACGAAGAAGTCACCGCGGTCCGCCAACTGCTGGAGGGCGTAGGCGGTGATCTGTCCGGAACGGTCGGCCACCAGCGAGCCGGTCGGCCGGGCCTTGATGTCACCGGCCCAGACGTCGAGGCCATCGGAGATGGAGTTGGCGATGCCAGCGCCGCGGGTCTCCGTCATGAACTGGGTGCGGAAACCGATGAGACCGCGGGCGGGAACGCGGAAGACCATGCGGACCCAGTCGCCCTCGCGCACGTCCATGGACTGCATCTGCCCCTTGCGGGTGGCCAGCAGCTGGGTAATAGCGCCCTGGTGCTCGGAGGGGGAATCGATGGTGAGCATCTCATAGGGCTCCATCGTCTTTCCGTCGATGACCTGGGTGACTACCTGCGGCTTACCGACGGTCAACTCGAAGCCCTCGCGGCGCATGTTCTCGATGAGTACGGAAAGCGCCATCTCGCCGCGGCCCTGGACTTCCCAAGCGTCGGGACGCTCGGTCGGCAGCACCTTGATGGAGACGTTACCGATGAGCTCCTGGTCCAGGCGGGCCTTGACCAAGCGGGCGGTGAGCTTATCGCCGCCGCCCTGGCCTGCCATCGGGGAGGTGTTCACGCCAATGGTCATGGAGATGGCCGGCTCGTCGACCTTGATGCGCGGCAGCGGCTGCGGGTTCTCCACGTCCGCGATGGTGTCACCGATCATGATGTCGGAGATACCGGAGATCGCCACGATGTCACCGGCGATGGCCTCGGTATCCGGCTGGCGCTGGAAACCGACGGTACGCAGGAGCTCCGCCACCTTGACGGTCTTGGTGTGCATCTCCCCTTCCTCGTCGTAGTGCATCCAGGCCACCTGCTGGCCCTTCTTGAGGGTGCCCGAGTAGATACGAAGCAGGGCGATACGACCAAGGAAGTCATCGGAGTCCAGGTTGGTCACGTGTGCCTGCAGAGGGGCGTCGACCTTGGCGGAGGGCTCGGGGAGGACGTCATAAATAACGTCGAAAAGCGCCTGCAGATCATCGGCGTTCGGAACGTTGCCATTGCCTGGGTTCTCAGTGGAAGCCTTGCCCTCGCGGCCGGAGGTGTAGAGGACCGGCAGGCCCAGCAGCTCCTCGGCGGCAGCGGCTGCTTCCTCGTCCTCGAGGCCAGCGGCGATTTCCAGCAGCAGGTCCTGGGCCTCGGTGACGACCTCGTCGATGCGGGCGTCCGGGCGGTCGGTCTTATTCACGCAAATGATGACCGGCAGCTTCGCCTCCAGCGCCTTGGTGAGCACGAAGCGGGTTTGCGGGAGGGGACCTTCGGAGGCGTCGACAAGCAGCACGACGCCGTCCACCATGGAAATGCCGCGCTCGACCTCGCCGCCGAAGTCAGCGTGGCCCGGGGTATCGATGACGTTGATGATGAGATCTCCGCCATCCTTGCCTAGGCCCTTGCGGTGGATGGCGGTATTCTTCGCCAGAATGGTGATGCCGCGCTCGCGCTCCTGATCGTTGGAGTCCATGACGCGATCCGAGTGTTCGCCATGGTCGCCGAAAGCGCCGGACTGCTCCAGCATGCCGTTGACAAGGGTGGTTTTACCGTGGTCAACGTGCGCGACGATGGCTACGTTACGGAATTCAGTATTACTCACGTGTGGGGTGCTCCTTCAAAGCATGGTGCGTTAGCGATGTGAACGGCCCTTAAATATACTCTCTAGCCCTTTGATGTGCAGCATCGCGCGGGATGTAACAGATTGATATCAAGAACCGACATACCGCACAGTAGGGCTCTAAAAAGAGTTGACTACGCCGAAAAAGTGAATATTGTGACAGCAGATACTATTGTGACTGACGTGATCACTGTGTAGTTTCTGTGACGTCACTTCCCCACCCACACGCAAGGATTCTCCATGGCCTTTTCTGAACAGCACTCCACCGGCTCCGCCCGTCGCGGCGTAGCCGGACTCACTGCTGCCCTGATGATGGGCCTGCTCAGCATCACGCCCGCACATGCCGGCGCCCCCGACCTCTCCTCGCTGGTGAACGTCTCCCAGAGCAGCAACCCGCTGGACAGCCTCGGTCGTCCCACCCCGGAGACACAGGAGCGCGTTCGTGCTTTCGCGGCACAGCCATGGATCCCGCAGGAGGCCCGTAGCGCCATCCTCACCGCACTCAACTTCACCGCTGGTGAAGGCGGCGAGGGCGGCGTCGCGATGCCGGAGGGAAATAACCCCGGCTTCCGCCAGTTCTACTGGCCCACGGTCTCCGCGCAGTGCATCGGCGGGCAGGGCGATTCGGTGGGTTCCGCCATCGCCGTGCCTGGCCCGACCGAGATGCCGGCCCCAGGCGCAGGCGAAGGCGAAGCCGTCTTCCTCTTCACCGCCCTGGGCACCCCGACCGCCGCTGAAGAGCAGGGCGCCATGCGCGTTCAGTGGTTCAACCTGGACACCTTCCAGTTCGGCACCACACCCCTCTTCAACAACGGCATCAACACCGATGGGCCAACCACGGTCTCGGGCCGCGCAACGACCGGCAAGGGAACCATCGTGGCGGTTCTCTCCGGTGCGGTTAACACTGCTGAATCCTCGTGTTCCTTCCCACCTACCGCGGCTTTCCTCGAGGTGAACTAATGAGCACAGACCTGCACCCAGTCAAGCAAGAGACCTTCAATACGGCCGACAACATCAATGTCGACCCGAAAGGTTTCCAGCGCGAGGTAGACACCTACCGGGTCACCGATTTTGGCCTGTACATGGCCCGCGGCGCCAACCACCCGCGCTTCGGCTACCTCGAGTCTTGGCTGCTGCCGGAGCTCGGCCTGCGCGCCAATATCTTCCACTTCCGCGAGGGCGTGGACGTGCACCAGGACTTCTACATCGACATCGCCGACATCGACGTTGACGGGGACGTGTGGACCCCCCGCGATCTCTACGTCGACTTGGTTTCTACCTCCGGCGAGCCGGTCGACGTGCTCGACATCGACGAGCTAGCCGCGGCCACCTCCAACGGCCTCATCAGTGCCGAGGAGGCCGAGCGCGCCATGGAGCGCACGCTGGCCGCCGTCGAGGGCATCACGCGTTACGGCGATGACGCCATGAATTGGCTGCGCACGCTGGGCATGGACCTCACATGGGCAGAAGATGTAGAGCTCGTTCCTGCCGAGTAAAGTTGGGGAGACACTTCTCCCCTACCCCTAAGGATGTGAGCCATGGCCGGTGGTCTCTTTGCCCTGCTTGACGACGTCGCCCTGATCGCCCGCTCCGCTGCCTCCAGCGTCGACGACGTGGCAGCGCTAGCCGGAAAGACGTCGATGAAAGCCGCCGGAGTCGTCGTCGATGATGCCGCCGTCACACCCCAATATGTCCAGGGCGTCAAGCCGCAGCGCGAGCTGCCAATGATCTGGCGCATCACCAAGGGCTCGCTCATCAACAAGCTCGTCATCATCCTGCCCATCGCGCTCATCCTGTCGTGGATCGCGCCTTGGGCCCTGACTCCCATCCTCATGTGCGGCGGTACTTACCTGTGCTTCGAGGGCGCGGAGAAGATCTTCCACTCAGTTTTCCACCGCGGCGAAAAGGAGGAAAAGCCAGCGGAAGAAAGAGGCCCGGAGGCCGAAGACTCCCTGGTCAAGTCCGCTATCACCACGGACCTCATCCTCTCCGCCGAAATCATGGTCATCTCCCTCAACGAGGTCATGGACCAACCCTTCTGGCTGCGCCTCGGCACCCTAGTCACCGTCGGTGTCCTCCTCACCTTGGGCGTCTATGGCGCCGTCGGGCTCCTAGTCAAGATGGATGACATCGGCGTCGCCCTGCTCAAGCGCCACGATGGTGACTCCGCCCTGGGTACCGCGTTGGTAAAGGGCATGCCCATCGTGCTTAACATCATCGGCATCATCGGCACCGCCGCCATGCTGTGGGTGGGCGGCCACATCGTGGTCAAGGGCCTGAGCGAATTCGGCGCCGAGCAGCTTTATGGCTTCATCCACCACGTGACAGAGAGCATCAACAACGGCGCCCTCGCCTGGTTGGCGGACACCGGCTTGTCCATGCTGTGCGGCTTTATTCTGGGCGCCGTCATCGTCAGCATTGTCATGGCGGTCAAGGCCACCGCCGAGCGGGTGAAATAGCTTCTAAATAAACAGCGCGAGCGAAACCGCCATGACCGCCATGCCGGCGATAAGTCCGTAGATGGCGCAGTGGTGCTCGCCGGTTTCTTCCGCCGTGGGCAAGAGCTCATCGAGGGAGATGAACACCATGATGCCGGCGATGACGGCGAAGCTGATGCCAAATGTCATCGGCCCGATAAACGGCATCAGCAGCGCGAAGCCGATGAGAGCGCCGAGGGGCTCGGCCAACCCCCGATAACGTGGCCCACCAGAACGCCTTCTTCCGCGAGCCCGTTGCGCTGCGCAGGGGTACCGCCACCGCAATGCCCTCGGGGATGTTGTGAATGGCGATAGCCACGGCAACGGGGATGGCGATCTCTGGAGCTTCAAGTCCCGAGAGGAACGTGGCGAAGCCCTCAGGGAAATTGTGAATGGCCAGCGCGAAGGCGGTGAACATGCCGGTCTTCATCAGCCTTTTGCGCCGCGCCTCTTCTTCGGTCGTGGCCGGCTCGTGCGGGTTGATCTCTTCAGGTACCAGGCGGTCAATGATGGCGATAATCGCAATGCCCGCGAAGAATGCCGCCATCATCGTCCAGGTGGCGCGCGCTTCGTCCCCGAGGGTGCTTTCTAGTTTCTTCAGGGCCTCCGGCAAGATTTCCATGAAGGAGACGTAGAGCATCACGCCCGCGGACAGGCCCAGGGCAGCGGCCATGAACTTAGGGCCAGGTTCTCTCTTGCCTACGGCGAGGGCGCCTCCGATGGACGTCGACAAGCCAGACAGCAACACAAGGCTGAAAGCGAACGCGATGGTGGCTAAGTCCATAGTGGCAAACTATAGCGTGTCTAACCCGGCCTCTGCGTAAGCTTGAAAGAAGTCCATCGCATCCCATCTGACTCTTGAGGTGACTGTCGCAACCATGGCGCTATATCCGCTGGCTCCGTCTTACTTTGGTGTTGAGCACGTCGCGATTCTCGAGCATCTTAGCCTCGGCACCGCGCTGAGCATCCCGGGGTTGGCACAGCAGCCTGCGCTCGTCGACGTGTCCTTGCTCCCCGACCCCACCACCGGCGGCTGGCGTGTGCGCTCGGATTTCGGTTTTCTGGGCGCGCTCGATGGCGAGGAGTCCGCCGAGTATCCCGCGCTCAATCGTCTGCGCACTGCGGCGATGACTCCAACGACGCAAGCCACCGTCGAGATTGTTGATGGCGAGGTGGAGGTCGCCGTTGCCCTGGGACTCGACCCGTGGATGATTCCCGCCACCAACCAACCGGCGGGTACTGCCCTGCTCAGCGGCGGACAGGGCGCGCTTGTTCGTGTCGCGGAAGGTGAGCTCACCGCGCACCAGCTGCGCGAGATGGGAACCGAGCAGCTTATCGTGACGCTTGCGCTTCTCGACGACACCGTCCTCGCCACCCACGACAACCTCGTCCTCGGACCGTGCGCGGAGCTCTCCGACGTCCCAGCGCTGGCCGCCGCGTTCGCAGCTGCCTCTCAGTCCGGTGTTTCCCTGGCCGCCCGGGCTTATGCTGCAGGGGGCCGCATCGCCGTGGACCTTCCCCTAGACCCTGCTGACTCTGCTGACCCTGCCGAGCTCTTCGCCCCCGCTGTCCCTCCGCTGCCGCTCGACCCGGACAAGCCCGCTATCCCGCCAGCGCTCGACCCTGACGCCGATTGGGAGTTCACCACGCCTGCGGATCCTCTTGCCTCACCTCTGCCCACCGGATCGCGTGCCTTCACGTCCCCCAAAGGCACCTTTTGACTGGCACCTTATGCACTTACGCTAATTCATTGACCTGGGATTTCTCCGAAAACCGCCCGCAAATGGTGCCTTTACTTTGGTTCCTTTGCCCCTGTTGGTCGGCCGCGACCTGGCTGCTAAACCCACCTCTCGCGTAGGGTCTTATTTACGCTAGCTCACCGTTTCAGAAGCTCAGGAACTCATCATGCCCAGCAAACAACACAACAATCGCAGAAATCGATCCTCTACAGGCTCTAAAGCTGACGAAGTTAATGCTTCGAAGAAACGCTATGCGCAGAGGATGGAGCACCTTGCCACCCGACAAGAGCGCTATGCCGATCGCGATTTTGCGATCTGGGCCGAAGACTCCTGGGGAAGCGATGATCCTGACCTAGGCAGCCGCCATTCAGTCCGCTCTGCTTCTGGCGGACGCCCCCAGTCCAATCGCTCTCGCTATTAACCGCTGAATTTAAGCCGCCCCGAGGGGCCGGATGCCATCGATTTCATCAGCGACGGCATCCTCAGCCACCTCCAATTCATAACGGCTTTGCAGGTTGAGCCAATACTGCGGTTCGATTCCGAAGTACTTTCCTAGCCGAAGAGCGGTATCTGCGGTGATTCCACGCTTGCCGTGAACAATCTCATTAATCTTCCGCAGCGGGACGCCAATTTCTACAGCCAGTTGGTGTTGGGTAATCCCAAAAGCTTCGATGAAATCTTCATTAAGCACTTCGCCGGGGTGAATCGGCGGATAAAGCTTAGTACTCATAACCGTCCTTAGTGATAGTCCTCGATAACAACGTCCGCTGGGCCGGCCTCGGTCCAGCGGAAGGTGATCCTCCACTGCTGATTGACTCGGATACTGAATGTTCCTTTCCGGTCACCTTTCAAAGCTTCGAGGCGGTTGCCCGGTGGAATACGTAAGGAGTTCAGCGAAACAGCAGCATCGAGCTGATGGAGTTTTCTATTAGCAGTTTTGTGGATTCTCGAATCAATCCGCGGCGACGCTTCGCGTAACCAGACAAGCTCGGTATCACGGTTACCGAAAGACTGGATCATGGGTTCACCCTACAGAACATAACGGAGACCGTCAATGACGGTCACCGCTAAGCCAATGAAGATACTTGCGCCTTCAAAGTTTTCTCAATGGCCACCAAAGGCACCTTTTAACTGGCACCTTATGCACTTACGCTAATTCATTGACCTGGGGTTTATCCGAAAACCGGCGACAAATGGTGCCTTTACTTTGGTTCCTTTGCCCCTGGCCCGAATGCGAAGCGCTTGCCGTCGACTAGGCGGGTCGCGCCGGTGGCATCGAGGTGCTCGAAGAGCGGGATGGCAACCCGGCGCGTCGTCCCCAGGGCTTGGCGCGCCTCCGAGAGGGTGAAGGGCTGTTCCAACGTAGAGACAACTTCGAGCGCCTCGCGCGGAGCGGAAGGCAAAAGCACAACGCCTTTGTCTAACCGGAGCACACGCCCGGCGCGCTCGGCAGCGGCGAGCTCTTTGGGGCCCAGTCCTAGTTCCTTGAGTTCTTCTGCCTCCGGGGCAGCGAAAGGCTCGGCGTGCAGGCGTTGCTCGAGCTCAGCTACTCCCCTCTCCGCGGGGCCCAGGTCGACGGACTGACCGGGCACGCGCAGCACGCCATCGACCGATTCGAGCTTGGCTGCCGCTACTGCTAGGCCCAGCAGGGCCGGCTCTGACAGGTTCAGCGCGTCCATGGCCGCTGCTTTCGTCAGTCCTGGGGATAGCGGGTTGGCTGCCCTGTGTTCGTCGACCGCACGCAGAAGTGCGTCCTTCCACGCGGTCACCTGTCGTGCGGCAATCCACCACTGAGCGAACTCGATGACTCCGGCAGGCTTTTCCTCCACCGAGAAGCCATCGCGCACGAGCTCTTCACGTGCAGCGTAGCCGCAGCGCTTGAGCCACTCGGACGGGTTGGTTGCTTCTAAAACTTCTAGCTCAGCTGCGCGCTTCTTCGCATCACCACGTCTGCTCAGCTCAGCCGGGTGCACGTCCACGACCTCAAAGCCCGCCGCCACGTGCCGCCCGCCGGGGCTGCGCACCACAAACCGATCGAGCAGCGTGAGTGGTAACGGGCGTTCGAGAGTCAACCGGGCATGGTCACCGCCTAAAGGCCGCAGACGGGCACCAACGCCCGCGGTGCCGATGTGCACCACGAGGTTCTGGGGAAGCTCAGCCATCTCAGTGCCAAAGATACGGCGAATATCCACGGTATCGAGCACCCGCCAATGCCCTGGGCTCAGCAGTGCATCCCCACGATGAACCTCATCCGCGGCCACCCCACGGAGGTTGAGCGCTACACGCGTAACCGGACCAGCGCTGTCCACCGACGTGTTTTCACTGTGCACTCCGCGCACCGTCACGAGTTGCCCGCCAAGCTCCATCTCATCCCCCACCGAGACAGTCCCCGCCGCCAGCGTTCCCGTCACCACGGTGCCAGCACCCTTCACGCTGAAGGCGCGATCGACCCACAACCGCACGCGTGCTTGGCAATCCGGCGCGGGCATAGCGGCGAGCACCTGGTCTAACTCGGCGCGAAGCTTTTCGACGCCCTCGCCGGTCTTTGCGGAGACTTCGACCACGGGAGCGTCGGCAAGCGCTGTTCCCGCCAGCTCTGCCTTGACCTGCGCGGTGACCTCAGCGCGGCGGGCAGCGTCTGCCTTATCCGCGCGGGTCAGCGCCACCGCGCCGTGTTCGATTCCCACGGCGCGCAGGGCATCCCGGTGGTCGGTGGACTGCGCTTGCCAGCCTTCATCGGCCGCCACGACAAAGAGCACCACCGGCGCGGGCCCCACCCCGGCCAGCATGTTGCCCAGGAACTTCTCGTGCCCCGGCACATCGACAAAAGCTACGTCAGCGCCGGAGTCCAGCTTCATCCACACGAAGCCCAAGTCAATGGTTAGGCCGCGCCGCTTCTCTTCCTCCCAACGATCCGGCTCCATTCCCGTCAGCGCCTTCACCAGGCTCGACTTTCCGTGATCCACATGCCCGGCGGTCGCCACAACGTACACCTACATCACCGCCTGAATCGCAGCAATAAGCTCCGCGTCCTGCGCCTCCGGCACGCAGCGCACATCCACCAGGCAGCGTCCCTGGTTCACGCGTGCCACCACAGGAGGCTCGCCCAACCGCAGTGGACGCGCCAGCTCCTCTGGCAACGCCACAGCCCAGCCCGGCAGCGGTACCTCGGGCGCCCCGCCGCCGCCCACACGCCCGGCATGCTCGACAACCTCGCCGCCCACCGCCGCGGCGACCTTCTCGGTACGCTCGCGATGACGTTTAGCGTCAGTGTGCAGCGCATCCTGCACGGCGTTGGAGGGAGTGGCAAGGGAGGCCTCGAGCGCGTTAAGCCGCAGCTTGTCGATGCGCACCGCCCTCGCCAGCGGATGTTTCTTACACGCGGCGATCGCTTCCTTCTTTCCCACAAGCACGCCGGCTTGCGGTCCGCCGAGGAGCTTATCCCCCGAGAAGAGCACTACGTCCGCGCCATCCCGAAGAGCCTCGCTGGCGGAGGGTTCCTGAGGCAGCACCTCATCGGGCGCGAGCAACCCTGAGCCGATATCCACGATGAGCGGCAGCTCTGTAAGTCTGCGCAGGGCTGCAACCGACACAGAAGACGTAAACCCACTGATCAAGAAGTTCGAAGGATGCACCTTGAGAATCGCCCCGGTGTTCTCCCCGAGCGCCCGCTCGTAGTCCGCCACGTGGGTGCGGTTCGTCGCGCCCACCTCCCGCAGCCGTGTGGCCGTGGACTCGATGAGCTCCGGCAGACGGAAGCCCGCACCAATCTCAATAAGTTCGCCGCGGGAAATGATGACCTCCTTGCCCGGGGCCAAGGCAGCGGTCGCCAGCAACAGCGCGGAGGCCCCGTTGTTGACCACCAGCGCATCCTCCGCGCCGGGGCAGGCAGCCAAGACAGCGTCGACTGCCGCGCGCCCTCTATCCCGTGAGCGCAGGCCGCTGTCCAAGTCCATCTCAACGTCCGTATAGCCAGCTGCTGCCACGAGCGCATCCACCGCTGCCGGCGGCAAAGGGGCGCGGCCCAGGTTCGTGTGGATGATCACGCCCGTGGCATTGATGACGCGGCGCAAGGAATAGGGCTGTGCTACTTCCAGCCTGTCGGCCAGCTCCTCTTGAATGCGGGTGGGGTCAAGGGAGCCGGAGCGGGCGTCGGCAAGCACGGCGTCGATGATCGCCCGGACCGAATGCGGTGCCAATCGTTGGTGGGCGTCCTGCACCGCTGGGTACTGGAGGATTTCATCCATCTTCGGGATGAAGCGGCGGGGGTCAGTCATCAAAGTTCCTCCTAGCTGCGCTAATGGCGGAGACGGACAGGAATCGAACCTGCCAGACCGAGATGCTCGGCCTCACCGGTTTTGAAGACCGGGGCGCCCACCAGGACACGTACGCCTCCGTCTGCTCACCATACACGCGGCTAGAATGACCCCCATGTCTGACATCACACTTACCTCCTTTGCCGCCGGTGGCGGCTGCGCCTGCAAGATTCCTCCGGGAGAGCTCGAATCGGCCGTCGCGGGCCTCGTGGGCACCGCGGACCCCAACGTGCTGGTCGGGCTTGACGACGGTGACGATGCCGCCGCCGTGCGCATCCCAAACGGCCTCGCGGTCATCTCCACCGCGGACTTCTTCACCCCGATGCTCAACGACCCCTATGACTGGGGCCGGGTGGCGGCAGCCAATGCGCTTTCCGACGTCTACGCCATGGGCGGCACTCCCATCACCGCCATCAACCTCGTGGGCTGGCCGCGCGAGAAGCTCGGTCTTGATGTATTGCGCGAGGTCCTGCGCGGTGGCATGGATGTGGCCAGCGAGGCAGGGATCTCCATTACTGGTGGACACTCCATCACTGCCCCGGAGCCCACGTATGGTTTGGCTGCCACGGGCATCGTCCACCCCGACAAGATTATGCGCAACGACGCCGCCGAGGCGGGCCTGCCCATCACGCTGACCAAACCAATCGGTGTGGGCATCCTCAATAACAAGCACAAGGCCACCGGTGAAGTCTCCCAGGCCGCGGTGGATTCCATGACCACGCTCAACCGCGACGCTGCCGCGGCCGCCGTAGCCGCGGGCGTGCGCGCGGCCACGGACGTCACCGGCTTCGGGCTTCTGGGCCACCTCTACAAGATGTGCCGCGCCTCCGGTATTGGTGCGGAGCTGGATTTTTCCGCTGTTCCTGCGGTGGACGGCGCCATGGAGGCCCTGGCGGAGGGCTTCATCCCGGGCGGCTCGCGCCGCAACCTGGATTGGGTCCGCCCCCACCTCGACTCAGACTTGAGCGAAGAGGACTTGATCTTCCTCGCCGATGCCCAAACCTCGGGTGGCCTGCTGGTCATCGGCGAGGTTCCTGGCTATCCGGTCATCGGCCGCACCGTGCCGGGCGAGGCGCGCATTACTATCCGCTAGTCACCGTCGAGTGCGTGAGGCCTTCTGCCTGGCGGCGGGCCTCAGCACGGCGCTTCTGCGGGCCGATGCTTGTCGACGGATCTTTCACCGCCTCCAACCCCGCATTGAGCACGCCGAAACGAGTGCAGGCAGAACCCGCCAGAAGCGCCAGGCCGGAGACCACCGACACCGCGCGCGACTTTGTGACCGACGCGATTGCGGTTCCCACCCCGCCCGCGGCAATGAGCGCCTCGGAGGCCTTCATGAGTTTCCCGGGTGTGCCTTCGTGCAGCGGGCGCAGAGGCTCTGGCTCCATGTTCGCTTCCATGACACGGGTCGCGGCCAGATCGGTCGCCGCGGCAGTGATACCGAGTACTCGTGCCGCGCCAGCATTCTCCACCGGGGTAAAGACCATGGCGGCACCCGACGCCGCAGCCGAAGCCGAGGACACGAACACATAAGGCAGATGCTTCTTCGCGTCATTCCACGTCGGGTTTGACGTGTTGGCCAACAGCACCGCCGTGTAGCCCGCCAGCGGGCCACCAAGCACGCCGGCGACAGCGCCTGCTGGACCCGCCGCCGTATCGAGGAGGCGGCGAAGCGACTTCGGTAGCACACCGCCGACCAGTGCGTCCGCTTCCACGACCGCCGGCAGGGCCGCGGCGGAAGCGAAGCTGCCCAGGATCCACGAGCCGATGGACATCGGCGAGGTCACCTTGAAGACGCGGAACATGTTGAGCAGGCGCTCTGGGCGGCCGAGGTCGAGCACCAAAAAGACCGACCCTACCGATGCCGCGGAGAAAGCCGTCATCCGCGTCGAGCGCTTCAGCGGTGCGTTCCCAGTGGCCTGGGCACCGGCGGCCAACATCGCAGAACCGCCGGCCACGCCGCCGAGGAAGAAATAGCCGCCGATGGGCCACTCCCACGGCGGGGCCTTGACTACGGGCTTGCCGTAATACGAGGAGAACTCGAAGTCCTCCGCCATACGCTCTTCTTTGGAACCATCCTGTGCGCCGGCTCCGACGCGGCCGCGCTTGCGTTTCTTGCCGCTGCCTCGCCTGCGCCTAGGCTCCTGCGGCGGGCGGTACTCATCAAACTCGCTCACTTGCGGCCTCCCAACATGAATGCCCCGGCCACGGCCAGCGCCATTCCTCCGATAGCTTTCGCTGCGGTCTTGTACATCTGCGGCAAATCCGCCGTGGGAACGCGCGGATCCGGCGGCAGCCCGTAGACCTCTGGGGAATCGAGCAACAGGAAAATAGAACCCGTTCCACCGACCCCATCCTGGGAATTGGCGCCGTAGAGACGAGCCTCCGTCAGCCCCTGCTCGTGCAGGACGCGCACACGCTCCTTCGCGGCAGCGAGCATCTCCTCGTAAGGGCCGAACTGGATGGAATCCGTCGGGCACGTCTTGGCGCACGCGGGCTGCTCGCCGATCTTGAGGCGGTCATAACACATGGTGCACTTCTGGGCCACGCCCAAGTTCTTGATCGGCATCGCCTGCCCCGGAATATGGTCAGGCCCTTGGGGTTTCAGCTGCTTCAGCTTTGCCAGCACGTTCACACCCGCGTGGTCAGGGACCTCATAATCCACGGTGGCGGTCTTGTCTGCCTTGAGCGTCACGCCGCCGTCATCGCGGCGCTCAATGACGCCGAAGGGGCAACCGGCCACGCACGTACCACAGCCATTGCACACGTCGTCCTGCACCACGACGGTGCCGAACTCGGAGCGAAAGAGCGCGCCCGTCGGGCACACGTCCAAGCATCCAGCATTGGTGCAGTGCTTGCACACGTCGGAGGACATCAGCCAGCGAAAATCATCGGTATCTGGGGTGACGCTTGGTGCAGAGGTTGTGGGCATACCCAGCGCGACAAGCTTGCGCCCTTCCTCACGGGCGTGCTGGATACGGTCATTGCTCTGCTCAATGAAGGCCACGTGGCGCCAGGTATTCGCACCTAGCGAGCCGGTGTTGTCATAGGAATCGCCGGTGACCGCATAGCCTTCCACCGGATTGCGGTTCCACTCCTTACAGGCCACCTCACAGGCTTTACACCCAATGCAAATGGACGTATCGGTAAAGAACGCCATGCGCTGATAGGACCCATAGCCATGCCGATCAGCCTTTTCGGTGAAAAGATTAGCCATTAGTCCTCCTTAGCTTTCTTTGCCTTCATAGTCTGCTTCGTTGCCAGCTGTGGAATCATCACCAGTGTTTTCTGCAGAAGCAGTGTTCTCTTCCGTGCTGAAAGCGTCTGAGACATCGAGGATCCGGTTACCCGAATCTACAGTGAGGTGCGCCCGCTCTTGGTATTCGCGCAACAGCTTGACGCGTGCTTCGCCACGCGGACGGCGGCCCGGCTGGATATCGCATGCCCCCACCTTGGAGTTCTGGATGAACACGTTCGGCTCTAGGGTCAGGCCCAACAAGTCGTTGGCGCCATCGCCGGCCACCTCGGTGGTCTCCGATTCTCCGTAGTGATACGGCAAGCCGATCTGGTGGAAGTCCTCACCATTGATGGTGAGCATCTCCATGCGGTCCGTCACCAAAACCTGAGCCTCGATGACGCCGCGCGGGGACACGATGGTGGCCCACTCGCCGTTGACCAATCCACGCTTGGCGGCCAGTTCCTTGTCCACCTCGCAGAAGAGCCCCGGCTGCAACTCCGCCAAGTAAGGCAAGCGGCGCGACATCGCGCCCGAGGTGTACATCTCCGTCAGACGGTAGGTGGAGAAGACAAACGGGAACACGTCCTCGCCCCGCTCCCCTGGCTCGGGGCGGGAAAGGTTGTCCGCGCGTTTGATAGTCAGGCGCGTCGGTGACTGCTGCTGCTTGTACAGAGCGTTGTGCACCGGTGATTCTTGCGGCTCGTAGTGAGTCGGCAGCGGTCCGTCGGACAGCCCCTTCGGCGCGAACAGCCAACCCAGGCCGTCGGCCTGCATGATAAACGGATCGTCGCCATCGAGGGCGTCGGGGCCGACGGCGTCGACAGGCGCGACATAATCCGGGCGCTTCGTCACCGGGAAGTCCGGGACATCATCGCCGACCCACTTGCCCTGGTCCTCGTCCCACCAAATGTACTTCTTGCGCTCCGACCACGGAGTGCCATCCGGCTTGGCGGAGGCGCGGTTGTACAGGATGCGTCGGTTGGCCGGCCAGACCCAGCCCCACTCGAGTGCCACCTCGTTCTGCTCCGAACCCGGGACCTTCTTCGCGGCGTGGTTGATGCCGTCCTTATACACGCCGGTGTAAATCCAGCAGCCGCCGGAGGTAGAACCATCGGCGCGCATCTCCGTGAAACTCGGCAGCAATTGGCCCTTCTTCGGCCCGTCGAGGTAGTAGCCGTTGATCTCGCGCAAGATCTCGTCCGAGCTGGGATCCCCGTGCTCATCCTCGGTGTAATCCCACGTCACGGACTTAATCGGCAGGTCGCGCGGGTCGGTCGAATCCGCCAAGCGCTCCCGAATCTTCTTGCCCAGCTGGTAGAAGAACCACGCCTCACTGCGGGCCTGGCCCGGCGGCGGAGTCGCCTGGAAGCGCCACTGCACCATGCGCTGAGTCTGGGTAAAAGTTCCGGACTTCTCCACGTGCGTTGCCGCCGGCATGAGGAAGACCTCGGTGGCAATCTCCTCGGTCTTGAGCTCGCCGTTCTTGACTTCCGGCGAATCCTTCCAGAAACTTGCCGTTTCAATCTCCTGGAAATCGCGGACAACCAGCCACTTCAGCGAGGCGAGCCCGCGGCGCTGCATGCCGCCGTTGGACTGCGCCACCGCAGGGTTCTGGCCAAAGACAAAGTAGCCTTCCACCTCCTTGCGCAGCATGGCCAACAAGGTCTCATACGTCGAGTGCGCACCGGACAGGCGCGGCATGAGGTCAAAACCCCAGTTATTTTCCTTGGTTGCGGCGTCGCCCCAGTAGGACTTCATGAGCGAGACCGCGTAGTTCTCACCCAGCTGCCAGAAACCCTTCTGGTCTTCCTGCCGGAAGGAATCCAGGTAATCTTCCCAGGTCTCCTGATCCGCGTGCGGCATGGGCAGGTAGCCCGGCAGCGAGTTAAAGAGGGTCGGAATATCGGTCGATCCCTGAATCGAGGCGTGCCCGCGCAAAGCCATGATCCCCGAGCCAGGTCGGCCCACGTTGCCCATGAGCAGCTGCAGGATCGCCGCGGTACGGATGAACTGTGCACCCAGGGTGTGCTGGGTAAAGCCCAGCGCGTAGGCGAAGCACGTAGTGCGCTCCGGGGTGGAGTTCTGCGCAATCGAGTCCGCCAAGTAGTAGAAGTCCTCCGGCGAAATGCCACAGGTCTCTTCCACCATCTCCGGGGTGTAGCGCGAGTAGTGGCGCTTGAGAATCTGGAAGACCGTATTCGGATCCTCCAGCGTCATGTCCTTCTCCACGTTCCACGAGGAGCCCTCAGGCTTTCGCACGTACTGCCACGAGTCCGTGACATACTTGCCCTTCTCTGCGTCGTACCCGGAGAACAAGCCCTCCAAATCCTCGGTGTCCTGGAAATCCGGCGAGATGATCGACGCCGCGTTCGTGTAATTCACCACGTAATCGTGGAAATACAGGTCATTATCCAGCACGTACTTGATAATCGCGCCGAGCAGCACCACGTCGGTACCACCCCGAATGCCGATGTGACGGTTCGCAAAGGCAGACGTACGTGTGTAGCGCGGATCCACGTGGATAATGCGCGCACCACGCTTCTTGGCTTCCACGACCCATTGGAATCCCACGGGGTGGCATTCCGCCATATTAGAACCCTCGATGACGATGCAGTCCGCATTCGCCATATCCTGCAGCGGTTGGGTTGCGCCGCCGCGGCCAAACGACGTTCCTAGACTAGGAACAGTGGCGGAGTGTCATATGCGCGCCTGGTTCTCCACCTGGATCGCGCCGGTGGCGGTAAACAGTTTCTTAATGAGGTAGTTCTCCTCATTATCTAGCGTCGCACCACCCAGGCCCGCAATGCCCATGGTGCAGTTGAGACGACGCCCATGCTTATCGACGTCCTCCCAGTGCCTCGCGCGCGCCTCCACGAAACGGTCCGCGATCATATCCATCGCGGTTTCTTCGTCGAGCTCCTGCCACTCGGTGGCATAGGGAGCTCGGTACTTGATCGTGGTGATGCGTGTCGAGGAATTAATAAGCTGCTCAGAAGCAGAGCCCTTGGGACACAGGCGGCCGCGGGAAATCGGGGAATCTGGGTCGCCCTCGATTTGGATGACGCGGTCATCCTTGACATAAACGCGCTGAGAACAACCCACTGCGCAGTAGGGGCAGACCGACTGGACGACGCGGTCCGCGTCAACGGTGCGTCCGCGCAGGTCTTCACTCTTAGCCGACTGCGTGGACACGTCGCGGCCGAAGGCATCCTTGTTCCGGATTTGGCGCACAACGGGCCAATTCAGTGGGCTAAAACGTGACATGATTCAAACCTACTGGCTTGGCCTTGCGTTTTCCACCCTGTTCAAGACCAGAAAATACTGAACAAACCCAAAACGCGAAAAGCTGGAGCTTTGCAGCTCCAGCCTCTTAGCCCTTAACCGAGATTACTTGCGGGTCTCGGTGATGCCGTCGGTATCGATTTGCTCCTTGCGCAGATCCTCGGTGTGGGTCTCGGTGTCCTTGATGGTCTCCTTGGAAAGGTTAACCTTCTCCACCGGTACGGTCTTCTTCTCTACATTCACGCGCTCTTCGTGCAGGGTAACGGAGGCTTCCTCCGCGCCGTTATCACCGATGGTGCCGGTGTAGTTGGCAGCGTCAGCCTCGGAAATCGGGGTGCGCTCGACGCGAACCTCTTCGCGCTCAACCGGAACCTCGACGGTCTCGGTATCGGTCACGACGTACTTGCGCAGGCGCGCCTCGCCGGTGGCCACGCGCTCCTTGTTGACGTCCAAGCGCTCCTCGGAGCGGATAACCTCGCCCTCATTGTTGGTGAGGTTGCTGCTGGTAGCAGCAGTCTCATCCTTAGCGTGTGCACCTGCACCAGCACCGGCAACACCAGCGCCAGCTACGCCAGCACCGGCAACGCCAGCGCGCTCATCACGCTCGTCACGGTAGGTGGTTACGTCCTGTGCGTTCTCGAGGTCGTAGTGCTTGAAGATGTCCGCCTGCGCCTCAGGAGTCAGCGGCTTATCGGAGTCAAAATCCGGCGCGTTCTCGATGCGGTCCTTAGAGAAAGCCAGCTTGAGCTCATCACCGGTGAAATCGTGACCACGGAGCGGAACCAAGCTGGAGCTCATACCGAACAGACCGTGGTTGACCTCAACGAAAGTCGGCTGACCGGACTGCTCGTCGACGAAGACCTCCTTGACGGAGCCCAGCTTCTCGCCGGCCTTGTCGTATGCGGTTGCGTTAAACAGATCCTTGATGTTCTTACCCATTGTTTCTCTAAACCTTTCTACATTTGGTCTATATCTCGATGGCAAACGATAGCTTTCATCTCTACCCCCATAAATCCCAGGGGATTGGGGGACGATTTGCTATTTCGTTTGCATTGACACCCACCATACGGACGAAACTACAATGCGCCACCGCCGCATCCCCTTCTTTTGTCAAAATCGCGCGTAGCCGCAGGTCATATTAGCTATAACGATTAGATTACAGACTATTTGAGCACCTCAAACGCCCACCAGTCCCCACTCTGCACTCCCGCCCCATATCCTAGAACGAAACATTAAGGCGCTAACTTGCGCCCGCAACATAGCGCCCAACAGCGACTCTCTACGCAACCCCTTACGATTCCCAAAGGCACAGCCAAGAGACGTTAGCTACCCCCGCCCCAGTTTCCGAGTTCATTAAATGGTCTACTCCCCCAATCGTCACACCGCCATACCTGAGTACCCTGAACACCATGAACCAAACTGAACACTTCGAGCTCAAAGTCCCCGGCGGCAAACTACTCGTCGTCGATCTCGATATTGACGCCGACAGCACCGTTACCGCAGCCAAGGTCTCTGGCGATTTCTTCCTCGAACCGGAAGAGGCCTACGAGGCACTAGCCCCAGCGCTGGTCGGCATCACTACTGCCACAAGCACCGAGGACATCCAATCCCGCCTCGATGCCGCGCTTGCGCGAATCGATTCACCCGTAGCTCTCCACGGATTCGACACCCACCACCTAGCTGTCACGGTCAAGCGCGCGCTGTCAGGCGGCACCGATTTCACCGACCACAGCTGGGAGATTCTGCGCCCAGGAGTTCTGCCTACCCCAGTAAACGTTGCCCTCGATGAAGTCCTCCTCAACGAAGTCGCGGAAGGAAAGCGCGGGCCCACGCTCCGCTTCTGGGAATGGGAGGACCGCGCCGTCGTCTTCGGTTCCTACCAGTCCTATGCCAACGAGTTGGACCAGGAGGGCGTCGACAAGCACGGCATCATTCCAATACGCCGAATCTCCGGTGGCGGTGCGATGTTCATGGAGGGCGGCAACTGCGTGACCTATTCCCTGTACGCCCCGGACTCGCTCGTGGCCGGCTATTCCTACGAGGCCAGCTACGAGTACCTGGACCAATGGGTACTCGCGGCACTTGGCAAGCTTGGCGTCAACGCCTGGTACGTGCCGATTAATGACATCACCTCGGACGGCGGAAAGATTGGCGGTGCCGCGCAAAAGCGCCGCAAAGGTGCGGTGCTCCACCACACCACGATGAGCTATGACATCGATGCGGACAAGATGATGGAAGTCTTGCGCATCGGCAAGGTCAAGGTCTCCTCCAAGGGCCTGGCCAGCGCAAAGAAACGTGTGGACCCGCTGCGCCGCCAGACCGGCGTGCCCCGCGAGGAAATCATCGACACCATGGCACGCGAGTTCGCCACCCGCTACGGCGCCGTCGACGCTGAGCTTTCCGACGACTCCCTAGCAGCCGCCCGGCGCCTCGTCGACACCAAATTCCTCAACGAAGAGTGGACTAAGCGCATCCCATAATTTGCAGGGGAATTTCTGGGCAGCGTACGGTGTTATAAGTTCTAGTGAACCGATCGGTATAAATATACCGAACCATTTGGTCCATTTCTATACAACACTGTCTAGAAGGAAAATCTCGTGTCCGACACTTCCTCCCGCGCATCCTCGCGCACGCTGCCCTCTTGGGCCACCGGCTTTGGTGCCCAGGTCATCGCCGGCCTCATCATCGGCCTGATCCTCGGCTTCATCGCCTCCGGCATGGAGTCCGAGTGGCTCTCCGATACCCTGTCCGGCGTCGGCGGCGCGTACGTCCAATTGCTCAAGGTGATGGTCCCGCCACTCATCTTCGCGGCCGTCGTCACCTCGGTTGCCAACCTGCGCAAGGTGGCTAACGCCGCCTCGCTGGCGATCTCCACCCTTGTATGGTTCGCCATCACGGCCTTCTTCTCCGTCTTGGCTGGCATTCTCGTCGCCCTCGTGATGAAGCCAGGCGTAGGCACGACTGTCGACGCCTCCACCGCCGCCGATCCTTCCAACGTTGGCTCCTGGACCGCCTTCCTCCAGCAGCTCGTCCCCTCCAACTTCTTTGGACTCAAGGCCTCGCTAAGCGACGGCGAAGTCTCCCTCAGCTTCGGCGCCCTTCAACTCCTTGTCATTTCCTTGGCCCTGGGCATCGCCGCGGTCAAGGCCGGCAAGGCAGCCGATCCTTTCCTGCGCTTTACCGAGTCCTTCCTCAAGGTCATCCAGGTGGTCCTGTGGTGGATCATCCGCCTCGCCCCGATTGGCACCGCCGCCCTCATCGGTAAAGCCGTGGCCACCTATGGCTGGGATGCGCTCAGCTCCTTGGGCAAGTTCGTCCTCGCGATGTATGTCGGACTCGCCCTTGTCATTGCCGTGGTCTACCCTGCTGTTCTGGCTTTCAACCGAATTCCAGTCATTGGCTTCTACAAGCGCGTATGGCCAGTCTTCTCCCTCGGCTTCGTCACCCGTTCCTCGATGGGCGTTATGCCGGTGACTCAGCGCTTTACGGAGAGGGCCATGGGCGTGCCTCGCGAATACGCCTCCTTCGCCATCCCGCTAGGCGCTACCACGAAGATGGACGGCTGCGCTTCCGTCTACCCGGCCATCGCCGCCATCTTCATCGCTCAGTTCTACGGAATTGACCTTTCCCCAACCCAGTACCTCCTCATCATCTTCGTTTCCGTCATTGGTTCCGCAGCTACTGCAGGCACGACAGGTGCCACCGTCATGTTGACGCTTACCCTCTCCACGCTGGGCCTCCCGCTGGCAGGCGTCGGACTCTTGCTTGCCATCGAACCCATCATTGATATGGGCCGCACCGCCGTCAATGTCACCGGCCAGGCGCTGTGTGCCACCATCGTCGCCAAGCGCGCCGGCATCCAAGACCAAGCAACCTGGGATGCCGCCGAAGGCGGCGTCAATGACATCATGAACGCTGACGAGAACGAGCGGGAAAGCGTCAACACCTAAAGGTAGTGACGTGGACCACACATAGTTTCTGTACGGTGGAAGCTATGTCCACGTCAACCCAAGCACCACCAGACCCCGATTCCACACAACACCGCAGCGCTATCAAGGCGTCCTTCATAGGAACATTCATCGAATGGTTCGACTATGCGGCCTACATTTATATGTCGGCCATTATCTCCCGGGTCTTCTTCCCGGAGATGGAAGGGCGCCGCGCGCTCATCATGACATTCGCGCTCTTTGCACTCTCCTTCCTCGTCCGCCCGCTCGGGGGAATTGTGTGGGGACACTTTGGTGACAAACATGGACGAATTCAAACCCTGACGGTATCGATCACGATGATGTCGCTGGCAACAGCCGTGATCGGCTTCCTGCCCAGCTATGAAACCATCGGATTCGCCGCCACTCTGCTGCTTCTGCTTTCGCGTATGGTCCAAGGTTTCTCCGCAGCGGGCGAGTATGCCGGCGCAGCCACGCACCTGGCGGAAATCGCTCCGACGCATAAGCGGGGTATCTACGCCGCAATCGTGCCTTCCGCCACAGCATCCGGCCTGCTGCTGGGCTCCCTCATCGCAGCACTACTCACCGGCGTGCTTGACGACGATGCCCTCATCTCCTGGGGTTGGCGCGTCCCCTTCCTCATCGCACTACCCCTGGGCCTTTACGGCCTGTGGATTCGCCGCAACGCCGATGAGTCTTCCCGCTTTGAGAATCAAGATGACACGGAAGAATCCCCTCTTCGCGAGGTCCTCAAATACCCCAAGGCCCTGGCAATCGCCTTCTCCGGCGCAGTTCTCAACGCCATCGGTTTCTATGTCATCCTGACTTACCTGCCGACCTATCTCTCCCAGGAGCTGGGCATGGCGGAAACACCTGCCTTCATTGCGTCATCGGTCGCTTCCGCTTTCTATGTCGGCTTCGCACTTCTCACCGGCCTGCTATCAGACCGCCTGGGCCGCCGCACGACCATGCTGTGCGCTGCACTTTTCATGGGACTCTTCATTGTCCCTGCATTCATGCTCCTCGACGGCGCCGGCATTTTCCTCGTCATCGTCATTCAAGTATGCCTCGGCGGCGTGCTTGCGCTTAACGACGGCGTCCTCCCCTCCTTCCTCTCCGAACAGTTCCCCACCCATGTTCGCCTTTCCGGCTTTGCACTCACCTTCAACACAGCTAACGCTGTCTTCGGCGGCACAGCGCCCATGATCGCCACCTGGCTTATTGACAAAACAGACAACCAACTCGCCCCGGCGTATTACCTTGTTGCCGCCGCAATCATCACCGGCGGAGGCGTTCTCTTCGCCTCCAAGCGGAATCGCCTAAAAGAGATCTAGCCCACCGCCTCACTCTCCCCCTCCTGGTAGTAACTTCCATCAACGACCCACACTTGAGCTTCAGCGGCAGCGTCAATCGCCCGACCGCTGGCGATCCGAATTGTCGTTTCAGACGACGAGCAGGGCCAGGGGTCCGGGAAAACGAGGGCTTCCGCATCCGCGGGCACCGAGATTCGGTGAAGGGTGGTCACGTCCGGGGAGTCTGGCATGAAAATTGCGCCACTTTCATCATTGACTACATAGGTAAACCTAAGCTAACATCCCCTGCATGCGAGTTGCTGTTTTCGGCTATCAGTCGTGGGGACACCGGACGTTGTCTGCGGTCATCAATGCTGGTCATGAAGTAGTTTTGGTAGTTACGCACCCTGCCAGCGATCACCCTTATGAGCAAATGTGGGCAGACTCCGTTGAGGAGCTCGCCAGCGAACATGAGCTCCAGGTGTGTGTCACTGAGCGCGTGGGTCAAGACGTCATTGAGGCGTTGCGCGATGCTGCACCAGACATCATCGTGGCCAACAATTGGCGAACCTGGCTTCCTCCCGAGGTTTTCAGCCTGGCCAAGCACGGCGCATTGAATGTCCACGATGGTCTCCTGCCCGAGTACGCCGGATTTTCGCCCATCCTGTGGGCGCTGTTGAACCGGGAAACTCACGTGGGCGTCACTGTGCACGAGATGGATGAAGTGCTGGACGGCGGACCCATCGTTGCCCAGCGCGCGATCCCCGTGGGTCCGCAGGACACCACCACGGATCTCGTGGCCAAGACCATCGACCTCATCGAGCCCCTCGTGGAACGCGCATTGAGTGACGTCGCCCAAGGCACCGCCACTGCGCAACCTCAAGATCCCACCCGCGCTACGTACTTCCACAAGCGCGGCGAGCAGGAATCTCGCATAGATTTCACCCAACCTGCGGAAGATATCGCCTTGCTGGTCAGGGCGCAGTCCGACCCGTACCCCAATGCTTACTTTGAATTCCGAGGCCAGCGCGTCCGCGTGCTTTCCGCGCACGTCTCGCAGGGCCGCTTCGGCGGAACCCCCGGCCGAGTCACCATCCCTCACGAGGGAGGAATCGCGGTGGTCTGTGGATCGCCCCGTGCCAACGTGCCGGCGCCGGCGATTGTTCTGGATCGTGTTCGTCTCGACGACAACTCGGAACTGACCGCCACCGAATTCTTTGGACATAGGGCTGGATATATCCAACCAAAGGTTTGACCTTTCCCTTTTGTGTACGGGCCACGCCTCGCGCGGAAATCCGTCACCAGTAACAACGGAGAAAAATGACACTCAAGAAGATTCTCGTTAGCACCGCTGCTGTGCTGACCTTGGGCGCGGCACTGACCGCTTGCTCGACTGATGACCAGTCCGGAAATTCCGGGGACTCCCAGGCAGTCAACGCCGAGCAGGGCGCATTCCCCACCACCATCGAGCACCGCTACGGCTCCACCGAAATCAAGGAAGCCCCGCAGCGCGTGGTCTCCTTGGGCTACACGGATCAGGACGCACTGCTGGCGCTGGGAGTTACTCCTGTCTCCGTGAAGTACTGGGACGGAATGACCCCGGATGGTCAGGCTGCGGGCAACTGGTCCAATGACAAGATCGAGGGCGACACTCCTCGGATCGACAAGGACACAGAAGTCAACGCGGAAGCCATCGCCAAGGACAATCCAGACCTCATCGTGGCCGTGTACTCGGACATCGATGAAGACACGTACAAGAAGCTGTCTGAGATCGCCCCTGTCGTCGTACAAAAGGGCGAATACGAAGAACTACAGCAACCATGGGACGTGACCACGGAAGAGATCGGGCAGGCCGTGGGCAAGCCTGAAGAGGCAAAGCGCCAGGTGGAGCAGGTCAAGGAGAAGTTCGCAGAGCTCAAGGGCCGCCACCCAGAATGGGCCGAAAAGGAACTCGGCGTGGCCACTGTCTCCGACGAGAGCCTGGCTGTCTTTGCCGAGGGCGATCCGCGTAGCCGCTTCTTCACCGAGCTGGGATTCAAGATCAACCCGGCCTACGCGGGCATCACCAAGGACAAGTTCTACGGTGAGGTCTCCAAGGAAAACGCAGACCAGATCAACTCTGACGTGCTGGTGTGGGATCAACTGTCTTACTCTCCGAAGCAGAGCAAGGCTTCTGTGACCGAGGATCCGATCGTGGGCAAGCTGCCCGCCGTGAAGGACGGACACAGTGTCTACCTGGAAGGCGACCTGGAAAAGGCCTTCGGATGGCAGACCGTGCTGAGCCTGAACTACCTGCTGGACAAGATCGAGCAGCCGTTGGCAGACGCCACGAAGTAGTCTGAATCAACTGCCGAACCGCCCCGCATGAACGTGCTGGGGCGGTTTTGCTGTTGCTGGCTAGGGGACGGGCACTCATGGGGATAACGGATGCACGCTAGGGGCGAGCTGCCTGTATTCCGGTCAGAAACCGGGGTAAGAATAGACCAGTTGTTTTCTAGAAGGGATTCCCTGTGCACTTAAGCGACCTCATGGACGCCACCACCCTGCTCCAGAACTTTGGCGGCTGGGCGCTCGGCGGCATTGCGCTGATTATCTTTATTGAATCCGGCGTGCTCTTCCCGTTCCTCCCCGGCGATTCCATGCTGGTCACCGCGGCAATCTTGCGCGATCAGCTGGGCTTGAACGTTCCGATTCTGGTGGGCGTGGCCATCGTCGCGGCGTTCTTGGGCGACCAGGTAGGTTTCTGGCTCGGCCACCGCTTTGGCCGCAAGTTGTTTAAGCCCGACGCCAAGATCCTCATAACCGAGCACCTCGAACAAGCCGAGGCTTTCTTCCTGAAGTACGGGCCGTTGGCTCTGGTACTGGGGCGCTTCATCCCGATCGTGCGTACCTACATTCCCGTGGCCGCTGGTACCGCGGAGATGCCGTACAAGAAGTTCGTGGGATGGAACGTCACGGGTGCAGTGCTGTGGATTGTCAGCATGGTCGGCATTGGCGTGCTGCTGGGGGATATCCCGGGCATTGCGGATCGCATCGACATGATCGCCATCGTCATCGTGCTGGTGTCTGTGACTCCGGTGGTGATTTCCGCGATGATCAACTGGCGGAAGTCCAAGAAGACTCCCGCCCAGGAGCTGATGGAGGACTAAGCCCTGATCGTCACTTGGGGACGATCAGCGGACCGCCGGTGACAGGATCCTCGATGACTAGCGCGTTGAGGGCAAACGCCTCGAGCAGTAGCTCTGGGGTAATGACCTCGCTGGGACGCCCGGTGGCGAGGACCTGTCCATCCTTCATCACCACGAGATTATCGCTGTAGCGTACAGCCAAGTTGAGATCGTGCAGCACCATCACCACAGTCCGATCCAGCTCTCGGCGTAGACGCTGCACCAGCTCCAAAATCTCTACCGACGTGGCCAGATCCAGGTAGGTGGTGGGCTCGTCCAGGAACAGGATGTCCGTGTTCTGCGCAAGAACCATGGAGATCCACACACGCTGCCGCTGCCCTCCGGACAGAGAATCCAGGGTGCGCTCCGCCAGCCCCATCGAGCCAGTCATTTCCAGCGCCTTGTGCACCTCGGCTTCGTCCGTGGACGACCACTGACGGATCCACGATTGGTGTGGGTGCCGACCGCGCGAGACGAGATCAGCCACGTTGAGTCCCTCCGGGGCGGTAGGGGTTTGTGGCAGCACGCTGATGGTCCGTGCGAGGTCCTTGCGCCTGATGGATGAGATATCGGCGCCGTCTAACAGCACTTCGCCCTCATTCGCCGGAAGGAGACGAGACATGGCTCGCAACAACGTGGATTTGCCGCAGCCATTGGGGCCGATGATTGTGGTGATCTGCCCGCGAGGAAAGTCCACGTCCAAGCCTTCGATGACCGTCCGGTCGCCGTAGCCCACGGCGAGGCCGCGTGCGCTCATGCTGTGCTTCTGAGTCATGTGTCCTTCTTTGTTCGCGGCACTGCTAACTTCCAGGGTGGGATCTTTTCTCATGCCGTGGTTGACCTATTCCGTTGGACCAGCAAATAAATAAGGAACGCACCGCCGATTGCCGAGGTGAGAATGCCCACCGGCAGCTCTACGGGCAGAAGAGTTTGGGTGCTGATATCTGCCAGCAGGAGTAGCGCAGCGCCGGTCAGCGCAGAGGCCAGAAGCGGTGGTGCAGAGCAGTTGCACAAGCGCAGCGCCACCTGTGGGGCCACGAAGGCGACGAACCCGATGGGGCCAGCGGCCGAGACCGCCACTGCTGCCAAAGCCACGGCAGCGGCGAGCAGAAGCACCTGCACACCCTGGACGTTTTGTCCCAAAGCCCGTGCAGTATCCGAGCCCAGCAAGGTGGCTAAAAGTTGGTGACCAATCCAGGCCAGCAGCGGTGTAAACACCAACACAACAATGGCGATGGGCCACATCTTGGACCAGTCCGCAGTGCTCAGGGAGCCAGTAAGCCAGAACTGCGCGGCCGCGGCATCGCGCAACTCCGTGCGGATCATCAGGAAGTTGATATACGAGGTCAACAGAGCAGAGATGATGATGCCGAACAGCACTAGCCGGAAGGAATCAGTCGATCTCCTCCACGCCAGAGCCCACATCACCGTTGCGGTGACAGCCGCACCAAGCACCGCGGCCAAGGGAATGCCGATGCTGCTGAGCCAGCCGAGGAAACCACCAGCGCCACCACCCAGAGTGATGACGGTGACCGCGGCCGCGGACGCGCCCGTAGTGAAGCCCAAGATATCCGGGCTGGCCAGCGCATTGCGAGTCACGGACTGAGTGAGGGCTCCGGATAATCCCAGCGCACAGCCCACCAGAATGGCCGTCAGCGCACGAGGCATGCGCCAATCCAAAACCACCAGACGCTCAATGCGGGTGCCCTGGCCGGTGAACAGCACCTCCAGCACACGAGCCGGGGACACAGGATAGTCACCCAGGCCGATGGAGACCGCCGCTAGCAAGACGATCGCCACGAGCAGCAATAGAGACACCGTCAACGCGCGAGGGCGCCAGACCACAGAAAATGAGCCCACGCGGAATGGCGGGCGCCCAGGGATAGTGGAAGAGGTAGGGCGGGCAAGGAGGGAACTCATTAAATGGCCACCACCCGGCGTCGATAAATAAGGGCGATGAAGAACGGCGCGCCCACGAACGCGAGGATGATGCCTACTTGCAACTCGCCCGGACGAGCGATCAGACGGCCCACCACGTCTGCGAACAGCATCATCACCGCACCCGTCAGGGCAGAGTAAGGGAGGATCCAGCGGTAATCAGGGCCCGTGATGGCGCGCACGAGGTGCGGGACCACCAGGCCGATGAAGGTGATGGGGCCGGCGGCAGCTGTCGCGGCACCGGCCAGCAGTGCGATCAGAGCCATGCCAATCAGGCGGGCGCGCTGGGTGTTGATGCCCAGTCCGGAGGCGATGTCATCGCCCAGATTCAGGAGGTTTAGCTGCGGTGCCGTGATGAACGCCAGCAGGAGGCCCACCAGGATAAACGGCAGCACGCCGTAGAACACGGTGAGATCCCGGCCCGCGATGGAGCCGACGGTCCAGAAGCGCATGCGATCCAGATTGGCATCGTCAGTGAGGATAAAACCGCTGATGATGGCGCTGAGGACCGCGGACAAAGCCGCGCCGCCGAGGACCAGCGTCATTGGATTGGCCTGTCCTCCTCCTATGGACGCCAAACTAAACACCAACGCAGTAGCAGCGATGGCCCCACCGAACGCCCACATGCTGGTAGCCCACACGGACGTCACACCCAGCAAGGAGAAGCTGGCAACCACGGCCAGGGACGCACCGTAGTTGATGCCGAGAATGCCCGTGTCCGCGAGAGGGTTGCGCGTGTGCCCTTGGATCAATGCACCGGAGGCGCCAAGGGCAGCACCGGCGACTAGGCCCAACAGGGTGCGGGGAATGCGGAGCTCGACGATCACGCGCTGATCCACATTCAGCCCCTCCGCGTGGCCGAACGCCGTGCCGAGATCGCGGAACACGGCGGACACTTCTCCAAAAGGGATCTGCCGTGATCCAAACACGATGCTGGCAACGATGCTGGCGAGCAATAGGAGGAAAAGGACGCCGAGGCCGACGAGGCGACGCGGGATTTTACCTGATGGAGCGCTGGCAGAAGCGTCCGCAGTAGCGTCCGCGCGAGACCCCAGGTGTGATTGAGAAGGGGATTGCGCATGCGGGGTAGAGATAGCCATGCATCCCTCCTTGACGCGTGAAAGTCCATGATCTTAACGGGAGCAAGCTTATGTGAACAAGGTAAGCCTAATCAAAGTACTACAAGGAGGGGTGCTGTTGCAAAGTTGGGGCAGTAGAAAGA
>NZ_KV818296.1:0-1767 GCF_001814885.1 Corynebacterium sp. HMSC068G04 | reverse complement strand
TAATAGACCAAAACAAACACACACACCCAACTGGGGTGTGTAAACAACAAACACAACAAGACAATAATCACTGTCGCTTGCGTCCACTACACAGTATCTGACACAACACCAGCAACCAGCCGTTGCTCCGTGTGTTTGTCGGTGGCCTATAGCAGCAGGGAAACGCCCGGTCCCATTCCGAACCCGGAAGCTAAGCCTGCTAACGCTGATGGTACTGCAACCGGGAGGTTGTGGGAGAGTAAGAAACCGCCGACACCAAACAACAAACCATAACTCAATACACAACAAAGAGAGACCGTTGAAGCATTACTACCGCTTCAACGGTCTCTTTCTTCGTTTTCAAGGTCCGCCCCCAACGACACTGGGGGAGCGACCTCAAATCTCCTTGAGTACCACACCTAGGTCCATAACGCTTTGGCACTATCTTTTCGTCACTTTCGGTGCTTTCTCCTCGCGCTGATACTTTCGAGGAACGTATTTCAGCTACACTAATCAAAATGGTTGAATTAGCGTTCGGCGTTGCTTTTTGCGGGTCTACCCCGGGCTACGAGATTCGGTGGACGGATTCGTCGCTCAGTTTTCTAATGTCACGAGCATTGAGTGGTCATTCGTAGAAGTCCAGTTGGAGGTGTCTTGAGGTGCTCTTAAGGAAAATGCTCTCTCCTGCAACTGTAATCAGAGTGAATGTTCTTGTGGATGCATACGTGACTTCATTTCTTGCAGCTTCTGTAGGTTACCTGACAGTAGAATCTGGTCTTGATGGTCAAGGTGCTTTGCATGCGGTGGGCACGGGCATTGTTATTGGGACAATTCTGTCGTTGCCGCTTGCACGTCTCGGAGATGTCGTGGGCGAAGCTAGGGTTCTCGGCTGTGTGCAGATTTTTCAGGTGGTCGCATATGTTGTTCTTGGAATAATCCCTGGTCAAATCCCATTGATGGGTGCTTTGGTTGGAATCTTTTTGCTTGGAAGGTTTGTTTCGCCTCTGAGAGGTGCTCTTCCTCCACGCTACCTGCAAAAAGAGGAGCTAGTTAGTTTCAAAATTGCATTACGAACAGCTACGTTGACTGTCGTTCTACTTGGGACAGCCACCGTATCATGCGTTCTGCTTTTTGATGTCTCGATTCGAACCTTAGCTTCGTTGCTTGGGAGTTTTGGATATTTTATTTGTATCGCCGCGACGCACGTATTGAAGCAAAATCAAGGGGTCGACGTTGTACGCCGAGCTTCATTTCCCGTCAGATTTTCATTGGCAACAGATGTATGGATTTCTTGTCTAAAAGTCTTTGTTACATTCGCAATTATCACAACCGGTTCCGTTCTAGTGCCGTACATACTGGCGTCCAAGGGAAGTAAGCTTAGTTGGTTGCTATTGTGCTCTGTATTTATAGAAATTGCGATCAATTATGTTATCCAGAAGAACTCTCGCTTCAAGAAAGGAGGTAGGGCTTCAAATTTCGCCTTACTCTTGCTGGCAGTTGCTTTGGGGGTGTTCGGCGGGATTCTCTTAGTTAGCAGTGCTGTGCTCTTACAATCAATGATTGTCTTTTCATTAGCCTTGATGGCGGTATTCTGCTTAATTCATACCGCCCGGACGCTCGCAACTATTATGGCTTGGCAGTTTCAGTATGACAAAGGTGATGATAAAGATCGGACATTTGTAGTAGCTATATTTTCGATGGCGTCAGCTTTTGGTATCGGGTTTGCAAATTTAATAGGTGCAAAAATTTACGAAGTATGGGGTTGCCCGCAAATCGTGGACACGTAGT
>NZ_KV818295.1:0-700 GCF_001814885.1 Corynebacterium sp. HMSC068G04 | reverse complement strand
AATAGGGTGTCCACTAAACGAGGGTAACCTCAAGTAGTAGGTGTGTAAATTTATAGTGAAGGATATCTTCGAAAGCCCGAGAATTAACAGTAGGAATAGACGTGTGCGCTGGTGCCTATGACATGAATCTTGGATGCAGTGCGCACGAGCGCGAACTTCGACGTACCCATGCGCGAGCCTTAGTAGTCCGTCTGGTCGAGTGAATTAGTCTATTGGCAGTGTCGGTGGCCGTCTATTGGAATGGTTTATTTGCGACCAGCGTTTTAGAACACGTGAATGAATGCGGCGGCTAAGGGGGGCAGGTCTTTCAAATCAGCTTGTACTCCTCCTCGATCTGGAATCATTGGTGACCTTCATGAGTGCACTTCTAAGTCTGCGTTCATAGCCCTGAGGACAAGCAATCACACGGGTTCCTGAACCCCATAACCTCGTCATTTAAGGGACTACATGCCTGACGTTTTAAGTCTTTAGCGCTCCCGTAAATCGTCGGCCACCAGCACTGTATTGATAGCGGGATGTCGTTTCCTTTTCGTGCTTTACAACTAGAATGTAGTCGGTATCAACTCTTGGCGGGATAGCGAAGGAGAACGCGATGAGGTTCCCGCAGACTTCGGCTTCTTTTACTCATTCTTATAACCCGGTCTTCCTGAAGGAACTGAAGGCTGTTCTGTTCAGAAGACTGAAATGGTAGCGGTGTGGT
>NZ_KV818294.1:0-50853 GCF_001814885.1 Corynebacterium sp. HMSC068G04 | reverse complement strand
TATCAGGTGTCTACCTAACGGGGGTCAGGTCCGGGCGACTATTTGTTGACACTGAGCACAAAGCCGCGTGCCGCAGGCATTTTCTTCGTACGTCAGGCGGGCAACTGCTTCGCGAATGACTTCAGGACGCTTGCAGAAGGCAAGGCGCACCTTGTACTGCCACGGTTCTAGGCTGTCCGTGAAAGCGGCAGGAGTGGTTGCAGCCACACTCTTTGTGGTGGACAGTTGGACGCAGAAATCGATGGTGTTCAGCCCGGTAGAGGAGAGGGGGTAACCGCATAGCAAGCGGCTCTAGTGTCATGCATGTGGAAGCCCAGCTGCTCTAGGGTGCTAAGGACTTGTTTCCAAGAGGACGATGCGGCTCTAGTACGGCCGCAGGAAGGTCGGCAGGCCGTGCGATGCAGCGCGGCAGTTTCTATCGGACTAGATGCCCAACACCGACTTTGCGATGAAGAAGTAGATAATCAAGCCCGTCGCGTCACAGAACGTGGAAATAAACGGGTTAGAAAACACAGCGGGATCCGCGCCCACCGTCTTAGCCACAATTGGCATGAGCCCACCTACCGTCGCTGACATCGAGCAGATAAGAAACAGGGTGGAACCGATCACGATACCGATATCGACGCCGTAGACCACCGTCGCCAAGACGAGACCAGCCAGTCCCAGTACGGCGCCGAGCAGCATTCCGACGCGCAGCTCGCGCCACATTACGGAAAGGAGGTCGCGCGTTCGGACGTCGCCAAGCGCGAGCGCACGGGTCACTGTAGTAGCCGCCTGGTTTCCTGTATTGCCGCCCGTGCCGGTGAGCAGAGGGATGAACAGCGACAGTACAACCGCCTTGGCTAAGGTGTCCTCGAAGGAATCGAGAACCCGCACGGTCAGCAGAGCTGACACAGCGAGCACGAGCAGCCAGAGAATGCGGGAGCGAACGAGCTTGAGCAACGGCGTCGACAAGTAAGGCTGCTGGAGCGCTTCCGTACCACCGGAACGAGCAGAGTCCTCGCTGTCCGCTTCTTCCATGATGTCCGTGGCATCGTCCCACGTAAGAAGACCGACGAGGCGGTGTGAATCATCCACAATTGGCAGAGCTAGCATATCGAGGGGCAAGAACCACCGCACGGTCTCCTCGGCGTCGGCAGTCGCACGCGCATAAACCGGTTCCTTCATGATGTCCTCAATGAGTACACCGCGCTCAGCCGTGAAGAGTTCGCGCAGGCTGACGACGCCGACCAGACGCCGGTCCTTGCGCGTCACCGGAACGGTATAGATGGTCTCCAGTTCATCGGCCGTATCCCGGAGCGTGTACAGGGCATCTTCCATGCTCATTTCCGGGTGAATGTCGGGCACCTCTGGCGACATACGACGCCCGACGGAGCCCTTCGTGTATCCAAGGATCACTCCGGTCACGTCGCGTTGAGTCTGGGTCAGTGAACGGAGGAGGCGATCCGCAATCTCCGCGGGCAGCTCATCCAAGAGCGCCACTCGGTCTTCGGGGTCCAACTCGTCGAAAAACTCGTAGACATCGGCGTTGCCCAGCTCATCAATGATGTCCGCTTGGTGCTTTGCATCGAGTGCGTCGAAGACTGCGATGGACTTTTCCCGCGGCAGCAGGCGGAGGGCTAGCGCAGCGCGGAGAGCATTTTGCCGCTCCACAATCGCGATGAGGTCTTGACGGGGAACGCGGGCTAAGAGCTCCTGGAGACGAGGGGCCTTTTTAGGATCGATAGCGTCTTCTTGCTTCAGCCATGACTCTACGGTCTCGCTGGCCTGCTCAGTAGTTTCTGCCATCGCTTCGCCTTTCCACTCGACGTCAACCTCCTCAGACTACGCTATGCAGCGCTGCACGGCCTTTTCGTGAATTCCATGCCGTGGAGTGGGGACTGAGAACCAAGTTCTGTCACGGGGGTCAGCACTGGGGGAATTCAGCGCGAATTGAGAGTGCACTCGGGCCCAACGTTTAGCGCTGTTCACGCATCCGCGTGAGGACGTTGTGCGCAGAAATAAGGCACATTGGCACTCCCACGCCCGGCACGGTCGTTCCGCCCGCGTAGAACAGGTTCTTCAGTTTTCGCGAGACGTTGCGCCCACGGAAGAACGCGGATTGCTGCAGCGTATGTGCAGGCCCCACCGCTCCACCTGCCCACGCGTTATAGCGCTGCACAAAATCAGAGGGCCCCACCGTTCGGCGCACGACGATGCGCTCGGCAAAGTCCGGAATGCCAAGCCATGTGCCTATCTGGTGGATAGCGGCGTCAGCAATCGCGGCGACGCGCGGCGATTCTTCCTCACCATAGGCATCGCCTGAGCCAAAAGTATCTTCCGCCGGCACAGGGACGAGCACAAAGAGGTTCTCGCAGCCCTCCGGCGCCACGTCAGGATCCGTCGCGGATGTCTTGGATACGTAGATAGACTCCGAAGCACCGAGCGGACGCGAGGCCTCCGGGCCGTGGTAGACGGCGCGGAAATCGGGCTCCCAGTCCTTGCTAAACAACAGAGTGTGGTGCTCAAGCTGCGGCAGCTCGCCGCGGACGCCGAGGAACACCAGAACCGTACCCAAACCCGGATCGCGCCGTGCGAAGTAGCTTTCCGGGTAGGTCCGCGCTGCCTCTGGCAGTAACGCGGTTTCGGTGTGGCGCAGGTCCGCCGCCGACACCACGGCCTCTGCAGAAATGAAGCGGCCGTCATCCAGCCGCACGCCAGTTGTGCGCCCGTCCGTGCACTCAATTGCCGTCACCGCGGTACCCATGAGGAAGGTTGCACCCTCCGCTTGGCGCGCAATCGCCGCGACCACCGCGGCGAAGCCCCCCTGCGGGTAGCGCACACCTTCGACCAGGTCGGTGTGGCTCATCAAGGAATACAGGGCCGGCGCGGCCTGAGGCTCGGTCGACAAAAACACCGCCGGATAGGTCAGGACCTGACGCAGGCGATAGTCCTGAAACTGCGCCGCTACCAGCCTGTCCAGCGAACGCGTCAGCAGCATCGCGAGCGTGCCCAGCCGCGTGAGCACCTCCCGTGTCAGCAGCTCAGTAGGGCGCGAAAACGTGGTGTACAAAAAGCTGCTCAGCGCCACCGCGTAGACGTCGGAGGAGCGCGCCAAATACGCCCGTACGCGCTCACCCGCGCCCGGCTCAATAGACTCGAATAGGTGCGCGACCTCCTCCACGCCGCTCTCCACATCTAGGAACGCGCCGTCCTCGTTGTACACGCGATACGCAGGCGAGAGGGGGACGAGGTCCAGCTCACGCTCGGTGCTCGTCCCACAGGCCCGGAAAAATTCATCAAAAGCCTCCGGCATGAGATACCACGAAGGCCCCGTATCGAAACGGAAGCCGTCGACTTCTAGGACTCCCGCCCGCCCGCCGACGCTACGCTGCTTCTCGACGACGACCACGTCCCAGCCCTCCCGCAGCATCAACGCCGCGGTGGCAAGCCCCGCGATGCCAGCGCCGATGACGACAACCCGCTTGCCCATGTTTATTTCACCGCCGATGCAGCTGCCCGGCTCACGAGGAAGGCCTTACGCGCTGGTGACACCGACACCCTTGTCGTGAGGATCTCGGCGGCGGGGGTTGCCTCGAGCTGGTCGGTGAGCTCAGTAAAGAGGGCGGTAGCCGCCGCCACGCCCATGCGGGAGCCGCGCGGCAGCAACTCGATGGCACCCTGCGCTACAGACAGGTCCTCGCGAATATCAGCGATGATGGCAGCCTTCCTCTCCTCGTCCAAGCCAGTGGGATCGGGCAGCGCTGGAAAATATGAGCGGCCGAGGTCTGCGGAGTCCTCGCGCAGATCGCGCAAGAAGTTGATCTTCTGAAACGCCGCGCCCAAGCGCCGCGCGCCTTCCTCGATGCCGGCCGGTCGCGCCTGACCGGCGTAGAAGGCGTCCAGGCACAAGAGCCCGATGACCTCCGCGGAGCCGCAGACGTAATCCTCGAAGGAGTCGTGGGTGTGCGTGTGGTGCGTCAGATCGCAACGCATGGAGGAAAAGAACTGTGCAACGTGCTCATCGCTGAACCCGCAACGCCGCGCGGAAAGCGCAAAGGCATGCACGATCGGATCAGCGTGAAAACGCTGGGACGGGGCGGCGCGGACGGTGGCCTCGTAGGCGTCGAGAAGCACGGCGGCGTCCTGGGGAGCAAGCCCCGCATCGACGATCTCATCGGCCGTGCGCACCATGGCGTATAAGTTACGGATATCCACGCGCACTCTTGGTGAGAGAAGCCGCGTGGCCAGGGAAAAACTGGTGGAGTAGTGGCGCATGACCTGAGCCGCGGCTGCTTCGGCACAACGGTCGTAATGCTCTAGAGCGGAAAGGGATGCGCGCATGGAGCATATTTTAGACCACACGCGTCACATAACTTACCCAGGGCAAGATAGGGTAGTGACGTTACTTTCCCTATCTATAAGGAGAACACGTCCATGACCACCCCAACGATGACTGCTGCGGCCCGCGCCGTTGACCTGTTCAAACAATACGGTCAGGGAGATACCGCAGTCACCGCGTTGGACCACGTCGACGTTGAGTTCGCGCGCAACACTTTTACCGCCATCATGGGCCCCTCGGGCTCCGGCAAGTCCACGCTCATGCACACCATGGCGGGGCTCGATTCGGCGACGTCCGGTTCGGCCTTCATCGGTGATACCGATATGTCGCAGCTCAGCGACAAGGATATTACGGCCCTGCGCCGCGACCGCCTGGGTTTCATCTTTCAGTCCTTTAACCTGGTGCCCACGTTGACTGCGGCAGAGAACATCACGCTGCCTACCGATATCGCTGGCAACAAGGTCGATAAGGCGTGGTTTGATGAGGTCACCACGCGCCTTGGCCTGTCCCACCGCCTGAACCACCGCCCAGCCGAGCTCTCCGGCGGCCAGCAGCAGCGCGTGGCGTGTGCGCGCGCCCTGGTTTCCCGTCCGGAGATCATCTTCGGTGATGAGCCCACCGGCAACCTGGATTCGAACTCCTCCGCCGAGGTGCTCGACATTTTGCGTACCGCCGTGGACAAGGATGGGCAGACCGTGGTTATCGTTACGCACGACGCCAAGGCCGCTTCGTACGCTGACCGCGTGGTCTTCCTCGCCGATGGCCGCCTGGTTAATGAGCTCATGAATCCGACCATGGAGTCCATCCACGCCGTGATGGCAGAAATCGAGGGCTAGAGCATGGCCACAAAGAACACGATGCGCACGGTCTCCGTGCGCAATATTCTCGCGCATAAGCTGCGCCTTGCCCTGACCCTGCTGGCGGTGGTGCTGGGTACCGCGTTCATCTCGGGCTCCTTCATGTTCACCAACTCGCTGTCGAATACGTTCGACTCCGCTGTCTCGACAGCATTTACCGGCGTGGATGCGGCCGTGAGCCAGAAGGAAAACGGCCCGAAGCTGGATCAGAAGATGCGCGATGACATCGCCGCCGACCCCGACGTGCGTGCGGTGAACATGCAAAGCAGCCAGACGGTCGTGGT
This sequence comes from Corynebacterium sp. HMSC068G04, assembly GCF_001814885.1. NCBI lineage: Bacteria > Bacillati > Actinomycetota > Actinomycetes > Mycobacteriales > Corynebacteriaceae > Corynebacterium > Corynebacterium sp. HMSC068G04. Next base: position 45,391 of record NZ_KV818294.1, on the reverse strand, counting down.
GGCCAACGAAGACGCCGAGGCGTTCCAGACCGGCGGGGGCACGTCCAGTGTGCAGCCCTTCTACCCGGGAGAGCAATCCGTAGGTGAGCCTGCCACGCTTGTCGACGGCTCCGAGCCCCACGGGACCGGCGAAGTCCTCATCAACGACTCCGCCGCCGAGAAGTTCGGCATCCACGTCGGCGACACCCTCCTCGTCGTGCACCCGGACCAGCGCGATGAGGTGAAGGTCGTGGGCGTCGTCAAGCCTGTGGTGGACCAGGGCCCCAGTCTGACGTTGCTCATGGAACACGAGGCCTTCGTTGAGCGCTATGGAGACTCTTCCCAGCTGAAGGTCGCTGCGGCCGACGGCGTCGATGCCGATGCGCTCGTGGAGCACCTCAACAACACCTTCGAGGTCGAGGCGGAATCCGGCCAGAAGCTGGCCGATGAGCTGTCGGATCAGATTTCCTCTGCCCTGAAATTCGTCAACTACTTCCTCATCGCCTTTGGCCTCATCGCGCTGCTGGTGGGCACGTTCATTATCGCGAATACCTTCTCCATGATCGTGGCCCAGCGCACCAAGGAGTTCGCGCTCCTGCGTGCGCTCGGTGCTTCCCGCAGCCAGATCACGCGTTCGGTGGTGACGGAGGCCTTCATCGTGGGGCTCGTCGGCTCAGCCGTCGGCGTGGTGGCAGGTATGGGCTTAGTCGCACTCATCAAGGCAGTCTTTGAAGCTAAGGACATGCCCATGGGCGGCGGTCTGGGCCTGAGCGTCAGCGCAGTAGTCGTGCCGCTGCTCTTGGGCGCGGTGGTCACCATCGTGTCCGCGTGGGCGCCGGCGCGCCGCGCGGGTGCGGTAAAGCCGGTGGAAGCCATGCGCACAACCGAGTCTGCAGCTGGTTCTTCGCTCCTCGTGCGCAGCGTGCTGGGTGGACTGTTGCTCGTCGCGGGCATTATCTTCGCGGTCCTCGGCGTGCTTATCGACGCCTCCACGGGCATCCGTGCCTCCCTCGTGGGTCTTGGCGCGCTCAACCTGATCCTTGGCTTCTTCCTGGCTGGACCGGCCATCTCCCTGCCCATCGTTCCGGCGATTGGCCGCGTGATTGGTGCGCCCTTTGGTGCGGTGGGCAAGCTAGCCTCGACGAACTCGGCGCGCAACCCGCGCCGTACCGCGGCGACCGCATTCGCTCTCATGCTGGGCGTGGCGCTGGTGACCTCGATCGGCATGTTGGGTGCGACGATGAAGGCCTCGGTGGCCGACACCGTCGAGCAGGACGCCCGCGCGGACTTCTTGCTGTCCGGCCCGACGTCTGGAAACTTTCCGACCCCGAACGAGACCGTGCAGCGCGCCAGCGATACTGAGGGCGTCGGACAGGTCGTGTCGATGAGCACAGCACCCCTGCAGGTGGATGGTCAGGCTTCGATGAACTATGGCCCGGAGATGAAGGTCAGCCAGGTCATCGATGGCAACGCCGATGACGTCCTTAACTTCACCCTGGTGGAAGGATCGTTGAAGACGGGCGAGGAGCCGGGCTTCATCGCCGAAGCCGACCTGGCTGCAGAGCAGGGCTGGGAGGTCGGCCAGAGTTATGAGCTGGCGGGCCCGGATCTGTCTCGTACCACGCAGGTGAAGCTCCTCGGCACGTATGAGCCCTTCCAGATGCTCCCGCGCTTAGCTGTCTCCGCCTCCGCGGCAACAGAGGTCGTCGACCCGGCTAGCCTCAACGTCATGTTGGTCTACGTGAACGCGGAGGAAGGCTATGACAAGGAAAAGCTGCGCGCCAACCTGGAGGAGTCCGTCAAGGACCTCGTCGTGGTGCAGGTGCGCACCGGCGAGGAATTCGCAGGCGAGGCCGCCGGCATGATTGACCAGATGCTCACAATCCTCTACGCGCTGCTGGCGTTGGCTGTGGTCATCGCGATCCTGGGCATTGTCAATACCCTCACCTTGGGCGTGATTGAACGACGCCAGGAGATTGGTATGCTGCGCGCGGTGGGCACCCAGCGCCGCCAGATTCGCACGATGATCACCGTGGAGTCGGTACAGATTGCGCTCTTCGGCGCTCTCATGGGCATCCTCATGGGGCTGGGGATGGGGTGGTCCTTCATCTCCGTGCTTGCGGACGAAGGCCTCGACTCCACGACGGTGCCGTGGATGATGCTCGTCGTCATGCTCGTCGGCTCCGGCATCGTCGGTGTGCTAGCCGCCCTGTGGCCGGCCCACCGCGCGGCGAAGACTCCGCCGTTGGACGCCATCGCTGACTAACACTCCGCGCGCTTGGGCGCGGAGTGCGGTGAGAAGGCTAGGCCAAAAGCGAGCCGACCCACGCCCCGCGCCACGCCAGGACGATGCCCAGGCCCACCGTCCAGAAGAGATACCGCGCCAAGCGCCACCAGCGCTTGGCCTTAATCATGTCACCGAGCTCTTTGGCCAACGTGGACCATGTCGATAGCCCGCCCGCCACGCCGGCCGCGAGCAAGGGGAGGAAGAACTCGGGGGTGTGCGCGTGCGTGGCGTAGCCATAGGCCACGCCGGCCACCGCGGAGCCGATGAGGTTGGCGGCGAAGGTACACGTGGGGGAGGGCAGGATGCGGGTTAACAGGTAGCGCCCGCAACCGCCCACAAAACCGCCGGCGAGTACGGCCAGGATGGAGAGGATCATGCATGCCTCCGATCCTGCAGGCGGTCACCTATGAGGTAGGCCCCGGTGCAGCCGACGACCGTCGCCAGCACGTAGGCCCCCGCCTGCGCCGGCCCGAAACCTGAAGTGAGATACGCAAACGCGGCAAAGCTGGTGAACCCACCCAAGAAACCCGTGCCCCAGAACGCGGGCGGCTTGGCATAGCCCATCACAGCGCTGCCAACAACGTTGATGAGCAACAGCGGCAGCGCGCCGCCCCCGAGAAGCGAAGAAAGGCCAAAGCGGGCCAGCGCCCCGAGCGCGGTCCCGCAGCCCACAAGAAGGATCTGTGGCATAGGCACCATCCTAGTTGGGATGCGAAAACGTCGTGAAGCAGGCAAGCTTAAGGTGTATCCACGTCTCCAAGGAGGAAACCACCATGGCACACGAGCGCGCCGGCCAACTAGCCCAGCCTTCGGATCTCATCGATATCGCGGAGTTGGTCACCGCGTACTACACCCGCACCCCCGACGCCGATAACCCTGACCAGCAGGTTTCCTTCGGCACCTCTGGGCACCGCGGCTCCGCCTTGGACACCGCCTTCAATGAGGCCCACATCCTGGCCATCACCCAGGCCATCGTGGACTACCGCGCCGAGCAGGGCACCACGGGCGCCATCTTCATCGGTCGTGATACCCACGCCCTGTCCGAACCCGCCATGGTCTCCGCCCTCGAGGTCCTCCTAGCCAATGAACTGGAGGTTCGGGTGGATGACCGCGGGCGCTACACCCCAACGCCAGCTGTTTCGCATGCCATCCTGACCAACCCGGGCACCGACGGCATCGTGATTACCCCCTCCCACAACCCGCCGCGCGATGGTGGATTCAAGTACAACCCGCCAACGGGCGGTCCGGCGGATACCGATGCCACCGACTGGATTGCAGCAAAAGCCAACGACTACCTGCGCGCCGGGCTCGACGGGGTGAAGCGCGTACCGGTTGACGGCGTGCTCGATGCGCGCTGCGTCAAGCACAATTACCTCGACTCTTATGTGTCCGATTTGGCCAACGTCGTGGACATGGCGGCTATCAAGGACGCCGGCGTGCGCATCGGCGCGGACCCGATGGGCGGCGCCTCGGTGGACTACTGGGCGGCCATCGCTGAGCACTACGAGCTGAACATGACCGTGGTGAACCCCGACGTCGACGGCACCTTCCGCTTCATGACGCTGGATACCGACGGCAAGATCCGCATGGACTGCTCCTCCCCGGACGCCATGGCTTCGTTGGTGGATAACCGTTCCAAGTACGACCTGGCCACGGGCAACGACGCCGACGCGGACCGCCACGGCATTGTTACGCCGGACGCTGGGCTGATGAACCCGAACCACTACCTGGCTGTGGCCATCGAGTACCTGTTTAGCCACCGCCCCCAGTGGGGAAATGCGGGCGTGGGTAAGACCTTGGTGTCCTCTTCCATGATCGACCGCGTCGTGGCCAGCCTGGGCCGGGAGCTCGTGGAGGTGCCGGTGGGCTTCAAGTGGTTTGTGCCGGGGCTTGTCGACGGCTCCCTCGGCTTCGGCGGCGAAGAATCCGCCGGTGCTTCCTTCCTGCGCTTCGACGGTACGGTGTGGTCCACCGACAAGGACGGCATCATCTTGGACTTGCTGGCCGCGGAGATCCTGGCGGTGACGGGCAAGACCCCGTCGCAGCGCTACGCGGAGCTGGCGGAGGAATATGGTGCGCCGGCCTATGCGCGCACCGACGCCCCGGCTACCCGCGAGCAGAAGGCCATCCTGAAGAAGCTCTCCCCGGAGCAGGTGACGGCTACGGAGCTGGCGGGCGAGGAGATCGTCGCCAAGCTCACCGAGGCACCGGGCAACGGCGCGGCGATCGGGGGCCTCAAGGTGACGACGGAGAACGCGTGGTTTGCCGCGCGCCCGTCCGGCACGGAGGATAAGTACAAGATTTATGCTGAGAGCTTCCGTGGCGAAGAACACCTCAGGCAGGTGCAGGAAGAAGCGCAGGCGCTGGTGTCACAGGTTCTCGGAGGTCTAGGCTAATGGTTTACGATCCATATCGGTGCCTGACCTCATCAGCGCGCTTGCACGCTATGGAATGGCTGCCGTGTGGATTATCGCCGGCATACAGAAACTGGATGCCCGGATGGAGATGACCCAGGCCATCGAGGCCTATGGCATCTTTACCCCGGAGTGGTCCGGATACTTGGCCTACCTCATCGGGCCCCTAGAACTCATGGGTGGGGTGCTGCTGTTGTTGGGGCTGTTCTTGCGGGAGGCGTCGGCAGTCGCTGCGATGGTTGTGGTGCTGTTCATGGTGGGCATCGCGCAGGCGTGGGCGCGGGGGCTCGTCATTGATTGCGGGTGTTTTGGCTACGACCCTGCCGACGTAAGTCAGGGCATGAACTACGCACTGACGCTGCTTCGCGACGCTTTCTTCCTCGCCCTCACTGTCTGGACCATCCGGCGCCCCTACCGCCGCTATGCCCTTCACCCGTAGATTGTTAGGCTAACTCCGTGACCAAAACCAAAATCAGCGCACCACTCGTGCTCGACATCATTAGTGCATTCGCGCGATTCTATATGGCCTATGTGTGGATCAAGGCGGGGGCGTCGAAGCTGACGGATCAGCTCGCGGTGTCGCAAAGCATCAAGGCATATGAAATCTTTACCCCTGAGTGGTCGCACTACTTGTCCTACCTGATTGGCCCGCTGGAGATCTGTGGCGGCCTGCTGCTTTTGCTGGGGCTGTTTTTGCGACCATCGGCGTGGGTTGGGCAGATAGTTCTGGTGCTGTTCATGATCGGCATCGCGCAGGCGTGGGCGCGGGGACTCGGAATTGATTGCGGTTGCTTCTCCGTGAGCCCTGATGAAGACGCGCAAGTGATGAATTACATGATGACACTTCTGCGAGATGTCTTCTATTCTGTCTTAATGGTGTGGACGATCAAGCGTCCTTTCACCAAGTTTGCATTGCACCCTTAACAGTGGTGTGTAGGCTTTCATCTGTTCGAACTTAAGTCATAAAGGCAAGGTTGTTTAATGAGTACAGTCAAAGACCCCAACTCCAAAGGCAATAGTGGATTCGTCTGGGGCCTCGCTGTTCTGCTGGTTATTATTGCCGTGGTCATCGGATACATCGTCTACCAAGGGCGAGGTGCACAGACCGATGCGCTGGGGGACTACGCCGCCGAGGGCGTCTCCATGGAGATTTCCTACGCGGACAATGCGGTAACCCTCAAGTCCGCGGATGCAGCAAAGGACGCAACCGAAGTAGACCTGTACGAGGACTACTCCTGCCCGCACTGTGGTGACCTGGCGAAGGAAACCGACGAGCAGATGAAGGATGCGATTGATGCGGGCGAGCTCGTCGTGCACGTGCGCACCCTCAACTTCCTTGACGGCAGCCCGAACGGCTTGGAGAGCATCAAGTCCAACACGGGCCACTCCTCCAAGGCGGCAGCTGCGATGGAGCAGGTAGCAAAGACCGGTGATGCCAAGCTCTACTGGAACCTGCGTAAGTACCTCATGGAGAATCAGTCCAAGGTGTACAACAAGTGGGAGATGGAAGACTTCGCTGCTGCCGCGAAGGAACTGGGCGCAGATGATGCCACGGTAAAGGCCATTGAAGAAGCCCCGGTTGGTGAAGGAAACCCACTGGTGACCTCGAACTACGAAAAGCTGGAGAGCGAAACCGGAAGCGTGTCCTCGCCGCGCATCATCAAGGACGGCAAGGACATTCCAGAAGACGAGAACACGTCCATCATGGAGTGGGTTGGCCTCGTCCTAGACAAGTAGCCATTGAGAAAATAACGCGCCCCAACTCGCGATTTGGTGAGTGAATGGGGAGCGGATATATTGATACGAGTTGCAATCGTGAAGGTTGTACCTCGTATGAGGGGCTATGGCGCAGTTGGTAGCGCACCACACTGGCAGTGTGGGGGTCACGGGTTCGAATCCCGTTAGCTCCACTTCATAATTCAATACAGCTTTGGGGCTATGGCGCAGTTGGTAGCGCACCACACTGGCAGTGTGGGGGTCACGGGTTCGAATCCCGTTAGCTCCACTTTATACCCTCTTTCCACTGGTCAGAAGGTTTTATTTTTGTCTGGGGAATTCTTTGTTGACGTCTAGTTATGACTGTGTTTAAAGCCAGGTGAAATCCAAGGTTGAGTGCCGGGGACGTGGTCGACGAACTGGTAAAACCGGACTGATTCATTGGGGAGGGCAATCAGGTCCTCATGAGTGAACAAATGATCGGCACATCACGTGCGGATGAATCCATGCAAGGCCACTGGCTTTTGGCCAAATTGGGAAAGTGAGTCCTTTGCCTCGGTGGGCGCAGACTAACAGATGAATTGCTCGAACTATCCGGAATTCCGAACGTTGATGTAGTTGAACCAGCGCCTAGTCTTGGGCGCACGCCGGGTAGGATTCTTGAGCTCACGCCTTCGAGTTATACAGGTGCGGATAGTGATCCGGATGCTGTGGCTGCAGTGCGCCGCGTCTTTGGCCTGCGTGCAAAGCTAATTGAGGCCGACGCCGCTGAAACTGGACTGGCCGATGAGTCGGCTGACCTTGTGATTGGGAAGCGATGCTCACCATGCAGGGTGAGAAGGCTAAGAATGCAATCGTTGCAGAGGCTGCGCGCATCCTACGTCCGGGTGGGCGGTACGCCATTCACGAACTGGGGCTAGTTCCTGAAGAACTAGCAGATGGGGTGAAGGATGAAATCCGTCAAAGCCTTGCGCGCGCAATTAGGGTGAACGCGTGTCCGCTGACCTTGGGCGAATGGACGGCAGTGTTTGAGGCTAATGGCTTTTTAAAGCCGCCAAGGTTGAGACCGCGCCGATGGCTTTGCTGCAGCCGCGTCGAATTCTTTCCGATGAAGGATTCTTAGGCACGCTGTGCTTTGTGAAGAACCTTCGGAATAACTCCGATGCCCGCAAGCGGGTGCTGCAGATGCGAAAAACCTTCAACACGCACAGCGAGCACCTCAACGCCGTGGCAATCGTGGCAACGAAGCCAGAGCGTTAGGAAGCTGGAACGCTATCTAGGCGCGATTGCGCACTACGGTCGGCAGGATTGCTGAGTCTTCCAAGGAGAGCAGTCCATGACGCTACTGAGGCACCACAGCATGCTCATCGGCGCTCAACTCTAGTGAATCGTCGTCTGCGGTAAGCCGAACTTTTCCGCTCAATACGTGCAAGAGTGCCTCGCCAGGGTTCTCGTGCTTAGACAATTCCTTGCCGTCTTTCAGGACAAGCAAGACCTGTAAAAGGGAACCACCAGGCACTGCGCGGAACACGTGGGTTGCACGCCCGCTTTCTGTCCCAGCCGCCTTATTTAGCAGTTCTTCAGCCAGCGCTTTTAGATTAACGCTGACGCTTGGTGTCTCAGCCATTTTCGAAATCTCTTCCAAATGTTAAAGGGGATTGAACTGCGCTAAGCGATGCCAGGTGTAAATGGTTGACCGTCTAGTGTCGAGTCTATATCTTTGGTATATCAATCCTTACAATGAATAGTCCTACCTATTGAAAGTTAGGCAACCCTACTCAAGTGGTGTATATTTGCCATGGTTAATTGATCCCTGTTCCCAGCAAAGGAAATAACAAGTGAAAAAGACGGCATTGATGGCTTTAAGTGCTGCTGCAGCCCTCGTTCTTGCGGCGTGCTCCACCTCGGGGGAAGAAGCCTCGGGGGAAGATGCAGCGACTGGCGACGGTGAGCAGCTGACTCTGTCCCACCCCAGTATTGAGGGGCTAAACATCGACTTCGAAAACCAGCCAGAAACCATCGTTATGGACTGCTACGCCTATAGCTCTCTGCACGAGTACGGCATTGAGCCGGATGCGTTGTTTGGTTTTGAGTGTGACAACCCAGCGTTGATGGGTGATGCTGACATCGAAGGTATTGAGACCATCGGCCAAGATGCTGAGATCGATCTGGAAAAGCTGGCTGAACTGCGCCCGGATGCCATCATCGGCAACGGTAACGCGAAGGGTTGGTCTTGGTTCGATGAAGACGTCAACGCTCAGTTGCAGCGCGTTGCGCCTTTCGTGCCGCTGCCATCGGAAGGCTCTATTGATCAAAGGATTGCGGATACCCGCGAGATTGCAGAGTTCTTCGGCGCAGACGTAGAAGCTGACAACATCGTGGCGGCAGATGGAGACTTCGCAGCGGCCAAGGAAGCGTTCACCGCAGCAGTAGACGGCAAGGATTACAACTTCCTGCTGACCAGCCCAACCAAGGAAATGCTCTATACCGGCGTGGGCTTCCCGCAGGCGGACATGCTGGAAGAACTTGGCGCAAACATCGCAGGCCCAGACACACCAGCGGAAGGAAACCCGTGGGGTCGAGTGGCGTGGGAAGATGCTTCGACCTACCCTGCTGATGTCATCTTGGTAGAAAACTATGACCCAGAGGCGCCATTTACTGCGGAGCTGTGGGACAACCTTCCAGCTGTCCAGGCAGACCAGGTATCCACGTGGTCTTCCAAGGGTGCGTTGACCAGCCGTAACTATGCCGATTGGCTGCAGGATCTTGCAGACAAGGTAGAGACCTACGACAAGGTGAGCTAGTCTTTTATGCCAGCAAGTTCCACCACCTCCACAGCCCCGAAGGCTGTGGAAAGGCCAGTTGCTCCGGCCAACCGGCTCATTGGTTTCATTATCATTGCGGTCTTATGTGCCGGTGCGCTGGTGTTGAGCATGATGGTGGGCTCACGCAGCATTCCACCGTCGGATGTTTTTCATTATCTGATTAACCCGGATCCGGCGGATCCGGTATCGCAGGTGGTCTGGCAGTCTCGCGTTCCACGTACTTTCCTGGTGTTGGTTGCCGGTAGTGCGTTGGGGGTCGCGGGTGGTTTGATGCAGGCTGTGACCAGAAACCCAATGACGGACCCGGGGATTTTGGGCGTTAATGCGGGTGCTTCTCTCATGGTGGTTGTTGGCCTGGCATTTTTTGGGGTTACAGATATCTCCCAGTACATGTGGTGGTCTTTTGCTGGTGCGATTGTGACCTCGGCGGTGGTCTTCGCCATTGGCAACAGTGGTCCATTGCGTGGCAGTCCGGTGCGCATGACCTTGTCCGGTGTGGCATTGGGGGCGGTGCTGGGCGGTTTTGCATCCGCGGTGTTGCTGACCAATTCAGAAGTTTTGGAACGCATGCGTGGCTGGTCAGCGGGCACCACAGCATCGCAGCCTCTCGATGCCACCTTGTCCATCACCCCATTTATCTTGGTAGGCTTGCTTATTGCGCTGGCCAGCACTCGCGCATTGGATGTGCTTTCACTGGGTGAAGCGGCATCGGTTGCTATGGGCGCGCACCCGCAAAGAACCAGGCTGGTGGTATTGGTAGCAATTGCACTGCTAGCCGGTGGCGCTACTGCGGCGGCGGGGCCCATCGGATTTATTGGGCTGTTGGCACCACATCTATCCCGCATGATCGTGGGCCCACATCAAGGGTGGATTATGGCCTATTCAATCGTCTTGGCCCCAGCGGTTTTGGGCGTGAGTGATGTTATAGGTCGCGTGATTACTGCTGGGGAAGTGCCCGTGGGAGTAGTAACTGCATTCGTTGGCGCACCGCTGTTGATTTACATGGTGCGTAAGTACCGCATTCCGGAGGTTTAAGCGCGATGGTTCACACAACGAATCCGGATACGAAGCAAGAGCTTGAATTCGGGCGAAAGATTTTCCGCATCGGTCCCAAAGAACGCCCGGTGATGCTTATCGGGGTGCGCACAGCTGTCGTCACAGGTGGACTCTTATTGGCGACTGCGCTGATTGCGGTGTACTCCTTGGTTGATGGTTCTGCATCCATCACCGTTGGTGAAGCGTTCCAGGCGTTGACCGGCAACGGTGATTCCTACACCAACATGATTGTGGTGGAATGGCGCGCACCGCGCACGCTTCTGGCAATCCTGCTGGGCGCAACACTGGCCATGAGTGGAGCTATCTTTCAAAACCTCACCGCGAATCCATTGGGCTCACCGGATGTGATTGGTTTTCAGACCGGTTCCTACACTGGCGCGCTCATCGTCATGTTGATTCTCGGCGGTGGCACCACCGCTACGTTGTTGGGGGCTCTCACTGGAGGTATCGCTACCGCGATGGTGGTGTTCTTCCTTGCCTCCAAGCGCGGATTCGCTGGTGGCGTGCGTCTTATCATCGTTGGCATTGCTGTCAGCGCCATGCTGGCCTCGGTCAACGTGTGGATTTTGCTCACTGCCACGGTGGAAGATGCCATCATGGCGAGTTTGTGGGGCGCGGGAAATCTCTCCGGCACCTCCTGGAATTCGCTGCTGCTGGCATTTTGTGGTTCTGCCGTGTTCATCCTGATGGCAGCACTGCTGGCGCGCCCGATGCGTTTGATGCAGATTGGTATTCCTTTCGCGGTTGCGCTGGGGCAAAACGTCCGCAGGGTGCAACTATTGGCAGTTGTTGCCGGCATCGGATTAACGGCGCTGGCAACTGCCACCGCCGGGCCGATTTCCTTCATCGCGCTGGCCTCGCCCCAGATTGCCCGTCGCCTGGTACACGTTGATGGCCTGGCGCTGGCCCCCACCGCAGCCGTGGGGTCTTTCCTGTTAATACTCGCCGATACGGTTGCCCAAAGAATTGACCCTGAATCCCCGCTCCCAGTAGGTATTGTCACCGTATCCATCGGTGGCGTGTACTTCCTGTGGTTGCTCATGAGAGAAGGCCGACGCAAATGACACGACTTCTAGTAGAAAACGCCCAGCTTGGATACGGCGACAAAGTTATCTGCCCAGGCGTGGATCTTCAGATTCCAGATGGCCAGTTCACGGTCATCGTTGGCCCCAATGCCTGCGGCAAGTCCACTTTGCTCAAGAGCTTGACCCGTTTGATTGCGCCGCAAGAGGGGAAGATTCTTTTAGACGGGCAGTCTTTGCACAAAAAGCCCACCAAAGAAGTAGCGCGTGAAGTGGGTCTTCTGCCGCAAGGCCCGGTTGCCCCGGACGGCATTCGCGTCATCGATCTGGTCTCACGAGGACGCTACCCGCACCAGAGTTTGTTCAAGCCTTGGTCGCCCGAGGATGAGCAGGCGGTGAAAGAGGCCATGGAGGCAACCGGAATTAGGGAGCTTTCAGGCAGGCTTGTCGATGAACTCTCGGGCGGTCAACGCCAACGCGTCTGGATGGCGGTGGCGTTGGCGCAGCAGACGCCAATCTTGCTTCTCGATGAACCTACCACATTCTTAGACGTCAGCTACCAGATTGAGTTGCTGGAACTTTGCCGCATGCTCAACCGGAAACGGGACTACACACTGGTCGCCGTATTGCATGACTTGAACCAGGCAGCGCGCTACGCCGATCACATCATCGCCATGAAAGACGGCGAAGTTGTAGCCACCGGCGATCCTGCAACCGTTATTACTGAAGAGCTCGTGCGCACCGTATTTGGTGTGGATTCTAAGATCATCGCTGACCCAGAGTCTGGAGCACCGTTGATGATCCCAACGTGGAGCCACCAAGTATCAAATTCAAACAGATAATTCTGACGTTAATTTTACCTGTTCCATGTGCACCTCAGTTTTCGCGTTGTGGACGCAATCGATGCGGGTGAGATGGTCGATCTGAAATTGACGATAAGCGGTGAGATCGGCCGCCACTATTCGCAGCATGACATCGCATTCACCAGCCATGAGGTGGCATTCCACGGCTTCTGGAAGTGGCTGACTCTCTTGAATGAATCGCTCAACAGTCTCAAGGTCCTGGCTGGTGAGCCAAACTCTGGCATAGGCGGTAAATCCTTTGCCGACCTTTGTGGGAACAAACAGGGCAACGTAACCCCGAATAATTCCAGCGTTCTCCAGTGCATGGACTCGTCGGATACAAGTGGAAGGGGACAGGTGCACGGCATCCGCGAGTTCATTGACGATTCAATCCAAGCGGAAGTCCACGCTTGAAGACCTGGTGAAACGCCTATTTGATCAAGGGCAGCTTAATCGAGTGTGTGAAGCGTCCTGGGTTTAGTTCCTCAGCTAAGGAAGGATTGAACTATGCCTAGAAGGTATTCCGTTGAGTTCAAGGAGAAGGCTGTCATCCGGCGGCGATGGAATTGCCTAGTGCTCTCTTTTGTAATGCTGTCGCTCTCGTTTAGCCAAAGGTCTATTAGCTGTTCCACGGTTGTGCTGTTTGTCAGCTCTAGCTTCTCTTTTTCAGCGGGGGAGATCCATTTAATCCCCGATGCCTCTGCCTTATCGATGTCTGCCTTATTGCGGTTCAACCAACTTTCGGCGTCCTTCTTTTCTTTAAAGGTGATCGGTGCTCTGTGCAAAATGCCTTGGTGTTTGAAACTGGCACGCCACCTATTTTTTCCGCGTTGCTCAATTCGCCCCCACGAACGATGGGGCTTATACTTCGGGCCTTTTTCTTTTCGTTTTCGTTCTGCATATTGGGGAACCTTCGGGGAACTCTAGCGCCGTTTTGTGTCATATAATGATGTTAGAAATTACCTAAAATAAATGCAGGTTAAATAGGCATAATGCCAGCTAGGCAAGGGGTAATATTTAGAAACCGATGGAATCCCGTTAGCTCCACCAGTGGCCGTCTCTGTTATGGAGCCGGCCTTTTCCTATGCTGGGAACATGGATGTTTTCACCAAGACCGTGTCCCGTCCTGATCAAGCTGGTGCCGAGGCTGCTGGGTTGAGATGGCTGGCGCAGGCGCATGGCGACGTCGTCGTGGACGTCGCCGAAGTCACCCCCACATCTATTAGCACTCGGCGGGTTGAGCAGTCGCGACCGAGTGCCCTCGCTGCCCGCGCTTTTGGTGCTGCGCTCCGTACGGTCCATGAAGCAGGAGCGCCCGCTTTCGGCGCGCCGCCGGCGGGCTGGGAGGGCGCGAATTTCATTGGACGCGTGGAACAACGCTGCGAACCATGCGAATCCTGGGGCGAGTTCTACGCCGAGCAGCGGGTGTCGCCTTTTATAGGAGGACTGCCTCAAGAGCTACAGGGGATAGTTCGACAAGCATGCGAGGCTATAAAAGCCGTTGAGTGGGACGTGAAACCGGCGCGAATTCATGGCGACCTGTGGGCAGGAAACGTATTGTTTACTGCCTCGTCGGCCGTGATGATCGACCCAGCCGCACACGGCGGACACCCGTGGACGGATTTGGCCATGCTGGAGCTATTTGGCACGCCGTACTATGGCGAGATACTGCGTGGTTATGGGGTGGGGGAGGAGTATCACCAGTGGGTGCCGGTGCATCAACTACACCCGCTGGCGGTTCATTCGATGACGCATGGTCCCGCGTATTATGTACCGCTCGAGCGGGCCGCACGTGCCACGCTCGAAGCGTTGGGCGGATAGTCTTCCTTGTGAGGCGTTAGGCACTAGTGGGTCCTGGCGGCATGGCGCGCTTATGGGCGCCGCGGCGCCAGAGGCTTTCGATGCGCTCGCGGGCGTCGTCAGGCACGGCCTTGCCCTCGAGGTAGTCGTCGATATGGGCATAGGTCACGCCGAGTGCTTCCTCATCAGATAGCTGTGGGCGGTCATCCTCCAAGTCGGCGGTAGGAACCTTCTTCCACGTGGACTCGGGTGCCCCGAGGTGCTCGAGAAGTTGAGCGCCCTGACGCTTGTTGAGTCCGGCGAGCGGGATGACGTCAGCGGCGCCGTCGCCCCACTTGGTAAAGAAAGCCGTGACGTTTTCGGCGGCATGGTCGCTTCCGATAACGAGTGCGCCGACCTCACCAGCCACCGCATATTGGGCGGACATGCGCAGGCGTGCCTTGAGATTTCCACGGTTGAAATCGTCCAAATGCTCCGTGTTGAGTGCGGACGCAACGGCGCCGTCGAGAGCCGCTGTGGCGTCCGCGATGTTGATGGTGAGCCGGTAATCGGGCTGGATGAAATCGAGCGCTACTTGCGCATCGTCCTCGTCCGCTTGCGTGCCATGGGGAAGACGTACGGCCCAAAAGTGAGCGCCATCGACACGCTCGACGGCCAGCTGGGCCAAGCGACCGGCAAGGGTAGAATCCTGACCACCGGAAATGCCGAGGACAAAGCCCTGAGCGCCGGTGTTGCGTAGATACGTGGCGAGGAAGTCGACGCGGCGTTCAACCTCCTCTGCCGGATCAATGGAGGGTTTCGCCCCTAGCGCAGCGATGATCTCTTCCTGAAGCTCCCTGGATGCTTGTGTCATAGCGACCATGGTAGCCATCACGCGCGGCGGTGGTCCGAGGGTCTGCGAGGTTGGTTCGAGGAAAAGTTGGCGTGGCTACTTCTCGATGACGTGAGTGTTTTGGTAATGAGGCGCTCGTGGGGTAATATTTTTCCTCGTGTCATTGCTGGGTGTTTGCCCAGCTGTGCTTTGAACTAATCAATCGCATCAAGATTGCGCATAACGAAAGGAGCGCCCGATGAAGGTTCGCAAGTCGCTTCGGTCGCTGAAGAAGAAGCCGGGCGCCCAGGTTATTCGCCGCCACGGTAAGGTCTTCGTGATCAACAAGAAGGATCCGCGCTTCAAGGCTCGCCAGGGCTAAGAAACAAGTGTCCTTGGTCCGCCGTCCCCGCGTTGTGGGGGCGGCGGATTTTTTTATGCCTCCCTTCGCCGGCTGGGATCGGGGGAGGCGTCGCGGGGTGGCCTGCTCCCATTTGTGGACTTTGTCACAAACTGAGTGAACGTTTGGTAAACGTGCAGGGAATATCACCCGTGTAGTTACCGCCGTGGCGGTGGGGGTTGTGGCGGGGTGTCAACATGTGGGGTCGGGCCGAGTTACATCCTGGGAATACCAGCCATGTAACTACTACATATTGTGTTGGTTGCGGGTTGTGGGCACAAAGTATAGTGTCGTTGATGTTGCTCGGGCGGCGGCCCTACATCACCGCTCAGAGCTCGCATGCAGAGCCGCTAAACGCTCTGCTCGTATCGAATTCAACAGTCACTCCGCGTGTAGTGCCGAAGGAAGCTAAAGGAACGTCACATGAGCATCACCCTCTACACCAAGCCAGCTTGTGTCCAGTGCAACGCCACCAAGAAGGCCCTCGACCGTGCTGGCCTCAAATACGAGACGGTGGATATCTCCCTTGATGATGATGCCCGCGACTACGTGATGGCTCTGGGGTACGTCCAAGCGCCGGTCGTTGAGGCGCACGGTGAGCACTGGTCCGGCTTCCGTCCTGACCGCATCAAGGCACTCTCTGCGATGGCGGCGAGCGCCTAGGACAAAACCATGTTGGTCGTGTATTTCTCTTCCGCTACGGAAAACACCCACCGCTTCGTCGAGAAGCTCGGCCTTCCCAGCGTCCGCATCCCGCTGCGTCTCAGCGATGAGCCCATCACTGTGAATGAACCCTACGTCTTGATTTGTCCGACGTATGGGGGAGGGGCATCGATGAGTGGGCGGAACACGCGGCCTGTCCCCAAGCAAGTTATTCGTTTCCTGAATGACGAACACAACCGCGGTTTCATTCGTGCTGTCGTCGCTGGAGGTAACAGCAACTTCGGCAGTGACTTTGGCAAGGCCGGCGAGGTCATCGCAGCCAAGTGTAAGGTTCCTTATGTGTACCGCTTCGAACTTCTCGGAACCGAGGAAGATGTCACAATTTGCCGTGAAGGCCTCTTGGCCAACGCGGCCGCTTTAGGTTTAGCCGCCTAAGGCTTTAATTCCTACCAACCCATCTCTCCATTTCGCCATAGCAAAGAAAGGCCCGTGAACGTCGTGACCACGCAACTGGGTAAGACCGTCGCTGAACCTGTGAAGCCGGAAGAGCAGCTGGACTACCATGCGCTCAACGCCCTGCTGAACCTGTATGACGAGAATGGCAAGATTCAGTTCGACAAGGACCGCGAGGCCGCGAACCAGTTCTTCCTCCAGCACGTCAACCAGAACACAGTCTACTTCCATGACTTGGAAGAAAAGATGCGCTACCTGGTAGAAAACAAGTACTACGAGCCGGGACTGATCGAGCAGTATGACTTTGAGTTCATCAAGTCCCTGTTTAAGCGCGCCTACGCCTTTAAGTTCCGCTTTAAGACCTTCCTGGGTGCCTACAAGTACTACACCTCCTACACGTTGAAGACCTTCGACGGTCGCCGCTACCTCGAGCGCTTCGAGGACCGTGTATCTATGACTGCCTTGTTCCTGGCTGACGGAGACACGAAGCTGGCAGAGCGCCTCGTCGATGAGATCATGACCGGCCGCTTCCAGCCGGCCACCCCGACGTTCCTCAACGCCGGCAAGGCACAGCGCGGCGAGCTAGTGTCTTGTTTCCTGTTGCGCATCGAGGACAATATGGAGTCGATCGGCCGCTCCATTAACTCTGCTCTGCAGTTGTCCAAGCGCGGTGGCGGCGTCGCTCTGCTGCTGTCCAATATCCGCGAGTCTGGTGCACCCATCAAGCACATCGAGAACCAGTCTTCCGGCGTCATCCCCGTAATGAAGCTGCTCGAGGATTCCTTTTCCTACGCCAACCAGCTGGGCGCTCGCCAGGGAGCTGGTGCGGTCTACCTCAACGCGCATCACCCAGACATCATGAACTTCCTCGACACCAAGCGTGAGAACGCGGATGAGAAGATCCGTATCAAGACTCTCTCGCTCGGCATCGTGATCCCGGATATTACATTCGAGTTGGCAAAGAACAACGACGACATGTACCTGTTCAGCCCGTACGATGTTGAGCGCGTCTACGGTAAGGCCTTCGGCGATATTTCCGTCACTGAGCACTACGAAGAGATGGTCGAGGATCCGCGTATTCGCAAGAAGAAGATCAACGCTCGCCACTTCTTCCAGACCGTCGCGGAGCTACAGTTCGAGTCCGGATACCCGTACATCATGTTCGAGGACACCGTGAACCGTGCCAACCCGGTCAAGACTGGGCGCATCAACATGTCGAACCTCTGCTCGGAGATTCTGCAGGTGAACTCCCCGTCGGAGCTCAACGAGGACCTCACCTACAAGACCTTGGGCAGCGACATTTCCTGCAACCTTGGATCCCTCAACATCGCCGCGACCATGGATTCCCCGGATTTCGCCCTCACGGTGGAAACGGCCATCCGCGGTTTGACCGCCGTGGCCGACAAGACCTCCATCAACTCCGTGCCTTCCGTGCGCAAGGGCAACGATGATTCCCACGCCATTGGCCTGGGGCAGATGAACCTGCACGGCTATCTCGGTCGCGAGCACATCGAGTACGGCTCGGAGGAAGGCCTCGATTTCACCAACGCCTACTTTGCGGCCATCATGTATGCCGCGCTGCGCGCATCTAACAAGCTGGCGCGTGAACGCGGCGAGTACTTCACGGAGTTCCCGGAATCTGAATACGCGAGCGGCGAATTCTTCGACCGCTACGATCCGGCCGACTTTGCTCCCCGCACGGAGAAGGTCAAGGAACTCTTCGCTAAGTCGTCCATCCACACCCCGTCGGTAGAGGAGTGGGCGGAGCTGAAGGCGGACGTCGCCAAGCATGGCATTTACAACCGCAACCTGCAGGCGGTGCCGCCGACGGGCTCGATTTCCTATATCAATAACTCGACCTCCTCGATCCACCCGATCGCGTCCAAGATCGAGATTCGTAAGGAAGGCAAGATCGGCCGCGTCTACTATCCGGCGCCGCACATGGACAACGACAACCTGGAGTACTTCAAGGACTCCTACGAGATCGGCTACGAGAAGATCATCGACACCTACGCCGAGGCTACGAAGTACGTTGATCAAGGTCTGTCGCTGACGCTGTTCTTCAAGGACACCGCCACTACCCGCGATATCAACCGCGCCCAGATTTACGCGTGGCGCAAGGGTATTAAGACCCTCTACTACATCCGCCTGCGCCAGATGGCTCTGGAGGGAACCGAGGTTGAGGGCTGCGTTTCCTGCATGCTCTAATCCTTATTCGCACGCGCCTCAAGCAAGATGGCGCGTGCGATTTTTTCTGCCCCAGGTGAGTCGCCTCGGACGATGGCTTCCGCCAAATCGAGGTGGAGCTGGGCGGTACCGGCCGTCGGGTTTCGCTTGCGGGAACCATAGAGTGAACGCCCGCGCACCATGGACAGCAGATAGGGGCTCAGCGCTGAGAACATCTCATTGCCTGAGGCGTGGAGGACCATGGCGTGGAATCGTAGATCTGTGGCGAGGTGCTCGCCGACGCGCCGCGTGGGTGTGACCTGGAGACGCTGGGCCAACTCCAGAATCTCTTCCTTATCTTCAGGGGAGGCATGCTGTGCGGCTAAGCCCGCGGCGACAGGCTCGATGGCGAGGCGCAGATCATTAAGGGAGGTGCGCTGGCTATCGCGCGCTTTCTCTGAGCCCAGGCGCCACGAAATGATAGCGGGATCGTAGACCGCCCATTCGCTGATGGGGAGCACTGTAATGCCGACGCGGCGCGAGGAAGAGACCATTCCTAGTTGCTCCAGTGCGCGCATGGCTTCGCGCGCCACGGTTCGGGAAATACCGAAGCGCTCGCAGAGGTCGTTGAGCGTAAAACGTTCACCGGCGGGGAGGGCGCCACTGACGATGTCAGTGCCCAGCGCGTCCAAAACAGTGCTGAGTAGGGGAGCGGAGGGTTCAGTCATTCCATCGAAATCGGGGTCGTGGGAGTATGGCTTAAGTATAAAACATGCAGGAATTTTGGCCCCTAGTTTTACCGGGTACGATGGCACCAGACTTATAAAAACTAGTAAGACGAGGTGACGCGCGTGTCTCACGAGTACGACGATTACATCGCCAGCCACGAGGCTCCGGTGAAGGCAATCAACTGGAACACCATTCCAGATGAGAAGGATCTTGAGGTGTGGGATCGTCTAACCGGCAACTTCTGGCTCCCAGAGAAGGTCCCGGTGTCCAACGACATCCAGAGCTGGAAGACGCTCACGGAGAAGGAGCAGGAGACCACCATGCGCGTCTTCGCTGGCCTGACGTTGCTTGACACTATCCAGGGCACCGTGGGTGCGGTATCGCTGCTTCCCGACGCCGTCACGCCCCACGAAGAGGCCGTCTACACCAACATCGCCTTCATGGAGTCGGTGCACGCGAAGTCCTACTCCAATATCTTCATGACACTGGCGTCGACCCCGATGATCAACGATGCTTTCCGCTGGTCTGAGGAAAATGAGAACCTGCAGCGCAAGGCCAAGATTGTTATGTCCTACTACCAGGGTGACAATCCGCTGAAGAAGAAGGTCGCTTCCACGCTGTTGGAGTCCTTCCTCTTCTACTCTGGTTTCTTCCTGCCAATGCACTTCTCTTCGCGCGCGAAGCTGACGAACACCGCTGATATCATTCGCCTGATCATCCGTGATGAGGCCGTCCACGGCTATTACATCGGCTACAAGTTCCAGCAGGGGTACAAGAAGCTGTCGGGGCCGGAGCAGGAAGAGATGAAGGGCTACGCCTTCGACCTGCTCTACGACCTCTATGAGAACGAGATCGACTACACAGAGGATCTGTATGACGAGCTGGGCTGGACCGAGGATGTGAAGCGCTTCCTGCGCTACAACGCCAACAAGGCACTGAATAACCTCGGCTTCGAGGGGCTGTTCCCGGCTGATGAGACCCGCGTGTCTCCGGCCATCCTGTCCTCGCTGTCCCCGAACGCGGACGAGAACCACGACTTCTTCTCCGGCTCCGGCTCCTCCTATGTCATTGGTAAGGCGGAGGAAACGACCGATGATG
Organism: Corynebacterium sp. HMSC068G04; assembly: GCF_001814885.1. NCBI lineage: Bacteria > Bacillati > Actinomycetota > Actinomycetes > Mycobacteriales > Corynebacteriaceae > Corynebacterium > Corynebacterium sp. HMSC068G04. The sequence goes on along the minus strand of NZ_KV818294.1, from coordinate 25,130 downwards.
ACTGGGACTTCTAGCTAGTTCCTCGCATTTACCTGTCGCCGTACCGCACCTTCTGGCAGGGATCATCCGAAAGGTTGATTCTTTCAGGGGGTGCGTTTTCGGGTTTTGGGGGACGACACCCCCGCGTTGCTGTGTTCTAGATCACCGTATGCTAGGGCGTAGTGTGGGCAGTTGGCCACGTACATGGCGTTATCTGCTCCAAACGGGGTTAGCAAGGTTGGCGGAAAATAACAGAGCGCTGGAAATTCGGCCCTGAGGTGGCCTAATATAATGCGAGTAAACCTAGGTGTTTGACCACTGAGCGTGTGGCGCGAGAAAACGCGTGATGCCGATGTGGTTAAGCACTTGTTCTTCAGGAGGATTTTATGACCGCTGTGGCGCCACGGCTCGACGATTACGTCGCGCCTACACGTCCAGAGCCGACTGGTAACGCAAAGACCGGTTCCAAGGCTTGGATGATGCTAACCACCACCGACCACAAGCAGCTGGGCATCATGTACATGATCATGTCCTTCAGCTTCTTCTTCCTCGGTGGATTCATGGCTCTGCTGCTTCGCGCTGAGCTTTTCACCCCAGGACTGCAGTTCCTGTCCAACGAGCAGTTCAACCAGCTGTTCACCATGCACGGCACTGTCATGCTGCTGCTGTTTGCTACACCAGTGGTGTGGGCATTCGGTAACTACGTTATGCCCCTGCAGATTGGCGCACCGGACGTGGCCTTCCCGCGTCTGAACGCCTTCGGCTTCTGGATTACCCTGACCGGCGGCATTGTTATGCTCGCGGGCTTCTTGACCCCGGGCGGCGCTGCTGACTTCGGCTGGACCATGTACATGCCGCTGGCTGATTCCGTCCACACCCCGGGCATCGGCGCGGACATGTGGATCGTTGGTGTGGGCGCTACCGGTGTCGGTACCATTGCTTCCGCCATCAACATGATCACCACGATTCTCACCCTGCGTGCGCCGGGCATGACCATGTTCCGTCTGCCGGTTTTCACCTGGGCTATCTTTACCGCTTCCATCATCGTGCTGATGATCTTCCCGCTGCTGACTGCTGCGGCTCTGGGTGTTCTGTATGACCGCAAGCTGGGCGGCCACATCTATGACTCTGCCAACGGCGGCGCCATCCTGTGGCAGCACCTCTTCTGGTTCTTCGGCCACCCGGAGGTCTACGTCCTCGCACTGCCGTTCTTCGGCATTATCTCTGAGATTGTCCCGGTCTTCTCCCGTAAGCCAGTCTTCGGCTACATCGGCCTCGTCTTCGCTCTGCTGGCCATTGGTGCGCTGTCCATGGCTGTGTGGGCACACCACATGTTCGTGACTGGCGCCATCCTGCTGCCGTTCTTCTCCTTTATGACCTTCCTGATTGCGGTTCCGACCGGCGTGAAGTTCTTCAACTGGGTCGGCACCATGTGGAAGGGTCACATCACCTGGGATACCCCGATGATCTTCGCCATGGGCTTCCTGACCACCTTCCTCTTCGGTGGTATGACCGGTATTATGCTGGCCTCCCCGGCGCTGGACTTCCACCTCGCAGAGTCCTACTTCCTTATCGCTCACTTCCACTACACCCTGTTCGGTACCGTGGTCTTCTCCGCCTTCGGTGGTCTGTACTTCTGGTTCCCGAAGATGACCGGCCGCATGTTGGATGAGCGTCTGGGCAAGATCCACTTCTGGCTGACCTTCATCGGCTTCCACGGCACCTTCCTGGTTCAGCACTGGGTGGGCAACATGGGTATGCCGCGTCGTTACGCCGACTACCTGGAGTCTGATGGCTTCACGGTCTTCAACCAGATTTCCACCATCTTCTCCTTCGTTCTCGGCGCCTCGGTTATTCCGCTGGTATGGAACGTCTTCAAGTCCTGGCGCTACGGCGAGATCGTCACTGTGGACGATCCGTGGGGCTACGGCAACTCCCTCGAGTGGGCTACCTCCTGCCCGCCGCCGCGCCACAACTTCGTGTCCCTGCCGCGCATCCGTTCTGAGCGCCCGGCCTTCGAGCTGCACTACCCGCACATGGTTAAGCGCATGCGCGAGGAAGCACACGTCGGGCACTAAGCACTCACTAGCTGAGTACTCCTGAAAACGCCGCCACCCCATCACAGCGATGGGGTGGCGGCGTTTGCCGTTGGTGGAGATTCCAGGATCGCGGTGTGCGATAATGAGGCCCGTGGATAATCAAAGTGAACAAGTTTTCGCCGTTGTCACCGCCTCAGGTCCCGACAAACCAGGCGTGTCTGCCGCCTTCTTCCGCGTTCTTAGCTCCCATAACGTCGAGCTTGTCGACGCCGAACAGGCCATCTTCTCCGGCCGCATCTCCCTCTCCGCGTACATCCGTGTCAGCGCCTCGCGTCTGGAGGCCATGGAGCAGGGGCTGCGCAACACGTTGAGCATCTATGCGCAGTCCATCACCGTGGAGCCCCGGGAGGAGGAAGCCACCTCCCGCCCGCGCTCGACACACGTCGTCGTGGTGCTGGGCCGTCAAGTCAACGCAAGCCACATGTCGGCGATTGCCAAAGAGTTGGCCAACCTCGATGTCAACATCGACCGCATCCGCGGCCTGTCCACGTACCCGCTCAACGGCCTGGAGCTCTACATCACGATCGATGGCTCCTCTGACCCTGTTCGCGCCATGTTGGCCCGCTTGGCCACGGAGCAGGGCGTGGACATCGCCATCGAGCGCTCCGGCCTGCAACGCCGCTCGAAGCGCCTCATTTGCTTTGACTGCGACTCCACTCTCATTACCGGCGAGGTCATCGAGATGCTGGCCGCTCACGCTGGCAAGGAGGCAGAGGTTGCCGCCGTCACGGAGCGCGCAATGCGCGGTGAGCTGGACTTCGAAGAGTCTCTTCGCGAGCGCGTCGCCACCTTGGCAGGTCTGCCCGAGTCCGTCATCAAGGAAACCGCCGCCGATATCCGCCTCACGCCCGGCGTGCGCACCACCATCCGCACGCTCAAGCGCATGGGCTACCGGGTTGCGGTGGTGTCGGGAGGATTCATCCAGGTCCTCGAGGATCTAGCTAAGGAGCTCGACCTTGACTACGTGCGCGCCAACACCCTGGAAATCGAGGACGGCAAGCTCACCGGCCGGGTCATCGGGGACGTGGTGGACCGCAAGGCCAAGGAGATGTTCCTGCGAGAGTTCGCTGCGGATTCGGGCCTGAGCATGCGGCAGACCGTTGCCGTGGGCGATGGTGCCAACGATATCGACATGATTTCCGCTGCAGGCCTGGGCATTGCCTTCAACGCCAAGCCCGCCCTGCGCGAGGTGGCAGATACCTCTGTTAACCACCCCTACATGGACGAAATCCTGCAGATTCTCGGCATCCCCATGGAGGAAGTCGCCAGTGAATAACCTCCGCGAGGCCCATCGGCGCCTCGTGGATGCGTGCAGTGAGCGCAACTGGCGCGATGATTCCGAGGATCCCGACAAGCCCGAGACCATCCAGGCGATGCAGATAGCGCTCAACCTGCCCAAGCAAGACCCGCCCACGCGCACGGAGGTGCTGGAGGCAGCGGCGCGGGGTGTGGTTAAGCTCTGCCTCGACGATCGGGCCGGCCAGGATGGGGCCTTCGCCGAGGCCTTGGGGCAGTGGTACGGCCACCGCATCCGCAAGGTGGCCCGCCGCGCGCGCAACAAGGCGTGGCGCGATGTCCAGGCCCTCCCGGGCGTCACCGTGGAGGACCGCGCGCGGGTGTTCGTTCCTTCGGCGGTACAGGATGTGCACCCGCTCGTCGCCAAGCTGCAGATCGGCCATACTGATCTCCCGCAGGATGACCCGGGCCCGCGCGTGCCGATGCCCCCGTGATCTATATCGACGCCTCCCTCACTATGAGTGCCGGAAAGGCCGCCGCGCAGGTGGGGCACGGCTCGATGCTGCTGGCCGCGGCGATGAGCGTTGAGCAAGTGGAAACCTGGGCGGCGCAGGATTTCGCGCTGTCCGTGCGCGAGATTGCCCCAGCTGATTTTGCCGAGGCGTGCACGCGCCCCGATGCGGTGGTGGTGCATGACGCAGGTTTCACCGAGGTCGCCCCGGACTCAGCCACGGTCTGCGCGCTGCCTCGCCCCTAGCGGGCTTCGACTAGGCGCTTGAGTGCCCCGCGCACGACCTCTGGGTCGCTCGTCGGCCACATCTGCGGCATGGAGGCTCGCAGGTAGGAGCCGTAACGCTTGGTCTCTAGACGGTTATCGAGCACGGCGACGACTCCGCGGTCCGCAGTGGAGCGCAGCAGGCGGCCCGCGCCTTGGGCCATGAGCAGCGCCGCGTGTGTCGCGGAAACCTCCATGAATCCATTGCGCCCTGCCGCCTTTGCAGCCTCGGTTCGGGCTTGCATGAGTGGGTTATCCGGGCGGGGGAAGGGGATGCGATCGATGAGGACCAGGGAACAGGAGGGGCCGGGCACATCGACGCCCTGCCAGAGCGTGAGCGTGCCGAAGAGGCAGGAGTTTTCGTTCTTCGTGAACTTGTCCACGAGCGCACCGATGGAATCTTCGCCCTGGAGGTAGATGTCGAAGGGGATAGTGGGCTTGAGTTCTTCGGCTGCCTGCTGCGCGGCCCGCCGTGAGGAGAAGAGCCCGAGCGTGCGCCCGCCCGCGGCCATGATGAGCTCGCGGATCTCTTGGAGGGTTTGGGGGCTCAGCCCATCGCGGCCCGGCTGCGGCAGGTGTGCTGCGGTGTAGAGGATGCCGCTGCGCGCGGGGTCAAAGGGATAGCCCACGTCGAGGCTGTCCCACGTGCCTTTCGGCAGGCCCCACTGCGCGGCCATGGCGTCGAAGCGCCCGCCTAGGGCCAGAGTGGCGGAGGTCAGCACGACGGTCTGCTCGCCGAAAAGCTTTTCGTGCAGCATGCCGGCGATAGAGAGCGGGGCGACGGCCAGGGTGTCGTTCAGCGTGCGCTCATCGCGCTCCAGCCACACCACGTCGGCGTGTGCTGCGGGGTCACCGGTGGCGAAGACATCGAGGATGCGGGCGATGGCCTCGACGAGGCTGGCGAGGTGGTTGGCCAGGTTCTGGCGCTCGGCGAACTTTTCCGGGTCTTGGGCCTGTTCGCCCTCGGGGGTGCGGGCAATGGTCTCGCGGCAATCGGCCAGGGTATCCGCTAGGCCCATGAGTTGCTGCTTGGCCTCCTCTGGAAGGTCGGTCCAGCGGCCCGGTGCGAACCCTGCGAGCAGTTGGCTCAGTTCGTTGGCTTGCTCGCTCAGCCGCTGGTCTTTACCGTTGGCGCCGAGGGACTTGGCGCGGCTGGCCGCCATCTTGAGCGCGCGCCCGGTGATCTCGGCGGTAGAAACCGAGGTGATGCGGCCGTCCAGCTCGTGGGCCTCGTCGATGATAACGACGTCGTGTTCGGGCAGGATATTGATATCCGCCACCGCGTCGATGGCGAGCAGGGCGTGGTTGGTGACGACGATATCGACGTCGGCCGCGCGGCGTCGTGCTAGCTCCGCGAAGCAGTCTTCGCCGTGCGGGCAGCGCGTGGCACCGAGGCACTCGTTCGAGGTGACGGATACCTGCCGCCACGCTAAGTCTGGCACGCCCGGTTCCAAGTCCTCGCGGTCACCAGTCTCGGTGTCGTCCGCCCACTCGTAGACGCGCTGGACGTGGCGGCCGAGGTGGGAAACAGCGTCTTCGTCGAGCAAGGCGTCCTCGTCCTCAAGCTCAGCGGCGCGGGAGACTTTGTTGAGGCAGACGTAGTTGGAGCGGCCCTTCATGATGGCGAAGGTCGGCTTCTTTTCTAGGTGCGGCTCGAGGGCCTCGGCCAGACGTGGAAGGTCCCGCTCCACCAGTTGGCGTTGGAGCGCCAGCGTGGCGGTGGAGACGATGACGGTGTGACCGGTTTCCTGTGCGTGGCGGAAGGCAGGCACAAGGTAGGCCAAGGACTTACCTGTGCCTGTTCCTGCCTGCACGGCGAGGTGGCGCTCTTTCTCCAACGCAGTGGTCACGGCCGTCGCCATGCGCACCTGGCCGGGGCGCCGCGAGCCGCCGAGGGCGGAGACTGCGGCGTCAAGGAGGTCAACCGTTGTGTCCTGCATTGGTGCCAGTGTAGTCGGTCTTCTCCCGCGTACTTCCTAAGCGTCGAAGCCGATAAAGCGCGTGGGAACCGCGGGTTCATCGCGGGTGAGTGCGAGGCCCTCCCACGGCAGGGTGGTGATGGCCTGGGCCAGGTACTCGCGGGATTCCTCGAGGGTAGGCAGATTGTCGAGGATCTCGCCGTCGCGCATCAGCGGCACCGTCATCTCGCGGGTGCGCAGCGTCCCGGTCTCTGGGTTCTCGGAGGAGAAGGGGAGCACGAGCTCCTCGACGGCCACCCCGGAGGAGCGGTAGGTGCGCAGGGCGCGCTTTGACCCGCCCTGCGACTTCTTCGAGGAGGAACGCTTGGCCACTGGATGGCCATCGACCTCGACGACCTTGTAGACCATGCCAGCAGTCGGGGCACCCGAGCCGGTGACCACCGAGGTGCCCACGCCATAGACGTCGACGGGATCGCCGCGCAGACCGGCGATGGCGAACTCATCCAGGTCGGAGGAGACCACGATCTTGGTGTTGTGGTTGCCCAAATCATCGAGCTGCTTGCGCACACGGCGGGTGACCGCGGCCAAATCGCCGGAATCGATCCGCACGCCGCCCAGCTCGGGTCCGGCCACCTTGACGGCGGTTTCCACGCCCTTGGTGATGTCATAGGTATCCACCAACAGGGTTGTATCCACGCCGAGAGTTTCGATCTGCCCGCGGAAGGCGGCCTCCTCGTTCGGGGTGCCGTCCTCGTTGACGTGTGCCAGCGTCCACGCGTGCGCCGCGGTGCCGGAGACCGGAATGTCATAGCGGTAGCCGGCCTCCAAGTTGGAGGTGGCCTGGAAGCCTGCCAGATAGGCGGCGCGGGCAGCAGTCACCGCAGCGTATTCGTGCGTGCGGCGCGAGCCCATCTCAATGATGGGACGGCCGTCCGCGGCAACCACCATACGGGAGGCCGCGGAGGCCACTGCGGAATCGGAATTCATGATGGAGAGGATCACGGTTTCCAGGATGAGACACTCACCGAAGGTGCCGCGCACGGTCAGCAGTGGCGAGTTGGGGAAGTACAGCTCGCCTTCCCGGTAGCCATCGATCTGCCCGGAGAAACGGTAATTGGCCAGGTACTCCTGTGTTGGAGCATCCAGGAAGTCCATCTCCGCCAGTTGCTGGGCGGTGAAACGGAAGTCCCGGACAGCGCGGAGAACGCGCTCGGTGCCGGCAACAACGCCGTAGCGCCGTTCGTTGGGAAGGCGGCGGGCAAAAACTTCGCAGGCTACCTGGCGGTGCGCAGAGCCATCGCGCAGCGCCGCTTGCAGCATGGTCAGCTCGTACTTATCGGTAAGAAGGGCCGTGGAACGATCTGCAGGGTCGTTTCCGGCATCCCGGACGTTATCTGAGGTAGTAGTCACATCGAAGATGCTACTCAGGGCGTCCTAAAAAATCAGCTGTTCTATTCCTCAAGCTGAATGACGACGTACACCTCGCCGTCGTTATAAGCCACGCCAACGGCCGCGGTGGTCATCCGGCGATCCCGCAGGGCGGCCACGTGGTCGGGGGAGGCCCGGAAGGCCTCGACGAATTCATATGCGCTGGCCTTGTCCACGGGCAGGTGGTGCTGAACCATCTGCACATTTTCTTCCGATGGCTCCTGCGTCTTGGTCACCGCGTTGCACTCTGCCTTTTCGCGGGCTGCGGTTTGGCGGTCGATCCAGGGCACCAGTGGGGCTTGGCCGTCTTCCTTACGCCAGGTGTTGAGCGCACCTATCAGCTCCTCTTGGATGGTGTTGAGCTGACGTTGGACGGAAACGTCGGGAAGCTCGTAGTCGCACGCCTCCGACATTGGGGGTTCCGCATCCGTCGAGCTGCCGTCGTTCGACGGGTTGGTCAGGCTCAATACGGCAGCCACGAGCGTGCCGCCGAGAACGAGCACGGTCAGCACTCGTTGCAGGAGGAGGACGACATCCTCCTTCGCCGGTTGGCGTCCCGTGAGAATGTCAACAACGGCTGGGGGAAGGGAGAAAGAATTCATTGATGCCACCTGGAAACGATAATCAGGTTAAGGGTCGCTGACAGTATAACTGCTCGCGACGCGGAGAATTTTAGCTAGTGTAGAGGGCATGAAAGCGCACAACGAAACGTCCGCGGGCGTGGTGATGAGTTCACCCATGGCCACCCCGGAGCTGGATGAGGCGATTGACGTCGACGTCGCCACGAGCGAAAACCTGCCGTGGATGTGCATTGTCTGGGATGATCCAGTCAACCTGATGAGCTACGTCTCCTACGTGTTCCAGACCGTTTTAGGTTATGACAAGAAGCGAGCCAACGAGCTGATGATGCAGGTCCATACCGAAGGTAAGGCAGCCGTGTCCTCGGGTGAACGCGACAAAGTCGAAGCCGACGTGAAGAAGCTGCAGGTCGCGGGCCTCTGGGCCACAATGCAGCAGGCAGGGTAGGTTATGCAGGCTTGGAAGAAGAAAAAGTCCTTCATGCGCGGCGCCAAGTACACGGCTGTTTTCGAGCCGATGGAGCGCGAAGTCTTGGGTGACCTCACCGCGACGGTGTCTGAGGCCATCATCGCTCGCGCGCAGTCGGCGCCGAAGGATGAGCTGGCGGACATGCTCGACATGCCCACCGGCCACACCGAAGCCCCCGAAGACCCGTCGCTGGCCCGCCTCTTTCCGGACTTCAAGAAGCCGGGGGATGAGGAATTCGATGGAGACAATTCCCTCATGCGCTCGCTCCATGAGAACGACATTGCGCGCGCCAAGCTGGAGAACCTACAGGTCATTAACACCGCGCTGGGGCCGACTGGCGGGGTAGAGGTAGCTATTAGTGAGGAAGAGGCGCATGCTTTCCTCGCGGGGCTTAACGATCTGCGCCTCTATATCGCCGCCGGGGACGTGCCGGAGGATACCCCTGGGGCGGACCGCGATACGCTCGTGGAATGGCTGGCATTCTGCCAGGATTCGCTGCTCGACGTTCTCATGGACTAGCACCGTGCGCACACTTCCCGACATGGGCTTTTCCGTCGGCCACGTCACACGTGAGGATACCGGCGTCACCGTCATTTACTGCGGCGAGCAGGGGGCCGTGGCCGGCGTCGACGTGCGGGGCGGCGGCCCAGGCACGCGCGAGACGGATCTTTTAGAGCCACACAACACGGTCGAGCGCGTTCATGCGTTTCTTCTGGCAGGCGGCTCGGCCTTTGGGCTGGCCGCTGCGGATGGTGTCATGCGGGGGCTGGAGGAAGCAGGGATTGGGTTCCCCGTCTTTGGGGAGGAGATCCCCGGCCCGCGCGTTCCTATCGTGCCGGGCGCGGTCATCTTCGACCTGCTCGCCGGGCCGCAGCGTCCCTCGGCAGCAGATGGCGAGGCGGCTCTACGCGCCGCGTTGGCAGGACACGACGCCACGAGTGGCAGCGTGGGTGCGGGCACTGGGGCCTGTGCCGGCAAGGTGCGGGGCGGGGTGGGCACCGCGCTTGTCGACGTCTCCTCGTTCTCCGTCGCCGCCGTCGTCGTGGCGAACCCGGTGGGGCAGGTGATTGATGCTGAGACTGGGCGCTTGTTTGGCGCGCCGGGTGTACCAGCCGTCGACATTGAGCGGTTTGCCGCAGCCCGCAGCCTGGCCGAGTCATTCGCGGAATCCTCGCGGCTTAATACCACCATTGGTGCGGTGTTGACCGATGCGCCTTTAAGCAAGGCCCAGACCAAGCGCCTTGCTCTCGCGGGCCACGATGGCATCGCTCGCGCTGTGCGCCCAGCGCATTCCCCGCTGGATGGGGATACGCTGTTTGCTGCCTCCTCGGGAGTCCGCTCAGCGGAGCGGGGCATCGGCCCGGCGGAGTTGGCGTCGTTAAGCGCAGCTGCTGCCGATGCCGTGGAGGCAGCCATCGTTGACGCCGTGGTGAGTGCAAGCCCAGGGCTGGGTTTGGAGGCGTATTCCTCGCTGCGGGCTTGCTAGAGTTGGAGGCATTATGACGACGAGTGGACCCTTTGGCCAGCAGCATTCGCATGAGCCTAACCCCTTCCAACCCCGCCCCGCTGCCGCGGGACAGGGACAGCAGCCCCTCCTTAATACAGGCGATTCGAAGAACTACACGCGGGCCGGCCGCCTCAAAACAGCCGCGTCTCTCACGGTGGGATTCCTCGCCGTCGAGTGGATCATCCACATCATTAACTTCCTGTTCTTTGGAAGCGAGCTGGGGCAGTACGGCATTCATCCGCTGGACTTCAACGGCATCTGGGGGATTTTCACCGCGCCGCTGCTCCACGCGAACTTCGAGCACCTCATCGGAAACTCGTTGCCTGGTGCGATCTTTTGTTTCCTGATCGGCTTGTCGGGCCGCAAGGCATGGTGGGAGGTCACCATCATCGTGGTGCTCATCGCCGGCGTGGGCACGTGGCTGCTGGGCGGGCCGGGGACCTCGCATATCGGTGCTTCGGGCATGGTCTATGGCTGGCTGGCCTATCTCATCGTGCGCGGCATCTTTAACCGCTCGCTGGGGCAGTTCCTGATTGGTGTTGGTCTAGGGTTCGCCTACTCCGGCCTCATTTGGGGCGTGCTGCCGATCTACGAGGGAGTCAGCTGGCAGGGCCACCTCTTCGGCGCCATCGGTGGCATCGTCGCGGGCATGGTGATCACCTCCGATGACCCGATTAAGAAGGTCAAGCCCGCGCCTCGGGGAGCGATGCGTTAATGCCTGACGCGACCTCTCCGATCGGGATTTTTGATTCGGGCGTGGGCGGCCTGACCGTCGCTCGCACGATCATCGAGCAGCTTCCCGACGAATCCATCATCTACATCGGCGATACCGCCCATACCCCCTACGGCCCGCGGCCCATCGCCGAGGTGAGGGAGCTCTCCACCGCCATCGCCGACGAGTTGGTGGAGCGCGGCTGCAAGATGCTGGTGATCGCCTGCAACACCGCCACGGCCGCCTTCCTGCACGATGCCCGCGAGCGCTATGCCATTCCGGTCGTGGAGGTTATCCGCCCGGCCGTGCGCCGCGCCATCGCCACCACCCGCAACGGCAAGATTGGCGTGATTGGTACGGAGGGAACCATTAATTCCGGGGCCTACCAGGATTTGTTCGCCGTCAACCCGAATGTTGAGTGCACGGCCGTGGCCTGCCCGGACTTCGTGAACTTTGTCGAGCGCGGCATTACCGCTGGGCGCCAGATCCTGGGTGTGGCCGAGGGCTACCTCGCGCCGCTGCAGTCGGCGGGCGTCGACACGCTCGTTCTTGGCTGCACGCACTACCCGCTGCTGACGGGCGTCATCCAGCTCGCTATCGGGGATAACGTCACCTTGGTGTCCTCGGCGGAGGAGACTGCGAAGGATGTGTTGCGCATCCTCACCAACACGGACATGCTGGCCCCGGCGGGGCAGGCACCCACACGTAGTTTCGAGTGCACTGGCGACCACGCCGCCTTCGAGCGTTTTGCCGCGCGCTTCCTGGGGCCCAAGATTTAGAGCGGGTGAGGATGTACAATCGACCCAAATCCCGCATCCCCCATTGTTTCGTGGAACTATTGAACGCATGAAGCTGACCATCCTAGGCTGTTCCGGCTCGGTGCCCACTGTGGGTAATCCGGCCTCTGGCTATCTCTTGTCTTTCCCCTCTGCTCCGTCCATCATCATGGATTTGGGCCCGGGTACGCTTGCACGCCTGCAGGAACTCCAGGATCCGTGCGATGCACACGTGGCGTTAACTCATCTCCATGCCGATCACTGCCTGGACTTTCCGTCTTTGATGGTGTGGCGCCGCTTCCACCCCACAGAACCCGCAGCCTCCCGCAATTTCTGCCTCGGGCCGTCGACGACTGAGACCCACCTGGGCCGGCTGTCCTCGGATACTCCGGACGGGGTGGATGATATGAGCGATACGTTTGCGTTCAGCCCGTGGGTGGATCGGGAACGCCAGCTTGTCGACGATGTCTATATCACCCCCTTCCGCACAGTTCACCCAGTAGAGACATATGCCTTGCGGGTGGAGCACACCAAGACCAGCGCCACCCTGTGCTATTCCGCGGATTCGGCCTATACGCCCGCACTCGTTGAAGCTGCCCAGGGCGTGGATGTTTTCCTCTGTGAGGCCGCATGGGGCGAGACCTCGGAGGACAAGGCCCCGGACATGCACATGTCGGGGGCAGAAGCCGGGCGTCTGGCGCGCGAAGCAGGGGTAAAGAAGCTGGTGCTCATTCACCTACAGCCGTGGGGCGATGTCGCCGCAACATATGCCGCCGCTGCCCGCGAGTTCGACGGTGAGATTGTCGTCGGTGCTGCTGGGATGGAGCTCGACTTTTAGCACGCGCGGTAGGGTAGGGGCATGACTGATTTCACTCGTGCCGATGGTCGCGCGCTCGACCAACTCCGTAGCGTTCGTATTACCCGCAACTTCACCACCAACCCGGCCGGGTCGGTGCTGGTGGAGTTCGGCAACACCCGTGTCATGTGTACGGCTTCCGTGGAATTCGGGGTGCCGCGCTTTAAGAAGGACTCCGGCGAAGGCTGGCTGACTGCTGAGTACGCGATGTTGCCTGCGGCCACCCACGACCGCATGCCGCGCGAGTCGATGAAGGGCAAGGTCAAGGGCCGTACCCACGAGATTTCCCGCCTGGTGGGCCGCAGCCTGCGCGCCGCCGTGGACCTGTCCGAGCTGGGGGAGAACACCATCCAGCTGGATTGCGATGTGCTGCAGGCAGATGGCGGTACCCGCACGGCGTCGATTACCGGCGCGTATGTGGCGCTGGCTGATGCGATTGCTTACCTCAAGGAGGAGGGTGTCGTCCCGGGCGAGCCGCTGCTGGATCCGATCGCTGCTGTCTCCGTTGGCATCATCGATGGTCACGTGTGCCTCGACCTGCCCTATGAGGAGGACTCTCGCGCGGAGGTTGATCTCAACGTGGTGATGCAGGAGGGCGGAGACTTCGTCGAGATTCAGGGTACCGGTGAGCACGGCCTGTTCGGCCGCGCGGAGCTCAACGACATGTTGGACGTGGCCCAAGCCGGCTGCACCCAGCTTATCGACGCTCAAAAGGCGGCCCTCGGATGGTAAAGCTCCTCGTCGCTTCGAATAATGCCAAGAAGCTCAAGGAGCTGGAGAAGATTCTCGCTGATGCCGGCATCGCAGGCATCGAGCTGCTCCCGCTGTCCGCTGTGGAGGCCTATCCGGAGCCGATGGAGGATGGCCGCACGTTTGCTGATAACGCACTGATCAAGGCGCGCGCCGGGGTGGAGCACACCGGTTTGGCGACGATCGCGGATGATTCCGGCCTCGCGGTGGAAGAACTCAACGGCATGCCAGGTGTGCTCTCTGCTCGGTGGTCGGGCGGCCACGGAGACGATGAAGCCAATAACCGGCTGCTGCTGGGGCAGATGTCCCACGTGCCCGCCGAGCGCCGCGCGGCTGCCTTCGTGTCGGTCTGCGCGCTGGTGACCCCGGATGGGCAGGAACACGTGGTGGAGGGCCGCTGGCCAGGCTCCTTGCTCACCTCCCCACAGGGCGAGAATGGCTTTGGCTACGATCCGCTCTTCCAGCCCGAAGGTGAATCCCGCTCTGCTGCGGAGATGTCCCCGGAGGAGAAGAACGCGGTTTCGCACCGTGGCCGCGCGCTGGCGCAGTTGCGCGAACCCTTAGCGGCGCTTGCCGGCCAAGCCTAAGCCTCCGCCCGCCATCACCACGAGTCCCAGCATCCGCCGAGCAATATCCGCAAGCCTCGGCGTCCGCTAGCTTGGCAGGTTGATGGGGGACCAAACTAAAAGGACCGCCTGCGCACATTCTGCGAAGACCACCTGGGGAAATGCAGAAGCTACCTCGCAGATGGTCCTGTGGCTTTGGTCTCTCCGCACATGGTTCTACTCATATGGTTCGCCTGCCCCCAAACGAACCTTCTGTAGTGCTTTAGGTGGCTTCTTTGCCCCCCAAAAGAACCCGATGAGGGGAACCGCCTGAAGAGAACCATGTGGGCTCGCCGAGCGCTGTGGCGACAAGACCCCACACGGAAACCGTGCGGGGTCAGACTATGTGCGCCCGGTGAGACTTGAACTCACACGTCATAAGACACTAGAACCTAAATCTAGCGCGTCTGCCAATTCCGCCACGGGCGCTGGTTTCGTTGCTGCGGAGCACTCTTTGCTCTGCGCAACGGTCACTAGCCTACAGGGCGGCAGGCCATAGACGGAAATCCACTTTTCTGGGCGTGGTGGGTAGGCTGTTCAGAGTGAGCACCAACCCAGCACCGAAAAAGCGGATGAAGGTTCGATGGTGGCACATCGTCCTCATCGTGCTCTTCGTCGTGCTCTTTTTGTTCCTTGCTTACTGGCAATGGACGCGGTTCCGCTCCGGTTCGGGAACCTTCCAGAACTTGGGATACGCCTTCCAATGGCCGCTGTTCGCGATATTTGTTGTTTACGCTTACCGCACCGCCATGCGCTACGAGAATGAGCGAATCGATGCCGAGAACGAAGCTCTCGAGCGGGGAGAAGAGCCAGCCCAATATGAGGCAGAGGACGTGCGCGCGGCCAAGGAGCACACCGAGACTAAAATCGACGAAGATTTCCTACCGCCCCGTCCGCAGATTGATGTGGAAACCTTCAACGCTATGAACAAGCAGCGCCGCCGTCGCGGCACCGAAGAGGAGAATTTATGAGCAACCCAGTGAACAACGCTGTCCATCCTGACCGTCAGGCGCGTATCCGTGGCCCGCTGAAGTTCTTTTCCATTGCCGCCACGATTACCGGTATTTTCCTTCTCATTCTTGTCGCACGCATGATCCTGCAATACGGCGTGGGGATGGAGATGCCATCGTGGGCTACGCTCATCGCCCAAGCGCACGGCGTGGCCTACATGGTCTACCTCGTATCCATCCTGGTCCTCGGTCCGCGTGCAATGTGGCCGGTAGGCAAGCTCTTTACCACGGCGCTCGCCGGTGTTGTTCCGTTCCTTTCCTTCTGGATGGAGCACAAGCGCCGCACTGAAGTTGTTGAGCAGTTCCAGCTTTAAGAGTCTTCTACCGGCACCATCGTGAGGTTGGCGCCAAAATCGACCACGTCCTGGGCTATGTCCGGGGATAGGTCAGTTGTTGTGATGACCGTGTCGACCTGGTCAAAGGTGGCCACTCGGTGGGCCGACATGCGGGTGAACTTCTCTGGTGTGGTGACAACGATGACACGTCGGGCCGCTTTAAAGTAGGCCCGTTTGATGGTGGCCTCGGTAAGGTTCGGGGACATAAGGCCCACCGACGGAGTGCACGCGCAGACACCCACGATTGCTAAGTCGAAGCGCATGGACATGACTGTGTCAACCGCTTCTGCCCCGTACACCGCAAGATCGTCGCTATTGACGGTTCCGCCTGGAATTAGGACGTCGCTGCCCGGCGTCTTGGCTAATGCTGCGCCCGCGTACAGAGACATTGCTAGTGCTGTGATGTCCATGCCGGCGAGGTTGCGGGCAACGGCTGTCGGCGTGGTCCCTGAGTCAATGAGCACGCAGGAGCCTGGTTCAACAAGACGGGCAGCCTCCACAGCGATCGCACGTTTGCCGGCGGGATCTTCTTTCCGGCGAACCTCTAGGGGATAGCGGGCACCCCGTCGCACAGCGGGGCGAGCGCCGCCATGAAAGCGCGTGAGGGCCCCAGCTTCTTCCAGCTCAGTGAGATCTCGGCGGATGGTAATCGCGGAGGCCCCAGTGAGTTCTTGTAATTGGCTGACCGTTTTGCTCCCCGAGTCAACCGCCCAGATGATTCTGCGCTGGCGTTCTTCCTTGTCCATGGCCCTGATCATATAGAACTGAAACGACCATATACAGTGAACGTTTCAATCTTTATTCTGTGGCTAGGCAAGGTAAAAGCCCTTGTCACAAGGCTTCAGGACAGGTGATTGAAATGCGTATGACAGTAACTCTCGGGCTTTTAATGAGCGAGCGTTTGGCTGCGGATGTGGCACGCTACGCACCACACGGAGTGCGTGTTCGGTGGATCAGTACGGAAGAGGAAGCACGCGCGTGCGATGGTGTGGTTCTCGACGCCACAGAATTCGATGGCGTCCTCCCCGGCCACGTGGTGCTGGTGCTAGGCGACGTCAACGGGGTTGCCGAAGAACGGCTTCGGCGTTCTGGGGCGGTGGTTATGCACCGCCACTTGCGCACGGAGCTTGACACCTTGTTGATGGCCTTTGGCGCCTTCGTGGATCAGCAGGCCCTCATCAGAGCAAGGTAAAAGCATTGTGTGTGGGGCTGGGTTCAGATCGAAGGGCTAGTCTAGAAGGCATCTTTTTCTGAATCACACAAAGGACGGGCTTTATGTCTCCTCGCAAACTAAGCACCACCCTCATCGCCCTCGTGGTGCTGTTGTCGCTGGCCTGCGCTGCGCTTGGTGTCTACGCCGTGCGCCAGCCGCACGAGGTTTATACCGCGCCGGTGCAGTCAACCAACACGCAGGTCGTTAAGGCTGTCCAGCGCGAAGAGCAGGTGGTCTTGCTCAGCCTGGGTATCCAGGGGCTGGCGGAGAAATCTTCCGTGGGTCAGGTCTTAGGCGTGAAGGTTCCGTGGACTAGCCGAACACAATTTGTGCAGTATTCCTATAAAGCCAAGCTTGGTATCGAAGGCAAGGACGTTCGCGTCACTGAGACCGGAGAGCATGCCTACACGGTCCATATCCCGGACTTCATCTTCATTGGGCATTCCGATGAGGAGTTCAAGACTGCCGTGGAAAACAACGGCGTACTCAGCTGGACCACCCAGCCGATCGACGCCGCATCTACAGTGTCGGATGTCCTCAGCGCCGATAAGAAGCGCAAGGACATCGACGACAACCGCGAGCTCCTGCAGGACCAAGCTCGCAATTTCTATGAGGGCATCATCCGTGGCGTTGACCCCGAGGCCCAGGTCACCATGGAGTTCAGCTAGTCCTCACGTCGAGTGACCTTTTGCGTGGAATGATCCTTTTTCTACGTCGAGTGTCCCCCGTACGTGGAATGAACTATGTTCATTCCACCTCCGTGAACTTGCGGTCCCAGTAAGCTCGCACCGGGTTAGCGTCCGCAAGGAGGATATCGAAGCGGTCATTGGCAATCTCGATGATTTCGCTCAAGACCACGCGCTGCTCCAGCTCATCCGAGTTGGACAAGCGGCGCACGCCCGCATCGATCACGCGATCGGCCGAGTCATTGGTGTCCAGGTATGCCACGAACGGCATGTCGAAGCGCTCGCGATAGGCCTGTGAGACGTCGATAAGCTGCTGCGTTTGAACATCGTCGAGGTCATCCAGGGCCAGGGAACCGCGGTCGGCGGAGATGGTGGCGGCCGTGGAGGCGTCGGCAAGCAGCAGCTCATCCATCGCCGGGTAGTCGTGGATCAGTGCACGGCGCTGGTCGCTCGGAGCGGTGAGTACCGTGACCTGGATTGCCTCACGCAGCTGGCTGACGTCCTGGAAGGGGCGCAGTTCCCAGGCGGCTTCGAGCGGCCAGGTTTCGTTGTTGAAGAGCGGGCGCAGAGCGCTGACGAAGCTCTCGCGGTCCATCTCGTTGAGCTCCTTGAGCGAGACGCCGGCGCCGTCGAGGCGGCTGACATCATCGCCGGACTGCGAGCCGACGTGGAAGAAGAGCAAGTTGAGCAGAATCGCGGTGATAGCGCCGATGGACATTCCGGAGGAGACGAAGATCTGCGCCCACTCCGGGAACGCGGTGGCCACGTCCGGCTTGAAGGTGACGAGCATGGCCAGCCCCAGCGCGGTGGTAACGATGGCGGCGTTGCGTCCGTCGGCGATGTCTTCCTTCGCAATGGTCTGCAGGCCGGCCCAGGCAACGTTGGCGAACAGAGCGAGGGAGGCGCCGCCGAGCACCGGGGAGGGGATAGCCGCCACAACAGCTGCGGCCTTAGGTAGCAGGCCCAGAATGATCATGAAGCCCGCTGCGGACACGGCTACCCAGCGGGATTTCACACCAGTCAGGCGAACCAGGCCGACGTTCTGCGCGAAGCAGGTGTAGGGGAAGGAGTTCATCACGCCACCAAGGGTGGTGGAGAGACCATCGGCGCGAATGGCGCGCACTACGTCATCGCGCTTGATGCGCTTCTTCACAATCTCACCGGTAGCGAAGACATCGCCGGTGGTTTCCACCATGGTGATGATCATGACGATGATGAGGGAAAGAATCGCCATGATGTCGAACTTCGGCATACCGAAGTAGAAAGGTGTTGTCATACCGATGGCATCGGCTTCACGCACGCCGTCAAAGGACGTATCGCCCAGTGCGAAGGCCACGGAAGTACCGATGACCAAACCAAGCAGCACAGACAGAGTACCCAGGAAGCCGCGGAAGAAACGCTGCACGATGATAATGATGGTGAGCGTGCCGAAGCCATAGAGCAGATCGCGTGCGGCCGGGACCCCGTCAGCGTAATTAACGAAGTCATTGGCAGAAACCGCCAGCAGCGACGTACCCATGACCAGAAGTACGGTGCCGGTGACAATCGGCGGGAAGTATTTGAGCACGCGTCCAAAGACCGGCGCAGCGAAAAAGGTAAAGATACCGGCAGCAATAATTGCGCCATAAATCGTGGGCAGCGGCTGGTCACCAGCGCTCATGCCGATGGCAATGATGGGGCTCACCGCCGTGGTGGTTACGCCCTGGATGATGGGCAGACGGACGCCAATGTGCTTGCCGACGCCC
This sequence comes from Corynebacterium sp. HMSC068G04, assembly GCF_001814885.1. Lineage (NCBI taxonomy): Bacteria > Bacillati > Actinomycetota > Actinomycetes > Mycobacteriales > Corynebacteriaceae > Corynebacterium > Corynebacterium sp. HMSC068G04. The sequence goes on along the minus strand of NZ_KV818294.1, from coordinate 6,452 downwards.
ACCGCCTGGATCAACGTGGCCAGACCACAGGTCAACAGGTCAGCGTTGATGAGGTGGATCGTGGTGGCCTCATCCAGCCCGAGCGAACCCGCGATAAGCAGCGGGACGATGACCGCGCCCGCGTAGAAAGCGAGAACGTGCTGAAGTCCGAGCGCTGCCAGCTTGGGCGCTGGCGGGACAACATCAACGGGATGGGTTGGGGTGGTGGCAGGGCTAGCGGTAGCGGCGGTGTCAGACACGCAAAGAGCTCCTTGCTGAAGGGCGAGACGAGGATACTGCGCATAACAATAGAGCGCGGCGCGGACAGGCACCAAGAACTCGCCTGGAAGGTGTGGGAAAGGCCACGTCAGGGGGTGATTTACCCCCGCATCCAACCGTACGGTCGTTACCTATGAGAGAGCTGACCAGTGTGGTGCTAAAACCAGCCCGTTCGGTGGCATGGGGCCCGCATTTGCCGATGTGAGGTTATGCGGTTGTACCCCTACTATGGGCTACAGAGAGGGGTTCGGTGACGATACGTGTTGACCGAATGGCCCGTGAGCCGAAGTCACCCACAGCCCTTCTGCGACTAAGTGTTACGCGTCGTGCGAACTATGAAGGGAGTCAAAATAGTGACCACCGCAACGGAACAGTCTGTGCAGTTCGAGGCATGGAAGGGCTTTGAGCCCGGCCCGTGGACTGAAAACATTGACGTTCGTGATTTTATCCAGCGCAACTACACCCCTTATGACGGGGACTCCTCCTTCCTCGCTGGGCCCACCGAGAAGACGCAGCGCGTGTGGGATCATTTGGAGAAGAATTACCTGTCCGTCGAGCGCCAGAAGCGCATCTTCGACGTGGACACCCACACCCCGAGCGATATCGATGCTTTCCCGGCCGGCTACATCTGTGAGGATGACAACGTCATCGTGGGTCTGCAGACGGATTCTCCGCTGAAGCGCGCCATGATGCCCAACGGTGGCTGGCGCATGGTCAAGCAGGCCATTAAGGAAGCCGGTAAGGAAACCGATCCGGAGATCGAGAAGATCTTCACGCGCTACCGCAAGACCCACAACGATGCAGTCTTCGATATCTACACCCCGCGCATCCGCGCAGCGCGTTCCTCTCACATCATCACCGGCCTGCCGGATGCTTATGGCCGCGGCCGCATCATCGGTGACTACCGCCGCGTGGCTCTCTATGGCGTGGACTTCCTCATTGCTGAGAAGGAAGCATCCAAGCATGCGGTGGGGGACCTCGGCTTCTCCGAGCACTGGGCACGCTACCGCGAGGAGCACGCCGAGCAGATCAAGGCTCTGAAGAAGCTCAAGGTCATGGCTGAGTCCTATGGCTTCGATATCTCGAAGCCCGCGAAGACCGCCCACGAGGCAGTGCAGTGGACCTACTTTGGCTACCTGGCCTCCATTAAGTCCCAGGACGGCGCCGCCATGTCCATCGGCCGCCTCTCCGCATTCTTCGACTGCTACTTCGAGCGCGACCTGAACGCGGGCATCATCACCGAGGAAGACGCCCAAGAAATCATCGACCAGCTGGTGCTCAAGCTGCGCATCGTCCGTTTCCTGCGCACCGAGGACTATGACCAGATCTTCTCCGGTGACCCGTACTGGGCAACCTGGTCCGATGCCGGCTTTGGCGACGATGGCCGCCACATGGTGACCAAGACTTCCTTCCGTCTGCTGCAGACACTGATCAACCTGGGCCCGTCCCCGGAGCCAAACATCACCATCTTCTGGGATCCGCAGCTGCCGGCGGGCTACAAGGAATTCTGCGCCCACATCTCGATTGAGACCTCCTCGATCCAGTACGAGTCCGATAAGCAGATTCGTGAGCAGTGGGGCGACGACGCCGCAATTGCGTGCTGCGTGTCCCCGATGGCCGTCGGCAAGCAAATGCAGTTCTTCGGTGCCCGCGTCAACGCTGCGAAGGCCCTGCTCTATGCCATCAACGGCGGCCGCGACGAGGTCAGCGGCAAGCAGGTGGTTGACGGTTACGAGCCCATCAAGGGCGATGGACCGCTCGACTTCGATGAGGTCTGGCAGAAGTACGAGGAGATGCTGGATTGGGTTGTGGGCACCTACGTTGAGGCCCTCAACATCATCCACTACTGCCACGACAAGTACGCCTACGAGTCGATCGAGATGGCGCTGCACGATTCCGATATCGTGCGCTCCATGGGCTGCGGTATCGCCGGTCTGTCCATCGTGGCTGACTCGCTGTCCGCCATCAAGTACGCCAAGGTCTACCCGGTGCGCGATGAGACCGGTCTTATCGTGGACTACAAGACGGAAGGTGACTTCCCCTTCTACGGCAACGATGACGACCGCGCCGATGACATCGCCGCCACCATCGTTCACACCGTGATGGAGAAGATTAAGGCCATCCCGATGTACCGCAACGCTATCCCGACCCAGTCGGTGCTGACCATTACCTCCAACGTTGTCTACGGCAAGGCCACCGGTTCCTTCCCATCCGGCCACGAGGCGGGCACCCCGTTCGCGCCGGGCGCAAACCCGGAGAACGGCGCGGATAGCCACGGCATGGTTGCCTCCATGCTGTCGGTAGGCAAGCTGGACTACAAGGATGCACTCGACGGCATCTCGCTGACCAACACCATCACCCCGTCCGGATTGGGCCGCACCCAGGAGGAGCGCATCACCAACCTGGTGGGCGTCCTCGACGCCGGCTTCATCATGGATTCCGAATAGACCACCTCCACACTACTTCCCAAGGAGAAAACATCATGGCAACCAAAACTTTCGACGAGCGCCTCGCTTCCATGAAGGCCAACCGCACCGCCAACAACATGAACTCGGGCCTCTACCACGCCAACATCAACGTCCTGGACAAGTCCACCCTGGAGGACGCCGTTGAGCACCCGGAGAAGTACCCGAACCTCACGGTCCGCGTTTCCGGCTACGCGGTCAACTTTGTGAAGCTCACCCGCGAGCAGCAGCTGGACGTCATCTCCCGTACCTTCCACCAGGGCTCCTAAATGGCAGATGGCATTACCGGCGTCGTGCGCCTTACCCCAGAAGAAGGGGAGAAGGTGCGCGGCGCCGCCGCCGGTTTAGGAACGGACAACGACCTCGACGGTTACACCCGCCCAGAGTTGATGCAGGCTCGCCGCTCTGGTGATGTCGCGCTCGTGCACTCCTGGGAGCTGGTGACGGCCGTGGATGGGCCTGGAACCCGCATGACCATGTTCATGTCGGGTTGCCCGTTGCGCTGCCAGTATTGCCACAATCCCGACACCATGGAGATGAAGGTCGGCACCTTGGAGCGCATCGAGGATGTGGTCAAGCGCATCAAGCGCTATAAGCCCGTCTTCAAGGCTTCCGGTGGTGGGCTGACCATTTCGGGTGGTGAGCCGCTCTTCCAGATCGCCTTCGCGCGGCGCCTGCTCAAGGAAGTTCACGATGCAGGCATCCACACCACGATCGACACCTCGGGTTACCTCGGCGCGCGCCTGCGCGATGAGGACCTGGACAATATCGACTTGGTGCTCTTGGACGTCAAGTCCGGTGACGAGGAGACCTATAAGAAGGTCACCCGCCGCGAGCTGCAGCCGACGATTGACTTTGGGGATCGCCTCAATGCCATCGGCAAGCCGGTCTGGATTCGCTTCGTGGTGGTGCCGGGGCTTACCGACGCCCCGGAGAACGTCGCCAACGTGGCCAAAATTGTCTCCCGCTGGAAGAGCAATATCGAGCGCATCGAGGTGCTGCCCTTCCACAACATGGGCGCGGACAAGTGGCACGAGCTGGGCTACCCGTACACCCTGGAGGATACAAAGCCGCCGAAGCCGGAAGACGTGGAGGAGATCCGCGAGGTGTTCCGCAAGGAAGGTTTCGTGGTCTACTAGAAGCATGAAACGCTTCGGCCACACCATCAAGGAACACACCATCACCGTCCCCTGGGACTATGACAATCCCGCCGCGGGGGAGTTCGAGCTCTACGCCCGGGAAATCATCCCGCCCGGCGGTGAGAATTATCCGGCGCTGCTCTATAACCAGGGCGGGCCGGGCTTCCCGGCGCCGCGGCCGACGGGTGCTTCCGGACTCATCGGGAAGGGCTTGGAGCGCTACCGCTGGATCCTCATGGACCAGCGCGGCACCGGGCGCAGCCACCGCATTGACGAGCTCAGCCCGGCTGAGGATCGCAGCGCTGCGCGTCTGGCGCAGCTGCGGCAAGAAAATATCGTGCGCGATGCCGAGCGCCTGCGCGAGCACCTCGGCGAGGAATCCTGGGATCTCTTCGGCCAATCCTTCGGCGGCTTCATCATCACCGCCTATGTCTCGATGTTCCCTGATTCCATTGGGCGTGCCTTCCTCACTGGTGGACTGCCCACCCTGACCAAGGGCGCTGATGATCTCTACCGTACGACTTTTGCCAAGCTCAAGGTGCGCCACGAACGCTTCTATGCCCAGTTCCCGTGGGCACAAGCGCGCATCGAGGAAATCCTCCACCACCTAGACAACTCGGAGGAGCTGCTGCCGACAGGGGAGCGCCTGTCGTCGCGCCGCTTCCGCACCATCGGAATTGAGCTGGGCCGCGGCACTGGCTTCGATTCTTTGGGCTACCTGCTGGAGGAGCCTTTCCGGACGGTGAACGGCGAAAAGCGCTTGCGTTCGGACTTCCTCAACGACGTGGGGCAGCGCGTGAGCTTCCAGGCTGGCCCGCTGTATGCGGCCATCCATGAATCTATCTACGGCGGCGTCGGCGGCCAGGCCGTCACCGGCTGGGCTGCTCACCGCGTGCGCGAGGAATTCCCCGAGTTTGCCGAGGACGGTACCTATCTCACTGGTGAGCACATCTTCCCCTGGCAATTCGATGAGGATCCGGCGCTGCGCCCCTTCAAGCAGGCCGCCGAGGAGCTCGCCGCCCACGAGTGGGCAAGCTCTCCGTATGACGCCGCTGCGCTTGCCGACGCCCCCGTGACCGCCTCCGCCGCCATCTACCTCGACGATATCTTCGTGCCCTTCGAGGATTCCCTGGCTACAGGGGAGACCTACCGCGACCTGCGCCCAGTGGTGACCAACCGCTTCCAGCACAACGGGATTAGTGAGGACGGCGCGGGGATTTTGGGTGAGCTCTTCCGAGCGGCTGACGAGCATTAAAGGCTCCGAGTGAGCTCGGGGAGTGATCTCCTTCGGGATGTGGTGGTGGTCACCGTGTGGCACACTGGTTAGGAAAATTTAAATCGAGCAGAAAGGATAAGCCTATGGCCGGTCTCATCGTCATTGGCGTGATTCTCCTACTTATTATTGCCACCGCCTTCGACGGTTTCTTCATCGTCCGGACGAAGGAAGCCGCCATCATTGAGCGCATGGGTAAGTTCGTGACCGTGGCTCACGCAGGCTTGCACTTCAAGCTGCCCTACGTCGACCGCGTGCGCGCCAAGATCAGCCTGCAGATTCGTCAGCTCGATGTCATGGTAGAAACCAAGACCAAGGACAACGTCTTCGTCCAGATCCCGGTTGCCGTGCAGTACGAAGTAGTCCAGGGCAGCGAGCGTCAGGCTTTCTACACTCTGTCCAACCACGAGCAGCAGATCGTGGCCTACGTCCAGGACAACGTCCGTTCTTCCGTGGCAAACATGAACCTGGACGATTCTTTCTCTTCCAAGGACACTATTGCCCGCAACGTGGCGATGTCCCTGCGCGATAACATGGCCGCCTACGGCTGGAACTTCGTTAATACCCTGGTCACCGATATTCGTCCGGATGCCCGCGTGCGTGAGTCCATGAACTCCATTAACGCGGCGCAGCGTGAGCGCGAGGCAGCCGTGGCTCAGGCGGAGGCCGAGAAGATCCGCGTGGTCAAGGAAGCCGAGGGTGCGGCCGAGGCTAAGAAGCTGCAGGGTCGCGGTGTGGCTGACCAACGTAAGGAGATCGTCGAAGGTATTGCCCAGCAGTATGAGCTGCTGCGTGCTGCCGGCGTGCAGGAGAACCCCGAGACCCTCATGCTGGTCTCCCAGTACCTCGACGCCATGGTGGATGTGGCCGACCGCGCCCACACCAACGTGCTGTACATGCCGTCTAACCCGGGCGGCATGCAGGATCTCTTCGGCGGTATGCGCGATACGTTGCTGTCCACCAACGCTATTAACGAAGCTCCGAAGCCGAAGGTGCCGGCCGGCGAAGCAAAGCACAGCCGCGAGAACGCCGCTGCTGAGCGTCGCCGCCGTGAGGAGCAGGAGCGCCGCGAGCGCGATGAGCGTGCCCGCCGCGATGCTGAGCTGATGGAGCAGGCGCAGCGCGCACAGCAACAGGCTCAGGAAAAGGTGCAGAACGCACAGCAGGGCCAGGGCTTTGGTCAGTTCTCGGGCTTCCCGGCCCCGCCCCAGGGCAACAACCAGCCGCAGAGCGCGCGCGATTACTTTGACCAGTTGCGCAACCAGCTCAACAAGGGCAATAACTAATTAACTAAGCGCAGCACCAAAGGAGGGCCTT
>NZ_KV818293.1:46707-115756 GCF_001814885.1 Corynebacterium sp. HMSC068G04 | reverse complement strand
GAGCCGAAGGCAGAGGACAAGCCGGCCGCTTCCCAGTCCTCCGAGCCGAAGACTTCTGAGACCTCCACGAAGGTCAACAACGGCGATAACGTCCCGTATGTCACCCCGCTGGTGCGCAAGCTGGCTGAGAAGCACGGCGTAGACCTCTCCACCGTCTCCGGCACTGGCGTCGGTGGCCGCATCCGCAAGCAGGACGTCCTGGCCGCCGCCGGCGAAGGTGAGGCACCGGCTTCCTCCGCTAGCGCCTCCTCCAGCAACCCGCGCGCTCGCTGGTCCACCAAGTCCGTGGATCCGGAGAAGCAGGAGCTCATCGGCACCACCCAGAAGGTCAACCGTATCCGCGAGATCACGGCGACCAAGATGGTTGAGGCCCTCCAGATTTCCGCTCAGCTGACCCACGTCCAGGAAGTCGATATGACCGCCATCTGGGATATGCGCAAGCAGTCCAAGCAGGCGTTCATCGACAAGTACGAGGCCAACCTCTCCTTCCTGCCGTTCATCGTGAAGGCCACCGTTGAGGCACTGGTCTCCCACCCGAACGTCAACGCGTCCTACAACCCGGAGACCAAGGAGATGACCTACCACGCTGACGTCAACGTGGCCATCGCCGTGGATACTCCGCGTGGCCTGCTGACCCCGGTCATCCACAAGGCCCAGGAGCTGACGCTGCCGGAGATTGCCCAGAAGATCGCCGAGCTGGCTGATAAGGCCCGCAACAACAAGCTCAAGCCAAACGATCTGACCGGTGCAACCTTCACCGTGACCAACATCGGCTCCGAGGGCGCCCTGCTGGATACCCCGATTCTGGTTCCGCCGCAGGCTGGCATCCTGGGCACCGCCGCTATTACCAAGCGCGCGGTCGTCGTGACCGAGGACGGCCAGGACGCCATCGCCATCCGCCAGATGTGCTACCTGCCGTTCACCTACGACCACCAGGTGGTCGACGGTGCCGACGCTGGTCGCTTCATCACCACCATCAAGGACCGCCTCGAAACCGCAGATTTCGAAGCCGACCTTGACCTCTAAGGCTTAACAAGACTCCAAGTCTTAAGAGACTGCTCCCCTGCCACTGCGGCGGGGGAGCTTCGTCGTTTTCCACCCGGCTTTCCTCCACCCCCGCAAACACAGCTCGGTGACATCGCTCAGTGGCGCCGCAACTGCCCTATCTGCCAAAACTATTGCTCGCCTCAGAGATCGGCGCTAAGTTTGGCAGATAGGCGCGTTTTCTTTAACCGTCTTGCCACCAAGACCTAACCTCTGTGACTCAGCACACTAGACTGTGCAGCATGGTTTCTCAGAAATGGTTCCGCGTCGCTCTCGGCATGTTTCTCGTCGCGTGCGGCGCTAATCTTTTCGCCCCCATGGTCGTGGTCTACCAAGTCACCACCGATTTGGGGGTTCTGCAGACGACCTTCCTCTTTGGCATTTACGCCCTCGGCATCATGGTGGCACTTTTCATTGGCGGTCCGCTCTCGGATTCGCTGGGACGCCGCGCTGTCATGCGCCCAGCCGTCCTCTCCACCACTGCGGGTTCACTGGTCTTCCTCAGTGGCGCAGGCGGCGCCTTCCTCCCCTTGCTGGTCGGACGCCTGTGTGCCGGGGCTGCGGTGGGACTGGCCATGTCTTCCGGCGCTGCCTGGATTAAGGAACTCAGCACCCACCTCAGCGTTGGTGCGAAGCGTTCCTCCATTGCTCTTTCGGCTGGCTTCGCGTTGGCACCTGGCGTTGCCGGTATCGCCGCAGAGTTCCTCCCTTGGCCCACCGTCGTGCCTTATGTTCTGCATATCGGGTTGGCACTCATCGTCGTGCCGCTCGTGTGGACGGTTCCGGAGAATCACACTGCGCCGAAGCCTACGCAACGCCGCACTTTCATACCCACGAGTTTGCTTACTCCCCGCTACCTACCGGTCGTGGCCTATGCCCCGTGGGTCTTTGGCTCCGCCACCACTGCCTTCGTCTTCCTCCCCTCACAGCTCAGTGAGCACCTGCGCCACCCCATTCTCATTGCCGGGCTCTGTGCGCTACTCACCATGGGAAGCGGCGTGGTAATCCAGCAGCTAGCGGGCCGCATCCGCGTAACCGCATTCCACGGCATAGTGCTGGCCGCGATAGGCATGCTCCTGTGTCTCATCGTCGTCGCGGCGGCACACCACGGCTGGGCGGTGTTCCTCCTCCCCCTCGCGGCCATCATCATGGGCAGCTCCTATGGAATTGGCATGCTCAGCGGGCTCGCAGAAACGCAAGCCATCGCTCACCCGGCGGAACTCGGCGCGGCAACGGGGGTGTTTTATTCGCTGACCTATCTCGGCTTCTTTGCCCCGTTCATCCTCTCGCTTTTGGGCCCTGTCACGGGGTATTCCACCGCCTTCATCATCGGGTTCGCTGTCGCGGCGCTGACTGCCGTGACGCTACATCTCCGAATCAGGGGTAACCGGGGTTAATGTCATGGCATACGCTTTATACTTGGAGCAGTTTAGGTCACACAAACTAACGCCACGAAGGAGATTCACCATATGGATTTCATCTCTCGTCATCTCGGCCCGGATGCAGCCGAGCGTGAAACGATGCTCAAGGCCCTGGGCTACGACAGCGTCGATGCGCTTGTCGATGCCGCCTTGCCAGCCTCCATCCGCGCCACCGAGGCGCTCAACCTCCCGGAGGCTTTGAGCGAAGATGATGCGCAGGCGAAGCTGCGCGAGTACGCCTCCCAGAACGTCGTGCTGAAGTCCTTCTATGGCCAGGGTTACTCCGATACCCTCACCCCGGCGGTCATTCGCCGCGGGCTGCTGGAGGACGCCGGATGGTACACCGCCTACACGCCCTACCAGCCGGAGATCTCGCAGGGCCGCCTCGAGGCACTGCTGAACTTCCAGACCATGATTGAGTCCCTGACCGGCCTTCCCATCGCAAACGCCTCGCTTCTCGACGAAGCCTCTGCCACCGCCGAAGCCGTCGGACTGATGGCCCGCGCGGTGAAGAAGGGCCGCCGCGTGCTGTTGGATTCGCGCTTGCACCCGCAGGTCCTGACCGTGGCCGCTGAGCGCGCCCGCGCCATCGAGCTCGAGGTCGAGATTGCTGATGTCCGCGATGGCATCGTCGGCGAAGACCTCGTCGGTGCAGTTCTGGCTTACACCGGAACCGAGGGCGATATCGTCGACCCGCACGCCGCCATCGAGGAGCTCCACACCCGCGGCGCCCTGGCCGCCGTCGTGGCCGACCCGCTGTCGCTGCTCCTTCTGGAGGCACCTGGTTCGATGGGCGCAGACGTCGTCCTCGGCTCCTCGCAGCGATTCGGTGTCCCGCTCTTCTTCGGCGGCCCGCACGCGGCCTTCATGTCCGTCACGGATAAGCTCAAGCGCCAGCTTCCGGGCCGCATCGTGGGCGTGTCCAAGGACGCCGCCGGCCGCCCCGCTTATCGTCTGGCGCTGCAAACCCGCGAGCAGCACATCCGCCGCGAGCGCGCCACCTCCAATATCTGTACTGCCCAGGCCCTCCTGGCCAACGTGGCCTCGATGTACGCGGTCTACCACGGCCCGAAGGGGCTGAAGGAGATTGCGCAGCGCGTGCATAACCGCGCTTCTGCTTTTGCTGCAGCAGTCACCGGCGCGGGCAAGGAGATTGTCTCCCGCGACTTCTTTGACACCGTGACCGTCACCGGCGTGGATGCGGCCGCCGTCAAGGCCCAGCTGCAGGAGCAGGGCTACCTGGTGCGCGCCATCGGCTCCGACAAGGTCTCGGTCTCCTTCGGCGAGTCCGCTACCAGCGAGGACGTCAACACCCTTGCCGCTGCCTTCGGCGCCGAGGCCTCCACTAACTCCGAGCCAGCCGCGTCTGGCTCCTTCGAGATTCCGTCCTCCGTCCAGCGTTCCGAGGAGCCGCTGCAGCACGAGATCTTCAACTCCCTTCACTCCGAGACCCAGATGCTGCGCTACCTGCGCACCCTGGCGGATAAGGACTTAGCACTCGACCGCACCATGATCCCGCTGGGCTCGTGCACGATGAAGCTCAACCCCACCTCTGCCATGGAGCCCATCTCCTGGCCGGAGTTCGCGGGCATCCACCCGTATGCCCCGGAGGAGACCACCGCTGGTTGGCGCGCGCTGATCGACGAGCTCGAGTCCTGGCTCGCCGATATCACCGGCTACGCCCAGGTTTCGATCCAGCCCAACGCCGGTTCCCAGGGTGAGCTGGCCGGCCTGCTGGCCATTCGTCGCTATCACGTTGCCAACGGCGACCACGGCCGCGATGTCATCCTCATTCCGGCCTCCGCGCACGGCACCAACGCGGCCTCGGCGACCCTGGCGAACCTGCGCGTCGTCGTGATCAAGACCGCTGACGATGGCTCCATTGACGTCGCCGACCTCGACGCCAAGCTCGAGCAGCACGGCGAGCACGTCGCCGGCATCATGATTACCTACCCCTCCACCCACGGCGTCTTCGACCCGGAAGTACGCGAGGTCTGCGACAAGGTCCACGCAGCCGGCGGCCAGGTCTACATCGACGGCGCGAACATGAACGCGCTGGCCGGTTGGGCCCGTCCGGGTGCTTTCGGTGGCGATGTCTCCCACCTCAACCTGCACAAGACTTTCACCATCCCGCACGGCGGAGGTGGCCCGGGCGTGGGCCCGGTGGGCGTCGCCAAGCACTTGGTACCTTTCCTGCCGACGGATGCCAACGATCCCCAGCTGGATCCTGCGCAGCCGGCTGTGGAGGGCACCGGCGTGCCGTCCACAGCATCGCGCTACGGCTCGGCCGGCGTGCTGCCAATTTCCTGGTCTTATCTGGCCATGGTGGGCTCGCAAGGGCTCACGGAGGCCACGAGCCATGCCATCCTCGGCGCGAACTACCTGGCGCAGAGCCTGAAGGATTCCTTCCCCGTTCTCTACACGGGTAATGCCGGCCTGGTGGCGCATGAATGCATCTTTGACCTGCGCGAGCTGACCGACGCCTCCGGCGTCACCGCCGCCGATGTAGCCAAGCGCCTCGTGGACTACGGCTTCCACGCGCCGACCCTGTCCTTCCCGGTGGCCGGCACCCTCATGGTGGAGCCCACCGAGTCCGAGGACCTGGGTGAGCTGGACCGCTTCATCGAAGCCATGCGCTCCATCCGCGCCGAGATCCAGGAGATCATCGACGGCAAGGTGGCCTACGAGGACTCCGTCATCCACCACGCACCGTTCAACGCCGAATCCGTCGCCGCCGACGAGTGGAACTTTGCCTTTAGCCGCCAACAGGCCGCCTACCCGGTGACCTCCCTGCGCGCTAACAAGTACTTCCCGCCGGTGCGCCGCATCGACGAGGCTTACGGTGACCGCAACCTGGTGTGCACCTGCCCGCCGCCAGAGGCTTTTGACTACTCCGACGACAACCAGGAGGTTTAATCAATGACTGACTACCTGCACTCCCCGCTGCATGCTGAGCACGAGAAACTCGGCGCCACCTTCACCCCCTTCGGACCGTGGGAGATGCCGCTGAAGTATGACAACGAGCTCGAGGAGCACCGCGCGGTACGTAATGCCGCAGGCCTCTTCGATCTCTCCCACATGGGTGAAGTCTGGGTCAACGGCCCGGACGCCGCCGAGTTCCTCTCCTATTGCTTCATCTCCAACCTCACCACGCTTAAGGAGGGCAAGGCGAAGTACTCCATGATCTGCGCGGAGGATGGCGGCATCATCGATGACCTCATCACCTACCGCTTGGAGGAGACCAAGTTCCTCGTCGTGCCCAATGCTGGCAACGCCGACACCGTGTGGGAAGCGCTCAACGAGCGCGCCGAGGGCTTCGATGTGGACCTGAAGAACGAGTCCCGCGATGTGGCGATGATCGCCGTCCAGGGCCCAAAGGCGCTGGAGATCCTTGTCCCGCTGGTGGAGGACACCAAGCAGCAGGCTGTCATGGACCTGCCCTACTATGCCGCGATGACCGGCAAGGTGGCCCGCAAGTACGCGTTTATCTGCCGCACCGGCTACACCGGTGAGGATGGCTTCGAGCTCATCGTCTACAACTCCGATGCCCCGGAGCTGTGGGAAGAGCTGCTCAAGGCCGGCGAGGAATACGGCATCAAGCCCTGCGGCTTGGCAGCACGCGACTCGTTGCGCTTGGAGGCAGGCATGCCGCTTTACGGCAACGAGCTCACCCGCGATATCACTCCGGTGGAAGCCGGAATGTCCCGCGCCTTTGCCAAGAAGGAGCAGGACTTTGTGGGCGCTGAGGTGCTGCGCCAGCGCGCCGAGGAAGGCCCGCAGGCCGTTATCACCGGACTGGTCTCCTCCCAGCGCCGCGCCGCGCGCGCCGGTTCCGAGGTCTACGTGGGTGAGAACAAGGTGGGCATGGTGACCTCCGGCCAGCCCTCCCCCACCCTGGGACACCCAGTAGCGCTCGCGCTCATCGATACCGCAGCTGGCCTCGAGCCGGGTGCGGCCGTCGAGGTAGACATCCGCGGCAAGCGCTACCCCTTCGAAGTGTCCGCGCTGCCCTTCTACAAGCGCGATAAGTAAACTCCACTACTGAAGTCAACTACCGAAAGGACACCCCTTCTCATGGCTAACCTTCCTTCCGATTTCTCCTACTCCGAGGACCACGAGTGGATCAACGCCACCGCTGACTCCGTCGTTGGTTCTACCGTCCGTATTGGCATCACCTCCGTGGCCGCTGACCGCCTGGGTGAGGTCGTCTTCGCTGAGCTGCCGGCCGTGGGTGACACCGTCGAGCACGGCGAGACCTGCGGCGAGGTGGAGTCCACCAAGTCCGTGTCTGACCTCTACTCCCCGGTCACCGGCACCGTGACCGCCGTCAACGAGGACGTGCACGATGACTATGCAGTCATCAACAACGATCCCTTCGGTGAGGGCTGGCTCTTCGAGGTCGAGGTCACCGAGGTCGGCGAGCTGATGACCGCCGACGAGTACGCTTCCGCCAACGGCGTCGATTAAAAAAGCGCTTGAGCAGCGCACACTCAGCCCCTTTCTGGCTGAATCTTCGCGGGGTTTAGGATTGGGTTCATGACTGCTCCCCGCGAACCTTTCTTTCCCGCTGATCGCTCCATCCGCGCTTCCGACGAACCACTGGAGATCCGCCGCTTGGGCCGCATGGGCTACCAAGAGGCCTGGGATCTGCAGGCCGAGCTCGCGGCGGCGCGGGCGGCGGGCACACAGGGTGATGTCATCCTCGTGGTGGAGCACCCCAACGTCTACACCGCCGGAAAGCGCACGCAGCCGGAGGATATGCCCGATAATGGCCTCCCGGTCATTGACGTTGACCGGGGCGGGCGCATCACCTGGCACGGCGAGGGCCAGTTGGTGGTCTACCCCATTATCAAACTGGCCGAGCCGGTTGACGTTGTCGATTACGTCCGCCGCCTTGAGGAGGCCATCATCCAAGCTGTCCGTGAACTCGGCGTGAGCACCGCTGGGCGCATCGATGGCCGCTCGGGGGTGTGGGTTCCTTCCACCACCCAGGCTGCCGACCCAGCCGCCCCGAAGCGCGACCGCAAGCTAGGTGCGTTGGGCATTCGCGTGACCCGCGGCGTGACCATGCACGGCCTAGCGCTCAACTGCACCAACACCTTGGAGTACTACGAGCACATCGTGGCCTGCGGCATCGACGATGCGGACGTGTCAACGCTGTCGCTTGAGCTCGGCCGTGAGGTGACCATGGAGGAGGCAGAAGCCCCGCTTCTCGACGCCCTCCGCAAAGCCCTCTCCGGCGAACTGACGGTGGCCGACCACACCTTTGCCTCGGCCCCAGATCCCATCAAAGTGGCCAACGAGAAGGCCCGCCAAGCCCGCAAAGCCGCGCAAGAAAAATAGCGGCTACCCTCGGTGGAATAAAGCAGCCACCCGCAGGGCTTGTAATAGAAAGAGCTAGTTCAACACCTAAAGTGAGGTTCCGTGACTGTTAAGCCTGAAGGACGCAAGATGCTCCGCATTGAGAAGAAGAATGCGGAGTCTCCCATCGAACAGAAGCCGCGCTGGATCCGCAATCAGGTCCGCACCGGCCCTGGGTATGAGGACATGAAATCTCGCGTGACTGGTGCTTCCCTGCACACCGTGTGCCAGGAGGCTGGCTGCCCCAATATTCACGAGTGCTGGGAATCGCGTGAGGCTACGTTCCTCATCGGCGGCGACAAGTGCACTCGCCGCTGTGATTTCTGCGATATCGCTACCGGCAAGCCAGCGGAGCTGGACCGCGACGAACCGCGCCGTGTGGCAGAGAATATCCAGGAAATGGATCTCAACTACACCACCATTACGGGCGTTACTCGCGATGATCTTCCCGACGAGGGTGCCTGGCTCTACGCTGAGGTCGTCCGCAAGATTCATGAACTCAACCCGAACACCGGCGTGGAGAACCTCACCCCGGACTTCTCCGGCAAGCCGGACCTGCTCCAGGAGGTTTTTGAGGCCCGCCCGGAGGTCTTCGCTCACAACCTAGAGACGGTGCCGCGCATCTTCAAGCGCATCCGCCCGGCCTTCCGCTATGAGCGTTCCCTCGACGTCATCCGCCAGGCCCACGACTTTGGCCTGATTACCAAGTCCAACCTCATCCTGGGTATGGGCGAAACCGCAGAGGAGATCGAGGAAGCGCTGCGCGACCTGCGCTCGGCAGGCTGCGACATCATCACGATTACCCAGTACCTGCGCCCCGGCCCGCGCTTCCACCCGATCGAGCGCTGGGTGCGCCCGGAGGAGTTCGTGGAGCACTCCAAGCTGGCCAAGGAGCTCGGCTTTGGTGGCGTCATGTCTGGCCCGCTGGTCCGCTCCTCCTACCGCGCTGGCCGCCTCTACGTGCAGGCCATGGAGGCACGCGGCCTCGAGCTTCCGGAGAACCTGAAGCACTTGGCAGAGACTTCCCAGGGCGCTACCGCCCAGGAGGCTTCCACCCTTCTGGAAAAGTATGGCCCCTCCGAGGAAACCCCGGTGACCACGCGCATGGCTAAGACCCGCGCACAGGCCAACTCTGTTGCAGCTACCATCCGCTAACGCGTTTCTCTTTTTATTCCTCTTGCCCTTAAAGTAGGAGACATGGCTAAGGACGATAAGGCGTCGCTCAAGGACGCGAAGAAGCAAGAGCGCGCGGCAAAGCGCGCCAAGCGCAAGCAGAACTGGTCACAGATGTGGCAAGCGTTCAACATGCAGCGCAAGCAGGACAAGGCTCTCATCCCCATCATGCTGGCCGCATTCTTGGGCGTGGGCTTGCTCTTCTTCCTTATCGGCCTGCTCTTTAACGGCCAGTGGTTCATGCTCATCATCGGCCTGGGCCTTGGCGCGATGCTCGCCATGTTCCTGTTCACTCGCCGCCTTGAGCGCGACATGTACAAGAAGGTGGAGGACCAGCCAGGTGTCGCCGGCTGGGCTTTGGAGCAGCAGCTGCGCAACACCGTGGGCGTGGTGTGGAAGGTCAAGCCTGGCGTGGCTGCGACCCGCCAGCAGGATCTGGTTCACCGCGTGATCGGTAACTCCGGCGTCATTTTCGTCGTCGAAGGTGACCGCAAGCGCGTCGCCCCTACCCTCAACCGTTTGAAGAAGCGCGTTGACCGCCTGGCTGGCGGTGTGCCGGTGTACGAGGTCTTCGTGGGCAGCGGTGAGGACGAAGTGCCGGTGTCCAAGCTGCGCACCCACATCATGAAGCTGCCGCGCAACTACAACAAGAACGAAACCTACGAGAACATTCGCCGCATCGAGGCCATGGATGATCTGCCGGGCACTACTCCGGGCCTGCCCAAGGGCCCAATGCCCCGCCAGGCTCAAAACATGGCGGGCATGAACCGCCGCATGCGCCGCATGCAGGAGCGCAAGGGCGGTAAGTAAGCCACCTCGCTCCACACAAGAAGGGGTCCCTTCCGAGATAACCGGAAGGGACCCCTTCTTTACCTTGCGATTCTTCGTTGCTTTAGAACCATCCTAGCCTTCGTGACCAGGTTTCGTCAGATGGTTCTACTCAGATGGTTTACTTGACCCCAAGTAAACCATCTAGCGTTATGAAGAAGGTTTGTTTGCCCCCAAACAAACCTTTTCAGGGGAACCACGTGTGGGGCATCTGTGGTGGATACGACCGGCTGGCGCAGAACAAGTTTTAAGCCATGATGACGGCCGTGCCGGTGGCGCGGTCGTGGAGGCCGCGGCCGTCGGCATCCACCATCGCCGCGGGGAAAAGCACTGCAGTCAGCAGCGTGCGGACCGCGGCTCGCCACAAGCCAACGGAAGAGCCCGGCACATCAAGACGTGCGACTCCCATCCCCAGCAGCGCCATGCCCGGGGTGCGGGCGAAGAGCCAACCGCACACGATGCCCATGACTACCCACACCGCATAGCCCAAGAATGCCGGGCCACCGAGCGAATTCGTAAAGAGCTCGAGGAGATTGGCTATTAGCATTGCCAAGAGCCAGTCAATGAGAACGCCAAAAGTGCGCCGCATTACAGAAGCCAGGGAACCTGAGCCCTCCTTGGGCAAGCCCATTGTTTGCCCAGGCCACTGCCCGTTTTCAAAGCCATCATTGTTATCAGCCATGCCCACCAATCTAGCCGTCGGCTCTGCTAAGCAGAAAATTTGCCTCCACGTGCCCCAGACACCCCAGCGACAAAGCCAATACCTGTAAACTAGTCGGGAGTACTACACGTCAACCAACAGGAGACCACCGTGTCCTTTGAGACAATCCAGGACGTCATCGCATTCATCAAGGAAGAGGACGTCAAGTTCGTTGACATCCGGTTTACGGACGTCCCCGGCACTGAGCACCACTTCTCTATTCCGGCCGAGGAATTTACTGAAGACGCAGCTGCCGAAGGCCTCGCCTTTGATGGTTCTTCCATCCGCGGATTTACCACCATCGATGAGTCCGATATGACGCTGCTGCCGGATCCGAAGACCGCCTTCGTGGATCCTTTCCGCACCGCGAAGACCCTGAACATCAAGTTCTTCGTCCACGACCCGTTTACGTTGGAGCCCTTTAGCCGCGACCCGCGCAACATCGCGCGCAAGGCTGAGGAGTACCTCGCTTCCACCGGCATCGCGGATACCTGTAACTTCGGCGCTGAAGCTGAGTTCTATATTTTCGACTCCGTGCGCTACAGCACCGACGTTAACCACGGTTTCTACGAGGTTGATACCGATGAAGGCTGGTGGAACCGCGGTTCCGAGACCAACTTCGATGGCACCCCGAACACCGGTTTTAAGACTCGCGTGAAGGGCGGCTACTTCCCTACGGCGCCCGTCGACAAGCACGGCGAAGTTCGCGACGCCATGGTGGAGCAGCTGCAGAAGGCAGGCTTTGTCATCGAGCGTTTCCACCACGAGGTGGGCAGCGGCCAGAACGAGATTAACTACCGCTTCAACTCCCTACTGCACGCGGCGGATGATATTCAGACCTTCAAGTACATCATCAAGAACACCGCGGAGCAGTTCGGCAAGACCGTGACCTTCATGCCCAAGCCGCTGGCGGGCGATAACGGCTCCGGCATGCACGCCCACATGTCCCTGTGGCAGGATGGCAAGCCGCTCTTCCACGATGAGGCCGGCTACGCGGGACTGTCTGACATTGCCCGCTACTACATCGGTGGCATCCTGGCCCACGCACCGGCGGTTCTGGCGTTCACGAACGCAACCCTGAACTCCTACCACCGCCTGGTTCCGGGCTTTGAGGCACCGATCAACCTGGTGTACTCGCAGCGCAACCGCTCGGCCGCCATCCGTATCCCGATTACTGGTTCCAACCCGAAGGCCAAGCGCATCGAGTTCCGCGCTCCGGACCCGTCCGGCAACCCCTACTTCGGTTTCGCCGCCATGATGATGGCAGGCCTTGACGGCATCAAGAACCGCATCGAGCCGCACGCCCCGGTGGATAAGGACCTCTACGAGCTGCCGCCGGCAGAGGCTGCGTCCATCCCGCAGGCACCGACCTCTCTGGAGGCTTCCATCGCAGCGCTTGAGGAAGACAACGAGTTCCTCACCGAGGGCGATGTCTTCTCCGAGGATCTCATCGAGACCTACATCAACTACAAGCGTGAGAACGAGATTGCGCCGGTTCGTCTGCGCCCGACTCCGCAGGAATTTGAGATGTACTTCGACTGCTAGAGGTAAGCTGCCTTAGCTGCACTGCTTTGACAGGTATGACAGGCTTCGACGTTTCGCTTGATTCGTCGGAGCCTGTCGTCGTATCACCGCCTAATACAACAGCCCCACTGTGTTCTCCCCTACTGGCGCGCCCACAATGGCGCAATCTCACGTGCTGTTCAACCACAGTACAAGGGACATGTGCGCAGTAAATGGTTACTATTCCCCTCTGTGACTGATAGATTCCGCCAACTACCACCGCCCGGCCCCGCGTGGGGCGGCAGCCTCATGGGCACCTCCATCGTCTCCAGGTTGCTCGTTGAGGAAGGCATGCTAACTGGCTCTGCCATCTTCGCAGCGCTATCCTGCGTCATCCTTCTCGTACTGACGGTGGGTTTCGCGGTGTATCGGCAGCCCAGCTTCGCGCGGACTTCAATGGCTGAGTGGTCCATGTACTTCATCGGCATCCTGGCACTCGGCGCAGCACTGTCCGGGTTGACGGATATCGGAACCTTCCGCCTAGTGGGCTTCTGGATCGGTGGCCCCGTCACCGTCATCACGTGGGCCATCCAGCTCACCCGTTTCGACGGCCAGCCGCGCTTTACCTGGGGCCTGCCGCTGGTCGGCCCCATGATTTCCTCCTCCGTGGCCGGCTTCCTCGCCCTCGACTACGGGCGCGCCTACCACGTGATGGGCACCGTTTTATTCATCATGTCTATCTCCACTGCGGTCCCCATCTTCATCCGCGTGTATTGGGCTGCTTGGCACGGCAAAGTCAACCTCACCGGCGCCAACTCCGCGACGGCCTGGGTTCCGTTAGGCGTGGTGGGCCAATCCACTACCGCCATGCAGATCCTCTACCCCGGTAGTTTCTCTGTCTACTACGGGCTCACCGCCATGGTCATTGCCATCCCCCTCGCGCTTTATGCCATGGTCACCTTCTACCCCAACGTGGCTCGCTGGGTGGATTACTCGCCCGCGTGGTGGGCCTGCACATTCCCACCGGGAACGGTCAGCATGGGCGGGCACCAAGTAGCGCTGGTGAATGGCTCGGAGCTTCTCGACGTCATCGCGCTCAGCATCCCGGTGCTGCTTGTCGCACACTGGTCTGCCTGCTCCTGCCGCTTCATTGGCTGGCTCGTCGAGGGCCGGCGCGCACGCACAAGCGGGGCCAGCCCAATCTCGGACTAGCCCCGCCACGTGAAATGCTGGACGCTTAGGAAGCCTTAGTTCTCGGCCTTCTCAAACTGGATGACCTGGCCCTGGCTACCCAGTGCGTAGTTGTTTCCCTCTAGGGGGAAGACAACGGGCTTGGCCGAGAGGATAGCCTTGAGCGCATCGGCGTCGGCCATGGCATCCGGGGAGCATGCGCGCAACGTAGAGTTCAGGTTCTCCACCACAATGGCATCGGTCTGATCCAGCTTGTAGCTAGCGCCACCGGAGTTGCAGCCATCGTTGTAGGCGAGGGTTCCATCGGAATTGAAGGTCACGGAAATCTCTGGGTTCTTCTTTGCGGTGAAGGTACCGTTGAGAACCTTCTGGGCCTCATCAGCCGGCAGCTTGTCTTGCAGACCGTCGACGTCCTCGTACTTCTCAATCAGCCCGGAGCCTTCCGGCGCTTCAGAGTCCTCCGGGGTGCCCGGACCGCCAAAGAGGCGGGAGCTCAGCTCCTGGATCTGGCTGGACTGCGGGGAATCGACGGAGGACAGCTCTTGCGCACCGGCAGTACCGGCGCCCAGGACGCCGCCGGCGAGGGCGACGAACGCGGTTGCAGTGGTTACTTTCTTCAGTGTGCGTGAAATCATGGCCCCGAAGCTATCGGCCACGGCCGCCGACATCAACCCATTTCATGCGTTTCCGATGATATTTTGAGGCAACTCTACAACTCCCCCATCCCCTTACAGGCCGCAGACTAAAACACAGAAAGTGGCCAACCTCCCGCTGGGGGTTGGCCACTGATAAGGAAGGTTATTTACTTCTCTTCAGGGGTATCGACCTTGACGAACTGAATTGCCTGCCCATCTTTGACCAATGCGATGGTGGTGTCATCGATGGAATAGACCTGTGGCTTCTTCGGAACAATGACGTTGAAATCGTGAACATCGACCATCACGTCCGGCTCGCAAGCCTTCATAGTGGTAATGACGTCTTTGATCTCTAGGGCGCCGGTGTCCTCCGCGATAGAGTATGTACCGTTACCGAGGTTACAACCATCAGAAACTCCTACGGTTCCATCCGGTTGGAAGGAAAGCCCGATCTTATCGTTCTTCTTCGCAACGAAGCTGCCGTTGAGAACCCCCTTGGCTTGCTCTGCCGTCAGCGGTTCTGTGAGGCCCTCCACGTCCTCTGCCTTTTCAATCAGGCCAGAACCTTCCGGCGCTTCTGGGTTTTCGGGGTTTTCCGGAGCAGGCTTCGAGCTACCAAACAGTGTGGAGCTCAGCTGTGCCAGCTCACCGGAGCTGGAGCCGAAGGAGATTCCAGAAGAAGGCTCTGCCGCGGAGGCAACCCCGGTTCCGAGTGCCGTGCCAGCGAATGCGGCGAAGGTTGTGGCGATGGTTACTTTCTTGAATCTGAGTGACAACATGATCCTGAAGCTATGCGGGATAGTTTCATATAGCAATGTTTTTTATGCATTTCCCATGATATTGACACGTTCTCCCAATGTCGCCGGAGGCCAGTTCTCCCCGCTTGCCGCAGCCAGGCTGGCAGCATAAACACCTGTTTAAAGCACTAAAACCAGATTAAGAGGCGCGCTTGACGTATCCCATCCGCAGTCAGAACATGATGAGAAGGGCGATCGAGCCCCACAAAGTGGCGGGCACACTCACAGGGTTTGGTGCAGTCATCTAGCGCCGCGGTTACAACTGGGTTAGCTCAAATTCCACTTGCTCGCCTTCGCGGCCGTTAATCACCAAGCTTAAGGCCTGCGTGCCCGGATAGTAGGTGCGTGTGCTGGTGACCCGAAACGGGTGCGTCTTGGTCACCACTCGGGTTTCGCCCGGATCAAGCGTGTATTTGCCGAGGCGAAACACACTGGGCTTCCGGGTTCCGTTCTTTTTAAGGAAGTGCACGCGATACTCTGCAAGCACATGTGCGGGCGCATCGCCGGTGTTGGTGAGTGTCGTTGAAAGAGTCGCCTTTTCACCAATGGCCACAGTGTGGGGGAACTCGGGGCGGGTGGCGGTGACGGCGGTGGACGGAGAAAAGCCAACAAGCTCTAGGGCCTCCTTATTGCCGCGCTTGATCAGCCCGCGCAACCCCTGTTCCACCACCCACGCTGCGTGCGACGATCCGCTGTCTGCCCATCGCGAGGCGGTTGCAAGAGCCAACTCGGGGTGCGTACGGCCAATGTCGTTGAGGTTGTTGGCTACGGACTTGCGCACGAACAGCGACGCATCGTCGTACAGCCGGCCCAGGACCGGAAGGATCGGCGAGGGGTCCGCCACAAACGGCGCGTGCACCTTTGCCCACGGCAGGCGCGGACGGATGCCCTCGGAAGCCAGGCGGCGCACGTTGTGGCTGTCCGAACCAGCCCACTCATTCACCCGGGCCATGGTCAGCTCTGGGTAGCGCTCTAAGAAGGGACGCACCGCGAACTCACCGGTGAACACCCTGGTGAGCGCCTCAATTGCATCTAAAGAAACCTCCGGCTCATCTATCCCGTACAGCTCGATGAAACGGCTCACCGGCCACAGGTGGAATGCGTGGTTGAAGTAACCTTCCCCCTCCGCAAGCTCGGGCCCAAGCTTATCGACGATTCCGCCAATCACCCCGACATAATCCCCGCCGAGCTGTTCCCGAAGCCCTTGTGCAAACACGGTCACGCGGTCCAGGATCTCTAAATCCTCGACTCGCGGCGCGACCCACGCGGCGTACTCTTCGCCGTCAATTCCAAGCTGTGCACCGAGTTTTTGTGCCGTGTCAGCGTTGAAGTAGTCCTTCATTTTGGGAGCCATAGCTGTGCATGTTACCCGGCGCGGAGAGACTTTTTCGCGGCAGGATTAAGGATTGCCGCCTCGATACACCAATTAGATCCAGTGCCCTCACATCAATGCTTATGGAGAAAACCTTTTAAGTGGTGCGCTTGACATATCCCATCCGCGGGCGGAAGCCCTGCGGGTGCTTCATCTGCGCCACGGCGTCCCCGATGATCATGCGGTGGCGGGCGCTGACAGACGTCGGCATCTGCGCCACCGAAAACCACTGCGCGGCCAGGTTCTCTTCGTCGGAGATGACCGGCTCGGCGTCGTCCGGCACGGAGACCCGGATGGAGGTATCCATGTAGAGACACTTATCCCCATTGGGGCAGACTACTGGGCCCACCTGGCCCACGCCGAGAAGTGCTTCGATGCGGCCATCGAGGCCCACTTCCTCCTTGACCTCGCGCAGCGCGGTCGTCGTAATCTCCTCACCCGGCTCACAGATACCGGAGACGGGAGCCCACGTGCCATTATCGGCACGCTGGGCAAGCAGCACCGAGGGCAACTCCCAGATAGCGGAACCCGTGGGCACGGCCCGCACGATAACCGCGGTCACGCTGGGTAAAAAGAGCTGGTCGTGACCAATTTTCTCACGCAGGGACACAATAAAATCAGGAGTGGGCATGGGCACCATCTTAGCGCCTTAGACCTGCGCCAGAATCTCCGGCAGAAGTTCCTCGATCTTGGAGGCAGGTGTAAACGACATCTGTGCTTCCGAACCATCCGCGCACCCCTCACTGCTGGCTGCCGCATCAGTGGTGCCCGACAGCACCCCCACAATCACGTCCTCATAAGGGCTGCCCGGCGCACCATATACCGGAGCCCCGGAATCGCCGTGCGTGGAGCACACCTGGGCGCGCGCCGCGACGGTCTCCACCGTGCGGTCATCAAACTGGAGTTTGCCCTGCCCTTCACGGTGCGTCAGCGGGCCGCAGGTCTCACCGGTGATGCGGCCCAGCTTGCAGACGCTGTCAGGCAACATGTGTTCATCCGCCGCGACAACGGTGGTGGGCATGTCCCGCGGGACGTAAAATTCAGCCTCCCTGGTGATCTCCACCAAAGCGAAATCCAGCTGGTGTGTTTCCGGCGCGCTGAGATCGGAGTAGATAATGGTGCCGACGGGCTCTGCCGGGTAGACAAATTCACCGTCGGCAGCGCCTGCCCACACGGTGTCCCCCGGCTCACCGCAATGGGAAGCGGTGACGGCGATGGTGCGGGCGTCGTCAAGCACGAAGCTCCACGCCACCGTGCACAGGTTGAAGTCAAAGGCTTCGCCGGGCACGGGCTGGGTGGTCGAAATATCCAACGCCGCGCCCGGTGGCACCGGGGAGGCATCCGGCGAATGCACCTGCGGCTCAGCTGGCGCCACGGTGGAGTAGACAGCTGAGCTGGAGGCTGCCTTCTGTACGGGTCCGGCGCCCATCGGCACGGTGCACCCGGCCAGTGCCAACCCCACTGTGCTCAGTATCCCAAGGAGGCGCCGGCTAGTCTTCCTTCGCGGATGCAGCCTCACCCGAGTCCGCCTTATTCTCCTTATTTTCCTTCTCCATCTCAGCGACCTGCTTCATGTCGCGGATGAACTTCTCCGGATCAAACTCGGTGAAGTACTCCGGGCCCGAGAATTGTTCCTGTCCCATTGTCTTAAACCTCCGTGTTGCTGATGTACTGCGTGATGTAGTCCTTCACCGCCGCTGCATCATTGGGCAGATCCGTCACATGGCGCTCGGCGTCCAAGATGCCGGCGAAACGCTCCGGCACCTCCGGCTCGCTGCCGATGGCCTCTTTGATGGTCTCCGCAAACTTCACCGGCAGGGCGGTCTCTAGGCAGATGATGGGGGTGTCGACCCCATATTCTTCCTGTACCGCGCGGGCGACCTTGATGCCGTCCGCGGTGTGCGGATCCACCAGCACGTCGTAGCGCTCGTGGACATCCTTAATAGTGGCGAGGCGATCCGCGTGAGTGGAGGAACCGGACAGGAAACCGTACTCCGCGTGGGCGGCCTCAAGCGTCTGCTTATCGACGTTAAATCCGCCTTCCTTCACCTTCGTCCCGAACAGCTCCTTGATCTGTGCGGCATCGCGGCCTAGCAGATCGAAGGCGAAGCGCTCGAAGTTGGAGGCGCGGGAAATATCCATCGACGGCGACGAGGTCTTGTGGGTTTGCTCCGAGGAGCGCGGACGGTAGCTGCCGGTGCGGAAGAACTCATCGAGCACGTCGTTTTCATTGGTTGCCACAATGAGGCGGTCGATGGGCAGCCCCATCTGGCGAGCGATGTGGCCGGCGCAGATATCGCCGAAGTTGCCGGTCGGCACGCTGAAGGAGACCTTTTCGGTGTTTTCCGTAGTGACCTTGAGGTAGCAGTTGATGTAGTACACCACCTGCGCCATGAGGC
This sequence comes from Corynebacterium sp. HMSC068G04, assembly GCF_001814885.1. Classification (NCBI taxonomy): domain Bacteria; kingdom Bacillati; phylum Actinomycetota; class Actinomycetes; order Mycobacteriales; family Corynebacteriaceae; genus Corynebacterium; species Corynebacterium sp. HMSC068G04. The sequence goes on along the minus strand of NZ_KV818293.1, from coordinate 97,332 downwards.
GGGCCCAGTTAATGGAGTTCACCGCACCGATGCGGTTCTCGGCCTTGAAGTTGGCGTCGGCCGATACCGCCTTGACCACGTCCTGGCAATCATCAAACACGCCGTCCAGAGCGATGTTGCAGATATTCGGGTCATCCAGGCCGAACATCTGGGCCTGCTGGAATGGCGTCATGCGCCCAGCCGGGGTCAGCATGAAGACGCGGATGCCCTTGCGCCCGCGCATGGCATACTCCGCCGAGGAACCGGTGTCACCCGAGGTAGCACCCAGAATGTTGAGGGTTTCGCCGCGGCTGGCCAGCTCGTATTCGAAGAGTTCGCCCAACATCTGCATGGCCATGTCCTTGAAGGCGGCCGTTGGCCCCTCAGAGAGGTGGCCAATGTAGAGGCCCTCGCCCAGTTCGCTGACGGGGACGATCTCCTCGTGGTCAAACTTGGGGTAGGTGTAGGCGCGCTGGGCAATTCCTTCGAGGTCTTCTGCGGGAATATCATCCACAAAAAGCTTGAGCACTTCCGCGGCCAAGGCCGCGTAGCCACCCTCCGCCAGCGTCTGGCGCCAGTTAGTCAGGGTGGCGTCATCGATGCGGGGGTAAGTTTCCGGCAGGTAGAGGCCGCCATCAGGGGCCAGACCTCCGAGGAGGATATCCGTAAAGGAGGCGGGCTGGCGGTCGGTATCGCGGGTCGAAATGTACTTCACCCCCTGCATCTTAGTTGGTGACGCGTAAAGTATCAGCCATGTCGGTTCCTCATCCTCGCAATGTAATTACCACTAAGGCTCTCTCCGTGTGGGTAGCTGCGGTGTTGGTCTACATCGTGGCAATTACCGGCCGCACATCTTTTGGCGTCGCGGGGCTTGAGGCCATTGATCGCTTCGAGGTCGATGCCTCGCGCATTGCTGTTTTCACCTCTGTACAACTGGGAATTTATTCACTGGCGCAGATCCCGACGGGCATGCTCATCGATAAGTTCGGCCCGCGGCGCCTGCTAGTCATTGGTTCCATCATCATGGGCGTGGGCCAGGTGAGCCTCGGTTTCACCAGCAATTATTGGGTAGCCATTGCCGCCCGTCTGCTCATCGGCGCGGGTGATGCCACCGCCTTCTTGTCGGTGATGCGCATCCTGCCTTACTGGTTCCCGCTGCACCGCACCCCCATGTTCACGCAGGTCACCTCCTCCCTGGGACAGCTGGGTCAGTTTATCTCTGCCCTACCTTTTGCCATGCTTCTGGGCTGGGGCGGATGGACCTTGGCCTTCGTTACCTTGGGCGCGGTGGGCATTCTCATCGCTGTCGCCGCCGCGGTGGCAGTTGCTGATTCCCCGGAAACGCTCGGAATCGTAAAGAAGCCGAAGGAAAAGCCGAACGCGCAGCCAGAGAGCATGGGCGCACTGCTCTCCCAGGTTTTCCGTTCGCCCGTGGCCTGGCAGGCATTCTTCATTCACTGGGTCGGTCTTGCCGCCACCAACGTGTTTGTCATGCTGTGGGGCATGCCCATGATGACGGCGGGCATGGGATTTTCCAAGACCAGCGCCGGTTGGGCCCTGACGTGGTTTACCGTGTGCATGGTGCTGGTAGGCCCCCTGCACGGCAGGTTATCGTCCAGGGCCAGAGGTTTCCGCCCCTGGCTCGCCTTAGGATTTGTGGCTGTGCATTGCACGGTGTGGGTCCTGTTCTTCCTCTTCGGCGGCAGCTACCTCTCACTGATCATCCTCATCAGCGTGGTGTCCTTGTGCACACCGGTGGCAAATTATGGATTCGACATTGTCCGCGAAAACCTCGACCGTAAGGTGGTCGCCACAGCAACGGGCCTGGGCAACATGGGCGGCTTCCTGGCCACAGTCATCGGCGCCCAGCTGGTCGGCGTAGTACTGGACCACTTGGGCAATGGGCCGGATTATCCGTTCTCTGATTTCCAGCTTGCCGCTTGGGCAGTCTTCGGTGTGTGGTGCATCGGCATAGCAGGTGTCCTCATCACGCACGTCCTGCGCAGCCGGGGCGAGGAGGACGGCCCGCACGCCAAAATCATCCAGGTGAGTTAGTACAAGGCTGGGCTACTGGAGGGACAGGGCGCTCAACGAAGCCTCAAGGGGCACCCCGTTGGCCACTTCGAAGACGCCCAGCCCGCCGCCGATGGGAACGAGGATGGCGATGCTCACTCCCACTGCGGTCCTGAGAAGCTCGCGCAGTTTTCGTCGTTTCTCCACTTCAACGCACCAACCTTTATCGTTTCGTTATCTGTGCGTGTGAGCTTAAGAGCCATGGCTGCAAGGCAAATCCTCGTTGACTGCGCATCTCCTGCCAGTCCCTGTGACTTCAGTGCCAGCGTTGCCAGCCGGGGGCTATTCAGCAGGGGTCGATTCCACGAAGATCGGCCCCTCCACCGGAGCGACGACGCCAGCGTCGAAGGCAGAAAGCGCCCCCTTGGCCTCTTCCTTCGTGATGGCGCCCGCCTCAACGGCCTTGTCCAGATCGGCTTCGAGGACCTGGCGGGACCTGTACCTATCCGACGCCACTGAAAGCAGGCCACGAGGGACCGATTCCGACGGGATCCCCAGCGCCTCCGCCAGGGCCACGATGCGGTCATTTTCGGTGGGGTCGAGGTGGGCATTCACCGACTGATCCTGCGGCACGCCACCATTGACGACCTGCTCCACCGTCAGTGCTCCCTCCGGTACGTGATTCCTCTCCGTGACCCACCAGCCTGCGCCGACGACGGTGATGACGGCCGCCACCACGAGGACCCATACGGCGATGATCTGCTTGGACTTCACGGGCATAATTCTAGGCTTCCCTATAGCTCATCGGATTAATCCACGCTCGGCCCAAACGTCCCAAAGGAAGTCCCGTGCGGAGGGTGCGGTGGATCAAGGCGCTCAGAGAGGGCATCGATGATGGAACGGATGGTGGACTCCGCTGCGGAGCGGTCAAGGTTGGTGCGACGTGGCGTATCAGGTTTCGAAACGTCGGGGCGGACGCGGGGCTTGGCGACGTCCACGTGCATCACCGTCCCCTCCACGCTCAGCGCGGCTGCGGGATCACACCCAGCAGCGCGGGCCGCGGCAAGGAAGGCTTCGAGGTCCGCGAGGGTGGCATCGTTCAGGTCGAGGGATAGGTTGAGGCTCATAGTGTGCTCCTTAGAAGGCTGGGAAAGTAACTGCTGCCCAGGCTATCGGCTTAGCACCGGTATGAACAGGGCACGGCACCAAGATCAGGGATAGATCCGGGTAGGCTCAGGGTCCGGCTAAGGGGGTAGGACAGCAGCTCTTAGTCGTGCTCGAAGGATTCCGCCTCCCCCCAGAACACTTCATCGACCACCTTGCGGGCGTGGCGGGGGATCTTGAGGTAATGGTCGAGAAAATCCTGGTTATGTTCGGGATCCCACCCTGCAGCGCCAGCCACCTGCGCCAGCTGCGGCCCCGGTGCCGGCAGCTGGTCCACGCGCTTGCCGCGAACCAATACCAAAGCGTTTCGGGCATCGGTAGCCAGGAGCCAGGCTTCCCGCAGCTCCTGTACTTGGTGCACGGGTATGACTTCATTGTCTTCGAGGGCATCGAGGACGCGCAGCGTGGACGGCTCATGCAGCGCCGGTACCTCGTGGGCATGCATCATTTGGAGCAGTTGGACGGTCCATTCGATATCCGTCAACCCACCGCGCCCCAGCTTGGTATGGGTATTGCGGTCCGCGCCGCGCGGTAGGCGCTCATTGTCAACGCGCGCCTTCATGCGACGAATGTCACGAATGGTTTTCTCGCTCACGCCCTTCGGCGGGTAACGGAAAGCATCCACCATGGTGAGGAAACGCTGGCCAACGTCCTCATCACCCGCCACAAAGGCAGCGCGGAGCAGCGCTTGCATCTCCCACGGCTCGCCCCACTGTGAGTAGTAGCGCTCATAGGACTCAATGGAGCGCGCGACCGCTCCCGAGCGCCCCTCTGGCCGCAAACCTAGGTCAACGTCCAAGGGCGGATCGCCGGACGGTTTTGCCAGGCGGCGGCGCAGCTTCTCAATGATGCCGATGGCCCAGGGCAGCGCCTCCTCTTCGGGGTTGCCTGCAACTGGCTCCGCTACCACGATGACATCGGCATCCGAACCGAAACCCAGCTCCATGCCACCGAGCCGCCCCATGCCGATCACGGCGATGCGAGCCGGTGGTTCGTCATTGTCGTTCTCCAGCCGCCACGCCCTGACCTCGGCGCGGAGCGCTGCCTCCAACACCGCATTCCAGATGGTGGACAACTCGTAACAGACTTGCTGAACCGGCAGGAATCCCAGAAGATCCGCTGCGGCAATTCGTGCCAACTCCGCGCGGCGAAGAGACCGCGCGACCGAGACGGCCTTGTCCGGATCCGCATGACGCTTGGTGGAATTGACCAAAGCAGAGGACACTTGCTCGGGTTTGGTTTCCAGAAGCTTGGGCCCCGCCGCGCCGTCGGAGAGCTGCTTGACGACGTCTGGCGCCCGAATGATGAGCTCCGACGTAAACGGCGAGGTGCCCAGAATTTTCATGAGGCGCTGGCCGACGACGCCTTCGTCGCGAAGCATGCGCAGGAACCAGGTTCGGTCGTAAGCTGCCTCCGAAAGCTTGCGGTAGTTCAACAAGCCCATGTCTGGATCCGCGGTGCTCGAGAGCCACTCCATCAACGTGGGCAGCAAAATGGCCTGGATGCGGGCCTTGCGCGACTGGCCCGCGGCCAAAGAAGTCAGATGCTCGAAGGCTCTGTCCGGATGGCGATAGCCCAGCGCTGCCAGCTGCAGGAGGGCTGCCTCGCGCGACAGCTTGAGCTCGTCCGCTGACATCGATGCCACGGAATTGAGCAGCGGGCGGTAGAACAAGCGCGAGTGGAGCTCAGAGATAAGCAGGCGAATCTTCCGGAGATGGATGTTCATCCGGTCCGCCGCCGACTGGTGGCCCTGCGGGTGAAAGCCCGAGTTGATGGCCAGCCACTCGAGCGCCGTGTTGTCATCCTTCGCCGGCAACGTATGTGTTCGGCGGAAACGCTCCAATTGGAGGCGGTGCTCCAGCAGACGAAGAAACTCGTAGGCCTCGATGAGCTGGGTGCCATCCTCGCGCCCTACGTACCCGGCGCGCACGAGTGCGGCGAGTGCATCGACCGTCGCGAGCGTGCGCAACGATTCATCCGAGCGACCGTGCACCAACTGCAGCAATTGGACTGCGAACTCTACATCGCGCAGACCGCCCTCCCCCAGTTTGAGTTCTCGAAGGCGCATCTCTTCCGGGACGTTCTCGAGCACGCGGCGGCGCATAGCCTGTACGTCTTCAACAAAGGACTCCCGTTGCGAGGCAGTCCACACCATGGGCCCGATCTGGCTCACATAATCCTTGCCTAGGGGCAGGTAGCCGGTCTGCGGTCGCGCCTTCAGTTGTGCCTGAAACTCCCAGGTCTCCGCCCATCGCTTGTAGTAGGCCACGTGCGAATCCAGAGTTCGGACGAGAGCGCCGGATTTTCCTTCCGGACGCAGGTTGGCGTCGACCTCGAAGAAGCAGGCAGAGCCGATTCGATTGAACTCCGATGCTAAGCGCGTAACCTTCGGCGTCGCCTCCGAGCCCACGAAGATAACGTCCACATCGGAGATATAGTTCAACTCCCCCGCGCCACACTTGCCCATCGCGACAACTGCCAGCTGCGCATCGAGGGGCTCATCACCATAGACCACACGGACCGCACCCGCGAGTGCGGCAGTCAAGGCGGCATCTGCGAGAGCCGTCGTCAGCCTGGTGACCTCTCGGAAACCTACTCGCGGCTGTGGGCGCGACTGGCCCTTGCGGGAGTGGAAGGTACCGGCGAGGTCATGCGCGGCGATGCGCATCATCAGCGTCCGGTATGCCACCTTGAGAGATGCTTTGTGGTCACCAGGGGATGCGCGGTAGGTGCCGGGCGATGTCAGCTCGGGGTTCGCCGTGTCTGGGCGGTCTGGTTGCTCTGCGTACGTCGCCGGTTCCGCCCCCACCTCGTCCAATAGTGTGTTCAGCATTTCCGTTGGGGTAGGCAACGGGCGTTGCAGTTCTTGCCAGGTCTCCGGGTGGGCGGCGAGGTGATCACCGAACGCCGAGGAGCCGCCCAAAAGGGCAAGCAGCCGAACTCGAAGGGTTTCGTCTTCACGCATCGCCGGCCCAATCTCGGGCGCTCCCTCGAAGATCCTCATCAACGTGTTGAGGGCCATGTCGGGATCACCGGTTCCGGCCAGTGTCCACAGCAGCTCCAGGGATTCTGGATTATCCCACTCGAGACGGGAAAGATCCTCCGCAGCAGTTGGCCGGGTAAGGCCGAGAGTCGCCGGGGACGGTACTGACACAGGACGCATGCTTCTCCTAGAAGTTCAGGTTGTTGCGCAATTCGAATGCGGTGATCTGTTGCTGATACTCATGCCACTCGTCCCACTTCGCGCGCAGGAAGTATTCAAAGACGTGCTCGCCGAGGACCTCTGCCATGAATTCGGAGCGTTCAAACTCTCGGAGTGCTTGGTCCAAGCTGCTGGGCAGGTCCTTGTACCCCATCGCACGGCGCTCACGGCGGGTCAACTGATGGACATTGTCCTCGGCCGGATCACCGAGCTCATACCCTTCCCTGATACCGCGCAATCCGGCGGCCAGGAGAACCGCATATCCCAGGTAGGGGTTCATCGCTGAGTCTAGAGAGCGGATCTCCACCCGTCGCGACATTTCCTTGGACAGGCGGTAGGTCGGTACTCGGACGAGGGCCGAGCGGTTGGACACGCCCCAGGTCACCGACCCCGGGGCTTCGCTGCCAAACATCAGGCGCTTGTAAGAGTTGGTCCACTGGTTGGTGATCGCCGTCATTTCCACTGCATGCTCAAGAATGCCGGCGATGAACTGCCGTCCCGTACTGGAGAGGGAAATCTCATCGTCGGGGTCGTGGAAGGCGTTGGAATCGCCTTCAAACAGGCTGAGGTGGGTGTGCATTCCCGATCCCGAGCGGTCTTCGAAAGGCTTGGGCATGAATGTGGCATGCACGCCCTGCTGGGAAGCCACCTCCTTGATGAGGTAGCGGAACGTCATGATGTGGTCTGCCATGGACAGCACATCAGCATGACGCAAGTCGATCTCCTGCTGCCCGGGTGAGGTTTCATGGTGGCTGAATTCCGTAGCGATGCCCATGGATTCCAGTGCATACATCGACCGGCGGCGAAAACTCGGGGCGTTATCGTGGGTGGCTTGGTCGAAGTAACCGCCGTTGTCGGTGGCAATGAGGTTGTTGATATCACGCGCATCCTCAAGGAGATAAAACTCGATCTCCGGTGAGGCCTTACACGTGAACCCTTCATTGGCCGCCTCTGTGACCTGCCGGCGCAGGATGTGGCGTGGATCCACCAGGGAAGGGTGCCCATCGGGCTGGGTAATGTCGCAGAACATGCGCGCTGACAACAGCTCTGGCTCTTCCTTATCGAAGGGCATGATCTGGAACGTTGAGGGATCCGGCATGGCGATAGTATCGGCCTCTGAGATACGGGAGAATCCCTCCACCGAGGAGCCATCGAAGCCAACACCTTCCTCGAAGGCAGATTCCAATTCGGAGGGGCTCATCACCACAGATTTCAACGCCCCCAGGATGTCAGTGAACCAGAGGCGAATGAAGCGGATATCGCGTTCTTCAACTGTACGAAGGACGAATTCGTGTTGGCTGTTCATGTTTTAAACCCTACCGCCGCGCACCGAAGCCGCGGCTGGGCGTTTGCTCTTTTGCCCCCGCAGCGTCACCTATCGACCCAGTTGGCAAGAGTAACTCGGGGGCAAATTTTTTCGACCTTCCAAACCCTTGTCGCTGTCACATGCTTGAATGGCCCCATATCCAAACTGATGTACGAACAAAGATAGGAATGTGATTTCCATGAACACCAACCACGCAACACTGAGCGAGCGAGGACTCGACCTCATTATCCAGGCGGCCCAGCGAGGATGGTCTCCTAAGGATCTTCTTCACGTCGTGGGCGACTTTTGCCACCCACTCATTTATCGTGCCGCCGGCCAGGTGCCCGCACAGATTAGTTCCACTGCGTTGCGCAAAGAGTGGTTGAGCCTCACTCCGCCTGCTTCGATGACCATGTCCACCGATGAACTGACGCGACTCATCGAAGCAACCATGTTGCTTCCCTTACTTCGTGACGTTGACGTGCTCGTGCCTGAGAGAAATAGCTCCCAGTCAGCGCATGGCAGCAAGGAGGATAAAATCCGCACCAAAATCTCCCACCTTCTGCGGAAGGCCGAATCCACTCCCTACGAGGAAGAAGCCAGTGCGCTCATTGCCAAGGCACAAAGTCTGCGGCAACGACACCGGATCGATGGTGCTCTCGACGCTTCGCCCAGCTCCGTAGTTTCCACGCGCCTTCATATCAGCGCCCCCTATATTAAGCACAAGACCACACTTCTTAGCGTCATCGCCGATCGCAATGGATGCACTGTGCTGCAACTTCACCCCAAAGGGATCATCACAGTCTTCGGCGCTAAAGAGGACGTCCACCATGTCACCGACCTCTTCGCTTCACTTCTTCGGCAGTGTGAGTGGCACATGCACCACGGAGAACACGCGAAAAGCGCACGCCAAGACGGCAATGTTGCAGCTTTTCGCCGAAGCTTCATTTTGTCTTATGCCACCCGAATCGGTCAGCTCTTAGATGAGGCAAACACCACGCTGGGGCCACAAAGTACAGACGCGACAGCTTCCACAGCACGGAACCCGGGGACTAGGCATGATGCAGTATTCCTTGCCCAACAGTCTTTATCAGCGGTGGAAGATCGTCGGCGTAGCGCAGAAGCGGTAGTAGATCAGCTCTTTCCCAACGCCCGCACCATATCTTTAGCTATGGGGAGCCGAGCAGGCGTGTCCGCCGGGGCATCCGCTGCGGAAAGGTCTCATTTAAGTGGTGATTCCTCAGGGCTGGCAGGACGTGCCCAACTCACTCGTTAGGGCGGGCTCAAAGGCTGGCACAAGTGCTCTAATGACTAGGTAAACTAGATGGAAGTGTAGAGGTTTTGTGCCTCCTCTTTAAATTTTCGCTCCCCGACGAAGGTGTGTACATGTCTCCGAAGACGTTCCTTGAAATCGAAGCCAAGTTCGCCGTGGATGAAGCCACGCCGGCGCCCGATCTCACCAACCTCGACGAGGTTGCCCGAGTAGCAGAAACCCGCCACCAATCATTGTCGGCGATCTATTACGACACGGAGGACCTTCGCCTTACCCACGCCAAGATCACGCTGCGCCGTCGCACCGGTGGAAATGATGACGGTTGGCACATCAAGATCCCCGGTGCCGAAGGCCGCACCGAAATTCGTGCCGAACTCGGCGAAGCAATTGATGGCAAGTACGAGGTTCCGGCCGAGCTTCTCCACCAGGTTCGCTCAGTGATCCGCAATCATCCGCTGGAGCCCATTGCGCAGGTCGACAACAACCGCACCGAATTGCTCCTTGTCAACGCCGATGACCAGCCGGTCGCTGAGTTCTGTGATGACCATGTCACCGCCTTCTCCTTCCTTCCGGGTGGCTCCCAGAGCACCTGGCGTGAGTGGGAAGTCGAGCTCGCTGGGGAACTCCCTGGATCCAAGGAAGGCAGCGCTCTACTGCGGCACGCCACTTCCCTACTGATTAGCTCTGGGGCTCGGATTTCTTCCTCGCCGTCCAAGTTGAAGTCGGCATTGGGTGAATCCGTCAATAATGTCGAGCTTCCCCCGTCGCTTGCCACGTCCAACGTGGAACCGGGCTCACCCGCGGCAGCGGTTGTTGACGCATTGAAAGCCAACCGGGACAAGCTCGTCGAATATGATCCACGGGTTCGCCGCGATGAGTGGGATTCGGTTCACCAAATGCGCGTTGCTACCCGTGAACTGCGCAGCCACCTGCAGACCTTCCACGGCATTGTGGTGGGCCCCGAAATCGAGCGCATTGAGTCAGACCTGAAGGAACTTGCGGCCATGTTGGGCGTCGCCCGTGACGCCGAGGTCGTGGAGGAACGTTGGCAGAACCTCCTCGCGTCCGAGGATTCCGACGTCCTTGATGAAGCCACCCGCGAACACATTGCTCACGACATGGGCCGCGCCTACCGCCGCGCGCATCGCCGAGTCATCGCCGCGCTCGATTCCGATCAATACTTGGCTCTGCTCGATGCATTGGATGCCTTCCTCTCCGACCCGCCGGTTGCTGGTGAAGACACGCCCGCTGACGCCGACAGCACCTCTGCCAGCGGCGAGGCGGAAGACTCTGCGGTCGACGATTCGGCGTCTGCTGCCCCCACTGAAGAAAAAGAGGAAGAACAAGAGTCAGCAAAGGTCTACGAGCCGAAGCACGCCAAGCCAGATGAGGACGAAGAGCCCCACGATCTTGATACGGTGATGGCCCTGCACCTCAAGCAGGCTTATGACAAGCTGGTCAAGCGCCACAAGAAGGCAGTCTCCAACTGGGATAATACCGAGCTGACGCTACATGAACGTGAAGAGTACTTCCACGATATGCGCAAGGCAGCAAAGAAACTGCGCTATGCGGCGGAGGCAGCTGGTTCCGCAACCTCGTTGAAGACGAAGAGCCTCTACAAGGCCTGCAAGCAGATGCAGTCAGTCTTGGGAGACTTCCAGGATTCGGTGACCTCTCGCGACAAGCTGCTCGAACTGGCAGAGACCGCACGACGCCGAGGCGAGGACACCTTTGGCTATGGTCTGCTCTACCAGCGTGAGCGCGCCATCGGTTTGGAAGCGCTCAACGCCTACTCGGAGAGCTTCAAGGCCATCAAGTCTGCGTTCAAGCCGCTGCGCAAGAAGCTGCGCTAATTCCTCCCCGCTGGGCGCGCTGCAACGCCCGGCAGGTGGAACAAACATTTCAACGGCCCACTCCGTCGCGTTTCTCGCGAGGGGGTGGGCCGTTGGCTTTGAGTTACCGCCGCTCAATGGGGCGTCCTGCAGGAGTCCTGCAGGACTTTAGTAATCGTCCTCAGCGGCGTCCTCGGCATCAGCCGCAGCAGTGCGGGCTTGCGCGATTTCGATGGCGCGCTCGGCTTCCTCGCGGGAATCATAGGGGCCCATGCGGTTCTCCCAACCAGACACCTTGCCCTGGGTCACCTCACCGGTGGACGGGTCGTAGAACCACTTGTTATCAGCCTCGGCCATTGTTTTCTCCATTCTTTTAGGCGCTAGATCAGTGCACCCCACACTACAGACCGCCCATCGACTACGCCCGTTAGAATAGATAGGTCACCTACCTCCTGCCCCGTTTACGGGCAGGATCTCGCCACCAGCAAAGGAGAACCTTCCCGATGCCCCTGTGGACTGCCCCTTCGACCCCGGCCGTCGACCGCGTTCGCGCCGCGCACAGCGACAACATCGGCGCAGAGCCGGCGCATGTCGCCAGCGCCCCAGCCACCTGGGCACTCATCGGCGAGCACATTGACCACTACGGCGGCATCACCATCATGGGCCTGGCTGATCTCCGCGCTGCAGTAGCTGTGAGCCCTCGCAGCGATGGCATCGTCAACGTTCGCCTCGAGCACACCAACGGCGAGACCGTTGAGGACCAGATTTCGCTAGAGAAAGTCTCCTCCCTCGCCGCGGAACAGCAGCCCGGCGTCGATTCCGAAGGCCAGCCCATCGAGCCCCCGGCGCCCGAGGGCGCCATCGCAGCGCGCCTCGGCGGGATCATCTACACCATGATCAACCGCCAGCTCCTCACCCGCGAGACCGCCGGCGCCGACATCACAGTGGTCAACGATATCCCAGATTCGGCTGGGCTCGGAGCCGCCGCAGCCATCGATATCGCAACCGCTTTGGCCTTGCTCGGCGGCGCGGACGATCTCCACGACGCGCCTCTTCGCGCCCGGATCGCAGAGGTATGCTCCCAAGCTGTCGGCACCTTCGCCCGCTTCCCTGCGCTGCGCGCCCGCCACTCCGCCGCACTGCGTGGCGCGGGTGACTCCATTACCATCATCGACTACGCCGACGGTTCCGTCACCCAGGCACCGCACGTGGTCAACAAGGACATTGCAGCTTTTGCCCTCGCCGTCCCCGGTGACTTCGATTCCGCTGAGGCTGTTGCCGAAATCCGCGCCCGCGAGCGTTTCATTGACGCCGCCTGCCGCGCCTTCGGCACTGCATCGCTGCGCCTCCTGCCGGATGCGCCCCAGCGTGTCCTCGAGTGGCTCGCCGCCGTCCACAAGGTGCACGGCCCCGAAAACCAGCCCACCATCGACCAAGCCACAGCATGGCTCACTTTCTACTCGGAAGAAACCGAGCGAGCCGAGAGAATTGCCCGCGCCTTGCGCTCACGCCGCGGCACCGAGCTCTTCCCGCTGCTGACCCAATCGCAGTCGGCCTTGGCCACGGTCTATGGCTTCAACTCTGCGGAAAAACTCGCACAACTGGCCACCGCTCGTGGCGCCGTCGCCGCGCGCTCCGCCCACGCCGGGACTTCGACCGCGGTTATTGCCTACGTCCCAAGCACCAAGGCCCCGAACTTCGCGGCCGACCTCGCCGAGGACGGCCTGCTTGTCGTCCCCCTATCGGCCGGTGCCCCCGCCATTACCGAGGACTAGTCCGCCGGCCACGCAAAGAGCACGTCGCGCTCGGCAACATCGGCCTTCACCAGCGAGACGGTGGTCTCGCTGCCGGTGGGCGGTTGCCCCACAGCCACTCCAATCACCGGCGGATCCAGAACGACGAGACGCGCTTTCTCGCGCTTTTCTCCGCCGTCGACAACCACGGCCTCAAAGTTGGTTCCTACCCACGGCGCCAAGACCGTAGCCTCTGTCAGGTTAAGACACGCCTTATCCACTTGGGAGGCCAGCTGCGAGGTCGAGCGCATTGTGGAAATGACATCCCCGGCGCGCTCGCGTACCCACTCCGGCACCTCATAGCCGCCGCTCAGCGCCAAGCACACCTCCGTGGCAAATCGGTCGATGAGGCGGCGCAGCGGGGCAGTCACGTGCGCATAGTATCCGCCGATTCCCGCATGCACGTCCGCCTCACCGTCCTCCAGCCACACGTAGTCCGCCCCGCGCAATAGGCGCTGGGCCTCGCGCATCACCGCCATGCCACGCGGTGAATCCGCGTCCACGGAATGGAGGAATTCCGAAATGCTGCTCTCCCCCAACTCAAAGCCCAGAGCCTCAGCCTCGGTGCGAAACGTTGCCTCAGCTTCCGGCGTGGCCGCGGACAGCGTGCGCAGGAACCCCACTCCGTGTTCTTCCATGAGGCGCCCGGCACACATGCCGGTAAGCAACGAGATTTCGGAGTTATAGTCCATCACCTCATAGCGCGGCTCCATCACCAGCTCGTAGTGCCCCTTCTCCGCATCATTCGTCTCGGACACGCGCTGCGAAGGAAGACGCAGGTTGATTGCCTCGCGGCGCAGCGAGGAGGCCTGGCGCAGCTTGCCTACCTCCGGCAGTAAGGCGATAGAGGAATGCAGAGTGCCATTCTCCAAGTCCGCATGGGTCTGGTCGTAATCCAGCCGGGCGCGGCTGCGCACGAGTGCGCGCTCCACCGAGAAGTCCTCCACCTCACCCGCAGTGTCGAGGTCGAAGGTCCAGAGGACGGCGGGGCGGTCGACGTCGGCAAGCAGCGAGGCCCTATCCTCGGAGAGCTCCGCCGGGTGCAGACGGGCTGGCTCATCGGGCAGGTAAATGGTCTGCCCGCGCGTGAGGGATTCGGTCTCCAGCTCGGAGCCCGGTTCGATGAAAGCGGCGACATCGGCAATGGCGTACAGCACGCGGTAGCCGCCATCGCGGGCTTCGATGAAGACTGCCTGGTCCAGATCCATGGATCCGGCCGGATCAATAGTCACCAGCGGGATGTCGCGGGCATCGCGGCGCTGCTCAGCGTAGCGGTCCTGCGCTGACGCGGCCTGCTCGGTGACTTCTCCTGGGAAGTCGGTGGGAACGGAGAATTCCTCGGCGATGGGGCGAAAGTCCAGGGGCGCGGCATACAGCTTCATGCCGTCCCATTGTTCCAAAAAATAAAGATATGGGCGCGAATGAGCCAACCTATAAGCCGGATTCTGTGCCGCGCACCAAGGCGCGGTGGTAAACATCCATCCAGGCCAACCGTTGCCAGTTGGCTCAAGCAGCTACCTTCAGGCTTCGGCGAGCAACCTACTAACGCCTGATCGGGCCCGCAAGCGTGGCGGGCCGTGATGCCTTGCTCCCAGTGGGGTTTACCCAGCCACCGCCATCGCTGACGGTGCTGGTGCGCTCTTACCGCACCCTTTCACCCTTACCGCTTGCCTATCGCCACACCGAAGCGAAGCGAAAGGCGCGGCGGTCTACTTTCTGTTGCACTTTCCCGCGGGTCACCCCGGGTTGCTGTTAGCAACCACCGTGCTCTGTGGAGTCCGGACTTTCCTCGGCCCGCGCCTAGCCCCAGAAAGGGGCCGGTTCGACGGAACGCGTTTACCCGGTCGGCTCATTCGCGCCTGTTAGTTTATCGCAGCGCGCCCAGATGCCCCACATCGTTAAATCGGTGCAGGGTGCTACCGCCATCGAAGAACTCAACTTCGCTCAGCGAAGCCAGCTCCAGGAACAGGTGGTTGGGGGTCTGCGGTCCAGAGTCGAGCGCTTGGCGCACGAAGGACTTGATGGGGTTGACGTGGGAGACTACGAGCACGGTTTGCCCCGCATAGCGCTGCTGCAGCTGGCGGCGCGCGGCGCTGACGCGGCGGTGCACCGCGCGCAGGGACTCCCCGCCCGGGCAGGCCACGGACGTATCCTTCAGCCAGCGCGCGTGGAGCTCGGGGTCGGCGGCGTCGGCCTCGGCAAAGGTCTTGCCTTCCCAGCGTCCGAAGTCCACTTCGATGAGGGCCTCGACGGTCTCCACCCGCAGGTCCCGGCCCTCCACCACGGCCGCGGCCGTTTGCTGGCAGCGGCGCAGGGGCGAGCACACCACGGCATCGATGTGGGTATCCATCAGCGCTTGCGCGGCGGCGAGCGCTTGCTTCTTGCCTAGCTCGGTGAGCTCGGGGTTTGCGCGCCCGGAGTATTGCTTGGCGGCGGACATCGCTGTCTGCCCGTGGCGCAGCAGGATGAAGCGGGTGGCCGGGCCACACTCAGGGCGCCAGTCGGCCGCGGTCGATGACGCCGCGCTTGGCGACGCCTCCCCCGCCTCCCCGCCAGGTTCTACACCGCCCGCCGCATCGACCGCAGCGCCGGCTTCAGCGGCGTCGCCGGCCCCCATATCGAGGATGCCCACGGGCTCGCCCTTCGCGGCGGCGTCCATAGCGACGTTGGAGAGCTCATCGGCCACCGAGTTCTTGGCGCGCGGGACCCACTCGAGGCTGAAGCGCGGAATCTGGTTGAGTAGGCGGCGCGCCTCGATGGCGAGCTTCTGCATGTCCGGATGCTTGATCTTCCAGCGCCCGTTCATCTGCTCCACCACGAGCTTGGAGTCCATGTAAAACTCCACCTCGTCCGCGCCCAGTTCCACCGCGGCCTCGAGGCCGCGCAGCAGGCCGTGGTATTCGGCCACGTTATTAGTGGACTTCTGCCCCACCACGTAGGCGATTTCCCTAAGCAGCTGCGAGCGGTCCTCGTTGTAGACCGCCGTTCCAGAACCGGCTATCCCGGGGTTGCCGCGGGAGCCGCCGTCAGCGAAGATGACGAGCTTCATGAGGCCGGGCGTACCAGGTAGGAGCCGCAGTCACTGCACTGCGGGACCTCGTCGGCCGCCGCGTTGCGCACCGCGTTCTGCTCGGCCGGCGGCAGCACGATGAAGCAGCCGCCGCAACCGCGCCCGGTGAAGGCCGCCGCACCCACACCGTTTTCTTCGCGCACGGTCTCGTACTCCGCCACGATGTCCGCGGGCAGCTGCTCGCGCAGCTCGCCGATGCGCACCTGCGGATCCGGTCGGTTCGCCGCGGCCTCCTGGGCGGCTTCGGCCGCGCGCTTGAGCACTTCGAGCTTGCGCTCGGAATCGGAGACCTTCGCGCCGTGGACATCCAGGTTGGCACGCAGGGCGTGAATTTCGTTGTGGGCTTCTTGCAGCTCGCTCATGAGATCCGCGATGCGGGACTTAGCCGCATAGAGATCGTGTTCCAAGTCCTTGCGGGTCTCCGGGTCGGTCGCGGCACCGAGCTGGGCCTTATCGTCGCGCTCGCGCTGGCGCAGCTTGCGCTCGTCGGCCTGGATGCGCAGGATCTCCATCTCCATATCGTCGACGGCGAGCTGGGCGGAGCCGGAGGCGTCGAGAAGCCGGGCGTGTGCGGCCTGTGCCTTCTCGTATTCCTCTTGCTCCGGGATGGTGGGGGTTCCACCGTGCGCCTGGGAGCGCTCGAGGGTCGCCAGCTCCAGCAAGATGCTCTGCAGATCCTGTGACAGTTTCATTTAGTTCTCCTTATGCGCAGAAATCGTCCATGGGTCGGTGCGGACATCGATGATCTCGGTGTTCACGCGCAATGCGTTCTCCACAATATCGCGCGCCTGGGTGGTCCAGGGAAACTCGCTGGCCCAGTGAGCGGTGTCCACCACGGCTGGGCCTTCAGGTTGGGCCAGGTGCGCAGCGCGCAGATGTTCATCTACCGGGTGGTGGCGCAGATCGGAGGTGACGTAGACGTCCACGCCGAGCGCTGCTGCTTGGTCCAGGAAGGAGTCACCCGAGCCACTGGAGACGGCCACGCGCTTCACCACGCGCTCCGGATCACCGGCCGCACGCACTCCCCACTCGGTTTCTGGGAGGGCATCGGCCACGCGCTGGGTGAATTCGCGCAGCGTCATTGGTTGCTCAAGCTCACCCACGCGCCCCAGGCCCAGCGCCTCGTCGAGGTTCTCATAGGGCTCGACAGGGACGATGGGGCGGCCGGGCGTGATGCCGACGAGTTCGGCCAGCTTGTCGTTGACACCCGGGCGCGCTTTATCCGCGTTGGTGTGCGCGGCCAGGAGGGCCACACCGTTGCGGATAAGAGTGTGAATGACCTTGCCCTTCGGGGTATCCGCCGCCACCGAGGTCACCCCGCGAAGCAGCAGCGGGTGATGCACCACAAGCATCTGCGCGCCGAGCTCCACGGCCTTATCTGCCACCTCCTGGGTGCAGTCCAACGCGAAGGCCACGGTGCGCACCTCGTCCGCGGGGTCACCGCACACCAGGCCGACTGCATCCCACGACTCAGCGAGCTGCGGCGGGTAGGCCTCGTGGATAACGCGGCGAATCTCGCCAACGGTCGTGTGTTCTGCCATCTCGTTTGCTCCTTATACGGCTTCAGGTTTCACGTCAGTCGCGTCGCTGCTATATCCTAGCTTTCGTTCGTCAGCGCACCCCTCTAGCTTAAGGAGCCTTTGCATGACGCCTCCGGAGAACGACAACCAGCTCCACATCGTCTTCGTGTGCACGGGCAATATTTGCCGCTCACCAATGGCGGAAGTCATTACCCGTGATGCCATGGAGACCGACATGCTCGATCTCCTCGCCCGCGTGGACTCCTGCGGCCTCGGCGGCTGGCACGTGGGCCAGGGCGCTGATGAGCGCGCTGTGGCTGAGCTGCGCCGCGGCGGGCACGATGGCGCTGGCCACCAGGCCGCCCAGCTGGGTCCGGAGCACATGGACGCGGACCTGTTCGTGGCCATGGATACCGGCCACCGCGATGCCCTTATCGAGCGCGGCATCCCGAAGGACAAGGTGCGCCTCATGCGCAGTTTCGACCCGAATTCTCCGGAGGACGCCATCGTGGAGGATCCGTTCTACGGCACGGAGGAGGACTTCGCCCGTACCCGCGAAGAGATCGACGCCGCCGTTCCAGGTCTGCTCGAGTGGATTAAGACGAACCACGGCTAGATAATCTTTTGCGGCTACTAGACTGATCATCATGCTCAAGACATTCCTCAAGCCTGGGTGGGTGCTCTTTCTCATCTTCATCGTCGCCTTTTCCTATTTGTCTTTCACGGTGCTCGCACCGTGGCAGCTGAATAAAGACGACCAGATTGTGGAGCGCAACCACCTCATTGAGGAGGCCTACGACGCCGACCCCCAGCCCGTCACCGAAGTCTTTTCCGCCGATGGCTCCCTGCGCAAGGAGTGGGAACGCGCGGAGCTGACCGGCCACTATCTTCCCGAGGATGAGGTGCTGCTGCGCCTGCGCCCGGTGGAGTCCGCTCCGGGCTTCCAGTCGCTGATTCCCTTTGAGACCGACTCCGGCGAGACTTTCCTGGTCAACCGCGGCTGGGTACCCACGGATGAGGGCAATTCCGTTCCCCACATCGATCCGGCCCCCTCGGAGAAGGTGACCATCGTGGGCATGGCGCGCTACAACGAGCGCGAGCACACCTCCGCCCCCATTGAGGAGCAGGGCTACACACAGGTCTACTCCATCAATACGGAGCAGATCGCAGAGCTTGTCGACGTCCCCCTCGCCCACGACTACCTCCAACTCTCCCCCGATCAGCCAGGTGAGCTGCATGCGCTGCCGGTGCCGAAGCTGGACCGCGGCAACCACCTGTCCTATGGCTACCAGTGGATCGCCTTCGGCGTGATGGCACCGCTGGGCTTTGCGTATTTCGTGTGGTCCGAGATTCGGGAGCGCCGCCGCGCCCGTGAGGAAGAGGCCCTGATGGCGGAGGCGACTGCGGCCGCCACTAGTGCCGGCTCCCCCGATGCGGCTGCGGACCCTGACGCCGCAGGCTCTGACCACGAAGAGCCCGCAGGCGAGCACTCCGACGCCACAGCGCCTTCTACCCCGCCTTCGACGCCAGCAACTACCTCGCAGCCTTCGCGCCGCTCCCGCTCACGCTATGGCTCCGCCAAGCCTGACTTCTACGAGAAGATCCGCGAGCGCGGCCAGGAACGCTTCTAGCCTCGGCCCCCACAGGGGACGATGATGAACGCGATTGCGTGGACGCGAGAAGCGACCGAAACCGAGATTGCCGACAGTATTCTTGAAGCCGCTGGCTGCACCGCTGAGAACTGCGTTCCCAACTGGGACGAAGACATGCCAGAAGCAGTGTGGCCAATCAACGGTAGTGAAGAAGAATGTCTCCGAATCGGCAAGCA
This sequence comes from Corynebacterium sp. HMSC068G04, assembly GCF_001814885.1. NCBI lineage: Bacteria > Bacillati > Actinomycetota > Actinomycetes > Mycobacteriales > Corynebacteriaceae > Corynebacterium > Corynebacterium sp. HMSC068G04. The sequence continues at coordinate 78,352 of NZ_KV818293.1, read as the reverse complement.
AGCAAACGGACTCTACTGTGTCAGGATCTTCTCCATGAGATTCTATCCAGGGCACTGCCAAGGCATCTACGGTGACGAATATCGCAAAGAAAACGTCGCACTCAACCAAATCGAAGAAACAATCTTCCAAGCGCTCAAAGAAACCAACCGGATCAATCTCCGCGAGTGGCCAGGCGAACACTAAGACAAACGGTGCGAAGCAGGATCGACATTCCCTACTAGAGCAAAGAGCATCTTTCGCCCAAGCGCAAAGCCTTCCTTCTCATTCACGCCCGACGCTGCTAAATATGGGTCAATGCGGATACCGATGCACCTTCCTGTGCTCGAACCAGGCCCAAATCAAAGAAGCCAAGAACAACAGTGGCGTAACCCATGCCAGACGATGCCACCAATGTGCTCCAAAGTATGATTCATCAGCACTTAATCCTGCTAGATAATTGATTACAAGCGTTGCGATGAACAGCACTACAACGACAGTAACGCTCCACCAGTAGGCTGTGCTTTTCTGTTTACGCATCAATGTCACCTTCAGCTTGCACTGAAAATGTCGAACTCAGCGCGAACAATGCCGTAGCGCTCACGCACGCCAGCCCTTTTTTGAACATGATGACCCCTTTTCCAGATTTCCAAGATGCCCGGCTCATCACCGGCTTACCTCAAACCTATGACTAATGAAAAATGCAGTCAATAACCATTTGCCAACAATGATTATTCATCTGCATAAACACTGGTCATGCTTTTGTGGCCTAAGTCATTTTCGTAAGTATTAGTTCCACTTGTACATGGAGCACCGTTACGCATCCGTTCATTCGTAGAGGGGAGCGAATATCGGATTGGGGCGAGTGGTGCCCTTTTGAGGTATACCCCAACCGAACACTCCACGGGCATTGCCGGCCAAATCATCGGCTACGCCCGCATCAGCACTACCGACCAAACCCCGAACGCCAACACACCCAACCCAAAGCAGACGGAGGAGTCCGCATATACACCGACCACCAAAGCGGCCTTCACCCTAGGGCACCCGCGGCGCGGCCCTCCGAGCACGACGAAACCCCTCTCCGACTTAACGGAAAGGGGTTTCATTTGGTGCGGCCTGAGGGGATCGAACCCCCGACCTACTGGGTGTAAACCAGTTGCTCTTCCAGCTGAGCTAAAGCCGCAGTGCACTTGGTGTGCTCGACCAAGATTAGCCCATGGGCACCCGCAGCAACAAATCGGGGTGTAACTAGTCGCTGCGAATGCCGCGTGAGCAGGTACATCCTGCGATTATTCCTTAGGGCTTCTTGGTGTAGCCGCGGGCCACGAGGCAGGACCCCTGCCACTCGCCGAGGCGCTCGGCCTTGGTCTGTACGAGGCCGGCCAATTGTGCAGATTCGGAGATCTCGCCTGGCTCCAAGTTGCCAGGCTTTCCAGCTCCTGGGGTCAGCAGCCAGATGCGGCCGGAATCGCCCAAGGGGCGGGTGGCATCCACCAGCCCATCGACCAAGTCGCCGTCCTCCGCGCGCCACCACAGCAGCACAAGGTCGCACAACTCGTCGGTCTCTTCCTCGAGGAAGTCCTCCCCCAACACGTCCTCGATGGACTCAGAAATCGTGGAGTCACAGTCTTCGTCCCAACCAAGTTCTAGGGCAATCTGGCCCTCCTCGATGCCGAGCTTGGCTGCGAATCCCGTCACTCGTTGAGTTCCTTCCGATGAAGTAGTTGATGTCATGCAGAGTATTTTAACGTCTACGGTGCACTTTTTCGCGTCAAACCTCCCCCGTTCCTCCCCAGAGGTGGACATTTTCCCCCATAAAACCACCCGTGGGGGCCTCCGAGTGACCCACCGCGAAAGGGGCGCGTATCCTAGAGCAAGATCTGTGTACTACGACCCAGGAGGATTTAATGGCCGACTTGGACGCCCACAACGGCGACTCCAACTTTCCCATCGTTCGCGATGGCGTGGCAGCATACCTGCATGACTCCGACCCCGAGGAGACCCGCGAGTGGATGGACTCCCTCGACGGTCTTCTAGATTCTTCCGATCCGGAGCGCGCCCGCTACCTCATGCTGCGCCTTCTTGAGCGCGCTACCGCCAAGCGCGTGCCGTTGCCGTCGCTGACGTCCTCGGATTTTGTTAACACCATCCCTACCTCCCTGGAGCCAGAGTTCCCGGGCGATGAGGAGTTGGAGAAGCGCTACCGCCGCTGGATCCGCTGGAACGCGGCCATCATGGTGCACCGTGCACAGCGCCCGGGCATCGGCGTCGGTGGCCACATCTCCACCTACGCAGGCGCTGCCCCGCTGTATGAGGTGGGCCTGAACCACTTCTTCAAGGGCAAGGATGATCCCTCCGGCGGCGACCAGGTCTTCTTCCAGGGCCACGCCTCCCCGGGTGTCTACGCCCGCGCCTTCATGGAGGGCCGCCTGAGCGAGGAAGACCTCGACGGCTTCCGCCAGGAGCACTCCCGCGGCGAGGGCAATGGTCTGCCGTCCTACCCGCACCCACGCCTGATGCCGGACTTCTGGGAGTTCCCCACCGTGTCCATGGGCCTGGGCCCCATCAACGCCATCTACCAGGCACGCTTCAATAAGTACCTGGAAACCCGCGGCATCAAGGACACCTCCAAGCAGCATGTCTGGGCCTTCCTCGGCGACGGCGAGATGGATGAGCCGGAGTCCCGTGGTCTGCTGCAGATGGCTTCCCTCTATGAGCTGGATAACCTGACCTTCGTGGTGAACTGTAACCTGCAGCGTCTCGATGGTCCGGTGCGCGGTAACACCCAGATCATTCAGGAGCTGGAGTCCTTCTTCCGCGGTGCCGGCTGGTCCGTCATCAAGATTGTCTGGGGCCGCGGCTGGGACAAGCTGCTGGAAGCCGACAAGGACGGCGCCCTGGTCAACATCATGAACACCACGTCTGATGGTGACTACCAGACCTTCAAGGCTAACGACGGCGCCTACGTGCGCGAGCACTTCTTCGGCCGCGATGAGCGCACGCTCAAGCTGGTAGAGGACATGTCCGATGATGAGATTTGGGCACTGCGCCGCGGTGGCCACGACTACCGCAAGATCTACGCCGCATACGACAAGGCGTTGAGCTACGCGGGCACCGGCCGCCCGACGGTCATCCTGGCCCACACTATTAAGGGCTACGGCCTGGGCCACAACTTCGAGGGCCGCAACGCTACCCACCAGATGAAGAAGCTGACGCTGGAGGATCTGAAGCTCTTCCGCGACAAGCAGGGCATCCCGATCAGCGACGAGCAGCTCGAGGCCGATCCGTACCTGCCGCCGTACTACCACCCGGGCAAGGATGCTCCGGAGATCAAGTACATGCTGGAGCGTCGTAAAGAGCTGGGCGGCTTCCTGCCGGAGCGCCGTGAGAACTTCGAGACGCTGACCACCCCGGATCTGTCCAAGCTGCGCTCGGTCCGCAAGGGTTCCGGCAAGCAGGACGTCGCCACCACCATGGCGCTGGTGCGTACCTTCAAGGAGCTCATGCGCGACAAGGAGCTGGGCAAGCGCGTCGTGCCGATCATTCCGGATGAGGCCCGCACCTTCGGTATGGACTCTTGGTTCCCGACTCTCAAGATCTGGAACCCGCGTGGCCAGAACTACGTTCCGGTGGACCACGACCTCATGCTCTCCTACCGCGAGGCCACGGATGGTCAGATTCTGCACGAGGGTATTTCTGAGGCAGGCGCAGCCGCCTCCTTCACCGCGGCTGCTACCTCCTACGCCACCCAGGGCGAGGCGATGATTCCGCTGTACATCTTCTACTCGATGTTCGGTTTCCAGCGCACCGGCGATGCCTTCTGGGCTGCTGCCGACCAGCTGGGCCGCGGCTTCATCATCGGTGCGACCGCCGGCCGCACCACCCTGACCGGTGAGGGCCTGCAGCACATGGACGGCCACTCCCCGATCTTGGCGTCGACCAACCCGGCCGTGGAGGTCTACGACCCGGCCTTCGGCTACGAGATCGCTCACCTGGTTCCGCGCGGTATTGAGCGCATGTACGGCGAGGACAACGAGCCGATCATGTACTACATCACCGTGTACAACGAGCCAGTCAAGCAGCCTGCTGAGCCGGAGAACCTCGACGTCGAGGGCCTCCACAAGGGCATCTACCACTACAACACCGCCGAGTCCGGCTCCATCCCGGCCAACATCCTGGCCTCCGGTGTGGGCATGTACGAGGCCCTGCGCGCCCAGGAGATCCTGGCTGAGGACTTCGATGTCAAGGCTTCGCTGTTCTCCGTCACCTCGTGGGTCAACCTGGCTCGCGACGGCGCTGCCCGTAACCAGGAGGCACTGCGCAAGGGTGTTGAGCCGACCGAGGCATTCGCCACCTCCCAGCTCAAGGGCTTCGAGGGACCGTTCGTCGGTGTCTCCGACTTCGCTACGGACCTGCAGGAGCAGATTCGCCCCTACGTCCCGGGCGACTACATCGTCCTGGGCGCAGATGGCTTCGGATTCTCCGATACCCGCGAAGGCGCTCGCCGCTACTTCAACATCGACGCCGAGTCCATCGTCGTCGCCGTTCTCGAGGGCCTGGCCCGCGAGGGCAAGGTGGAGCGCAGCACCGTGGAGAAGGCAGCTCGTGAGCTGAAGCTCGACGACCCGACCGCCACCATCTCCACCTCCTCCGACGAGGACTAAGGCTTAGGGCTTAACAGCCCCAAGCCCTCCAGCCCCTTCTGCCCCACCTCGGGCAGGAGGGGCATTCTTCTTACCTAAACCGAGGGGCGGCAACTGTCGTTGTTGCCAAAGTTCTGGCCAGATCTTGAATCAGAGGCTCTATCTTTGGCAGAACGGGTAGTTCGACCACCGCGCGGGGCTCAGCCACCGCCAACAAAAGGCCCTGCCGCTGTCGACAAAGGACTTAGCCGGCATTAGCGCGGCTTAGTCGCCACCGAGCACGCGATCGAGGACCCGGCCCAAGGCCTTGGAGACCTCGCTGGGCTCTTCCAAGATGACCATGTGGCCAGCACCGTCGACGACGGTCAGGGTGGAGTCCGGCCAGTGGCGGGCAATCACCTCCGATTGGCGGTGCGGGGTCACGATGTCATGCTGGCCCACCACGATTTCGCCCGGCACGCTGCGCAGCCGGGCCGTTGCGCCGAACTCAGAGTGCTCCACCAAGTCATCGAAGAAGCCCGCATAGCTCGACATCGGCGTATCCAGCAGCATCGCCACGTGGAATTGCAGCTTGTCCATTTGTGGGAAGCCCTGCAGCAGCGCCGCGAAAGCCGGGGCGATGACAGCCGCTACCTCAAAGCGCACCCGGTTGAGCCGACGGGGCAGCTTCAAGCACGCGCGGTAGACCGCGCCGAGGGTCTTCGATTCCAAGATGCGAGCCACGCCTGCGGCGGCAAAGCGCTGCATAGAGGTGGCCACCAGCGCCATCCCCTCAACGCGGTCAAAGATCTGGCGCGGTGCGCGGCGCAGCAGGTTAAGCGCAATCATTCCGCCCATCGAGTGCCCAAGCAGCACCAACGGCCCCTCGGCGGCACGCTCAGCGATGACGGCCAGCACATCGTCGGCCGCGCCCCGAACCGTGCACTGCGCGGGGGCGACGTGGGTGGATTGGCCGTGGCCGCGAACGTCGACAAGCAGGCAGCGCACCGTGGGATAGTTGCGGCGCACGTCGTTGACCTGGGAATAGAAGCTCTCAGCAGACAGGCAATAGCCGTGGATGAAGACCGCGGTGACCTCCGCGTCCTCCGGGCCCACCTCGTACCACGCCACGCGCACGCCGTCGTTGTCGACGAAGCCCGAGTCGCTCACCGCAGTCAGGCCCGGTTCAGTCGTGAGATCATGCAGCTCATTGTGGACGGCGTGCTCGATGGCGCGCATGCGGGGGCGAACCCGGCGCGACCAGCTGCGCGCGACGGCGGAGGAACGTGCTCGAATAACCATGACATTTCAATACTAGACTGGGCCCCATGGCTAATGACCTTTCAGCGCAACTCCAAGCCCGTTTCGGCTCCGCGCCGGCCGAAGAGCAGGATTCTGCACCCACCGGCGACGCCTATAGCGAGCTCACCCGCCTCATCACGAAGGTGACCGGCGTGGAGGAAGGACTAGAGCGCGAAGCAAAGCTGGAGGACCTGGGGGTTGAATCGCTCGAGCGCATCGAATTAGCCGTGCGCCTCGAGGAAGCCTGCGGGGTCCGCCTGAATGAAGAAACCATGCTCTCCGTCACCACGGTGGGCGAACTTGCTGATTATGTGGAGGAACACTCGTGATTTCCTATCTTTCGGACATGGACGGCGTGCTGATCAAGGAAGGAGAGATGATTCCCGGCGCGGATAAATTCATCCAAGCGCTGAAGGACAACAACATCGAATACATGGTGCTGACCAATAACTCGATGTCCACCCCGCGAGACTTGTCAGCACGCCTGCAGAACACCGGCTTGGACATCCCGGCCGAGCGCATCTGGACCTCAGCGACGGCCACCGCGGCCTTCCTCTCCAACCAGGCGGGGCTGTCCACGGCTTATGTCGTGGGCGAGTCTGGGCTGACCACCGCGCTGCACGAGGCCGGCTGGATTCTCAACGACCGGGAAGCCGATTTCGTGGTCTTGAGTGAGACCCGCACGTACTCTTTCGAAGCCATCACCACGGCCATCAATCTCATCCGCAACGGCGCGCGCTTCATTGCCACTAACCCGGACGTCACGGGCCCGGCCCCGCAGGGCGTGCTGCCGGCCACGGGTGCTGTGGCCGCACTCATCACCGCGGCGACCAACCGCGAGCCCTACTACGTGGGCAAGCCCAACCCGGTCATGATGCGCAGCGCGCTGAATAACATCGGCGCGCATTCGGAGAACACCGTCATGATCGGCGACCGTATGGATACCGACGTCAAGTCTGGTCTGGAGGCGGGTATGCGCAGCATCCTGGTGCGCTCAGGTATCAGCGATGACCGCATCATCGAGCGCTATCCTTTCCGCCCGACGCGAATCATTGACTCCGTGGCGGACCTGCCGGAGCGCATCTTCGATCCCTTCGCGGACTAGGCCTTCACCGACTTAGACGGCGCGCTTGACGACGCCCCGAAAACCGTACTCCCCCGCCAGCATCTCCACCGCGCGGCCCAGCGCTTCTAGTTCGCTGGGCGTTCCGGTGAGCACTTGCTGGCAGCCGATTCCGGCACCTGTGTTGTCGACTCCCTTAGCAGCGTTTGCTGCATTGTCGTCATTTATGCCGACAACGTCCCACAGCGGGTCGCGGCGCCAGCGGGTGCACCACTGGGCGGTCAGCGGGTCATCGCCGGGGACGATGAATTCGCTTTCGCTGCGAATACAGCGCGCCATTGCGCGCTCGATGGCAGGGCGCAGGCTGCGCGGCATGCCCGAGATCTGCAGCACGGCGGTGCAGACCTCACCGCAGGCGCGGTTGGGCCACGTATCCGCTGGGCTGCCAAGTGGGCTGGCTGAAGGGGCCGGCTCGGTTGCACCGGCTACCTGCGGGTGAACGCGTTGATTCACTCCTTAAACTCCTTTGACGTGCGAGTGATGGCACGCCGGCATGCGCCGACGCAAGACGAGCTTCGTCTTCCCCTACGAACTAGTCTTCATCACGCCACTCGCGCCGAGGCGCGAACACCGATTGGTGTGGCCACGGTATGTGGCCACTCGGTGCGTCATTGTGTGCCCACGATTTTCCCCTGCCACTTAGGCCACAACAACCCTCAACCTGCACTTAAGCCCCCACTGCCTCAATATCAGGTTGAGACTTTCGCCCGGAAATTCACCCCATTAACCACATTCGCCACATGAGGGCTCACGAGCATCATGTGCGCGCGGTCGCCACAGGTGCCCCACTACCCCCGTTGTGGCGCCTGTCGGTGCGCCGCTACGCCATCCAAGTTCTTCACCGCGGCTATGGCTAGCGCGCCTGGCACTCCTCCCAGATCGCCGTATTGGTCTCGGCCCACAGCGGCTTGCACCAGTCTCCGAAGTCGCGATCCGTGAGCGCCACCATCGCCCACTCACCAGCCACCCACAGGTAGGTTCCGCTCATGCCGAAGTGGCCTACGGTATCGGCCGGCAAGCCGCCCATCCATTGCTTCTTTTCGCCGTGGATTTCAAAGCCCAGCCCCCACGCGCAGTCCTTGAAGCTGCCGTAGCCCGGCACAATCCCGCGCAGCCCCGGGAACTGGACGCTGCGCATCTCTTCCACGGTGGAGGGATCAAGCAGGCGCGGCGCGTACACCTCGGCGGCAAAGGCGGAGAGGTCCTCCACACTAGAAACCAAGCCGTGCCCGGCCGAGCCTTCCAGGGTGGTGGCCTGCATGCCCAGCGGAGCGCACACGCCTTCCGCAAGGTAGTCAGCAAAAGAAATCTCGGTAGCAGCCTCGACTACCTCGGCAGCCCACTCATAGCCCGCCGAGGAGTAGATACGGCGCTCTCCTACCGGTTTTTGAGACTCCCGGGTATCAAAGCCCACCCCCGAGGCATGGGCCAACAGGTGTCGCAGCGTGGAGCCTTCAGGACCGGCTGCCTGATCCAGCTCCACAGCGCCCTCCTCTACTGCCACCATCACCCCATAGGCAGCCACCAGCTTGGTCACGGAGGCTACTGGGAAGCGGCGGGAGACATCACCGACCTGTTCTACTACCTCACCGCGGTGCAGCAAGGCACCGGCAACGGTATCGACGGGCCAGGATTCAAGAGAAGAAAAAGCGCTCATGCGCTCCAGCTTAACGAGGATCGCGCTCGCAGCCTACGCCATCACCATCGCGGTCGAACTTGGATCGGAAGCCCGGGTCACTCGGGTAGATGGGGCGGCCCAGCGCGTTCCACACATCGGCGCAGCGAGAGTAGTAGGCCGGAGCCGGTGCCGGCTTCGGTGCGGGGGCAGGGGCCGGAGCAGGTGCAGGTGCCGGCGCAGGTGCGGGAGCCGGCGCAGGAGCTGGCTGCGGTGCGGGCGCAGGGGCCGGAGCAGGTGCAGGTGCCGGGGCGGGTGCGGGCTCCTGTGCCTTCGGCGAAGGAATCACGCCCGGCAGCGGGTTCGGGATGATTCCCTGCTGCACGGCCCAGAACACGCCGCCGGCGATGGCCGCGAGAAGCGCTGCGCTAACACCCAGGCCCAAGGCAAGCCTCTCGCCCTGGGAGGATTGCTCGAATTCGGCGTCATCTTCCTCCTTGCTGGAGGAGCCAGTGCCTTCGGTGGAGGAGCCCAGCTCCTTGCTGGAGGATTCAACGTCCAGCTCCGAAGACAGGCCGGCGTCGAGGTCGCCCGTATCAGACGGAGAGGAAACCGCGGTGGGGGCCTCCTCGTAGGATGCGCCGGTCTCCGCCTGAGCGGGGACGACAACGGACAGGGAGAGAGAAACAGAGACAGAGGCGGCGAGAACCGCACGAGAGAACTTCTTCATAGGCATAAGTTATAGCCCGTAACTCACCCCGCAAGAAATTACTCCACCCCAAGGGGTAAAGCACACGTGAAGCCACGGAAAACCACACCTGACCGACGGGCGAATTCTCTGTCCCCGAGTTGCGGCACCGCCTCAGCGGAGAAACCGTAGAGCCATGCGCCGCTCTCTAACTCGTCGCCGCCTCCTCCACGCCTCCGGATTAGCCACAGCCACCGCCGCCTCCCTCGTCGCCTCTTCAGCATCGGCAGCCGATCCCACGTCCACCTCCTCCCTCGGGCTAGTAGAGCCACCCGCGGGCACGCTGCCCTTCGTGCACGGAGTGGCATCCGGCGATCCGATTCCGGATTCGGTCATCCTCTGGACGCGCATCACGCCCACAGAGGAGGCACTGCCGGGCAGCGGCGTAGGCCCTTCGGTCACCGTGGAGTGGGAGGTGGCAGCGGATGGGGAGATGAGGGACGTCGTCAAGCGCGGCACTGTGGTTGCCTCCGCAAGCCGTGACCATACTGTCCACGTGGACCCGCACGGCCTGCAGCCGGACACCGAATATTTTTATCGCTTCCTCGTCGATGGTGTCTCCTCCCCCATCGGGCGGACCAAGACCGCACCCGCGGCCACCGCCTCGCCGGAGCAGCTCACGTTTGGGGTCGCCTCCTGCGCGAATTGGGAGTCGGGCTTCTTCAGTGCTTACGCGGACATCGCCCGGCGCGCGCACTCCGGGCAGCTGGATTACATGGTGTTCTTAGGCGATTACATCTACGAGTACGCCGCCGGCGAATACTCCGGGTTTGGGCCGGTGCGCCTGCACCACCCGGCGCACGAGATCACCACGCTGGCGGATTACCGCACGCGTTACGGGCGCTACCGCACCGACCCCGACCTGCAGGCAGCGCATGCCGCTCTGCCGTGGATCGTCGTGTGGGATGACCATGAAACAGCCAACGATAACTGGGCCGGCGGCGCGGAGAACCACGACCCCGCCACGGAAGGAAGCTGGCAGGAACGGCAAACGGCGGCCATGCGCGCCTACTTCGAGTGGATGCCCGTGCGCGCCACCGCGCCTTCCGAGGACGGGCATCTGTACCGCTCACTGACCTTCGGCGATTTGGCGGAGCTGACCATGATGGACCTGCGCACCTACCGCGACCAGCAGGCGCAATGGAACCCGGTGGCGTTTATGAAAGAGGGCCGGAGCATGCTGGGCTCGGAGCAGTATGACTGGCTGCTGGGAAAGATTGAGACCTCGCAGGCCACGTGGAATCTGCTGGGCAATTCGGTGATGTTTGCCCCGCTGAACCTGGTGTCACTGCAGGAGAATTCGCTGACCGCACAGGTGGCTGCTGCCCTGACGAAGAACATCACAGGGATTCCCGTCAACGGGGACCAGTGGGATGGTTACTCCGCAGAACGCCGCGCGCTTATCGACGCCCTCCGCGCCTCCCCTGCCCACGCCCTGTTCCTCACCGGCGATATCCACACCGAATGGGCGCATACGATTAGCAAGGGCGAGGAGGTGGTTGCCGCGGAGATGGTGTGCGGGTCCGTGTCGGCGCCCAATATCAACGAGGCGCTCAACCTACGCGCGGGCAATACTGTCTCCCGCCTTGCCGAACAGGTATTACGCCAGGCCAACCCGCAGTGCCACCACGTCGAGCTGGATAGCCACGGCTATTGCTTCGTCACGCTGAGCCGCGAGGAGGCGCAGATGCACTGGCTGCGCGTGGATGATGTACTCAGGCCGGGTTCCCCCGTGAGGCAGGCGCATGCGCTGACCTATAGGCCGGGCGCGGGAGTTGTGAGCTAGCTTGCTTGCGTTAACGATCGGTGGCGATGGGCCGATACATAAGGTGTAGCGCATTACGCCGCTGCACTTCCCTATCACTCATATCTCTCGTGCGCCCTCTCCAAGCGTCTCTCTCACCTCTCTCTGTGCAGCGCCTCTCGGCCCCCTTCGGGTCTACATCTCGGCGGAAGGCTCCGAGGCCCCTTCAGTAGCGGTAGCCTGTGCGCCCTCAGTGGGCGCGGGAGTTTCGGAGACCCCTTCCTCCGCTGGTGTTTGGGTTGTCGGTTCCCCTGGATTCACAGGTGCGTAGACGGCTTCACTGTCCGGGGTGTTTTCAGTGACTGTGCCCTGCACGCTTTCCACCGGCTCCTCGGGCGTCGAGACATAGGTAGGCTCGTCCTGTGGCGCGGTTTGTGGCGTTGGCGAAGGTTCGGAGGGCTGAGTGGACTCGGACGTTGTCTCTGATTGTCCCATCCAGCGCGAGGGTGATAGCCACCCGGCATTCTCCACGCCGTCTGGGTTGGCGGACGCTAACAGCAGCACACTGATCGCGCCGAGCCCGGCGATAAGCCCTGTGGTGGAGCGACGCACGCGCCCGCCAAGCGTCCAGAAGGAGTCCCACTTGTTCTCCGGCTTATCCGCGCGCCAGATACCGCGGCCGTAATCATCCTCTTCCTCGTCGTCGGGTTCGGCCGAATAGGCCGGGCGCCCTGGGCCGTCATCCTTGCTGTCTTGCGCTTCGGCGGCCGCGTCAGCGACAGCGTCGGCGGCCACAGCCTCCGTCTCGGATGCCGAGCTCTCTTGTCTCGACTCGGTGTTAGCGCCTGCCGCCGGCATGACGGTAGTGGGGGCATCGGCATCCACCGCGCCGCCCAGCACCTCCAGTACCTCACCCGCGACGTTTTCAGCGTTAGGCAGCTTGTACAGGTCCCAGAAGGAAGACAGCAGCGCCGAGCGGATCGCGCGCTCCACCGCCCACTGGCGTGCGGGGTTGACCTGCACCAAGACGCGGTACTTCACCTGCCATGGCTGGCCGGCCACCGTGGGAGCAACCAACCCAGTAGCGGGCAGAACGTCGAGCTCACCAGCCACGTCCGCGCGGATGTCCGGGGTATCGATGGCGCGTTGTGAAATCTTCTCTACCTGTTCGGTCAGATCCTGCACGGAATCGCCCTCATGGACCGGGATGGCAATATCCACCACCGCGCGCGACCACTCTTGCGAGTAATTTGTGACCACGCCCGCCGAACCGTTCGGCACCATGACAACTTCACCGGTCGGCGTACGCACCGTCGTCGTGCGCAAGGTCAGCGAAACGACGGTGCCCTCCACGCCGGTCACTCCGTCGAAGCTGACATAGTCACCCACACCGAATTGCTTTTCCGAGAGGATAAAGAAACCGGCGAGGAAATCACCGATGATCGACTGGGCGCCGAAACCGACGGCAGCCGAGACCACGGTTGCCGGGATGGCCGCGCCCAGGGGAGGCACTCCAACGTTGGCCAGCGCCGCCAACACGAGCAGGAAGTACGCCACCGCCTGTGCCACATAGACCAGCGCGCCGGCCAGCGCCAAGCGCGCCTTGGTGGACTCTTGGTTTTCATCGAGGCGGGACTCAATAACCCGCACCGCCAAGCGGCCGATGCGCGGGATGAGAATCGCCAACAGCAGCATTCCTAGCAGTGGCAAACCATGGTCAACGAAGGCCTGCCAAATGGCGAAAAAGTAATACTTCAGCATTGCGCCAAGCCTAGTCCTACAGCCTGACAGAACCCTTGGAATCTCAAGCGCGGTGGATGAGATAGTAGTTCGGAGTGGGCTTCCACGTGTAGCCAGCAGGGATGATGTCCTTGCCGTAGGCGCTGAATGCCTTAGTCGTCCACAGCGGAATCGCCGGCATCTTCTCCAGCAACAGCTCCTGGGCCTGCAAGTAGTACTCCTGGGCCTCCTCCCGGTCCTTCGCCTGGCCTACCTTCTTCAGCAACTCGTCGTATTCGGTGCTGCGAAAACCTGACTCGTTTTCTGAGGAATAGGAGGCAAACAGCGGCACCAGGAAGGTCGACTCATCCGGAAATTCCGCCTGCCAAATCGTCCTGAAAGCACCGGTAATGTGCCGCGCTGTGACCTCTCGACGCAATTCCTTCAAGGTCCCAAATTCCTTGCTTTCGGCGAGCACACCGAGGGTATCCGTCACCTGCTGAGCCACCGCATCGACCCACGTCTTGTGGCCGCCATCGGCGTTAAACGCGATGCTGAACGTCCCCTTAAAGGGGTCTAGCTTCTCCGCCTGTTCCCACAGCTCGCGGGCTCTATCCGGCTGGTAGGTCAGCACGTCAGCACCTTCCGGCGCAGGCGGTGGGGAGCCGAAGAGCGGCGCTACGAAGCTGTTGGCCGGAGTCACTCGGTCGTGGAAGATGTCCCGCGCAATCTTTTCTCGGTCTACCGCCATGGACAGGGCCCGGCGGCGCAGGCGGCCAGCCTCGCCGCGGAAATTGGCATCGTTGGCGGGAATGGTGATCTCCATGATCGAACCGCCAGGCTTAGTAAGAGCCCGCGCGCCGAGCTCCTTTTCAAAGCTTCCGAGTTTCTCTGCCGGGATGCGCGTCAGCACGTCCAGCCGACCCGCTACAAGATCCTGGTAGGCCTGCTCCTCCGAGGCGTACACGACGAACTTAATGCCCTCATTCTGCGGGTGTCGCGGCCCTTTATAACGCGGGTTCGGCACGAGGGTCAACGCCTTCTCGCGTTCCCACGAGGCCAACAGGTACGGCCCGCTTCCGATCGGGTCCGTGCCGCGCTCACTCAGCTTGTCCTGGTCTGCTGAGCGCATGGGGAAAAAGACGGAATAACCCAAGCGTTCAATAAAACCCGCCGTGGGGCGCGAGAGCTCAATGCGGAAGGACTTCTCCCCCGTCACCGTCAGCCCGCGCATCTCCTTCCTGCCTTCATTGAAACCGAGAATCGGCGCAAAGTGATGTGCGGAAAGCAGGGACTGGCGCACCGCGGTATTCCACGTATCGACGAAGTCCTGCGCGCTGACCTTCGAGCCATCGGAGAACACCGCGTCTTCACGAATCTGCACGTCAAACGTGGTGTCATCAACCTGCGTGACGGATTCCGCCATGTCGTAATGGGCGCCGCCGTCCTTATCCAGGTACATCAGGCCCGAGTACACCAGGTTGATGATGGTTTGGCCTGGCACGTCGTTGGAATCGGCCGGGATGAGGGAGCGCTGCGGCTCCGAGATATCGGTAGTAATGAGATTCATTCCCGAGGTATCCATGCGCTCCGGTTCCGTTCCGCAGCCCGCCAGGGTGGGGGCCGCAACGCCCGACACCGCCAGCGCCGCGAGCATACCCAGAAAAGAACGCCTCGACGTCACGCGTCCATCACCTCACTTTCATCACTAGGTTAAAGCATTTCTCAGGTTCTAATCATCTCTTTTTTCATATCGGCGCATGAGTCTTTCCACCAATTCATCGGTGAGCTGATCATCAGCCAAGATGCGATCCAAAAGCTCGCGCGGCGTTGGCCCCTCAGCGCTCTGTTCCTCGTAGGAGTCACCGCTTAGGTCCACGCCAAAGTCGGAGGACTCCGCTTCCGCAACGGCCGGCTCCATCATCTCCGACATCTCTGCGACTTCCTCGTTGAAGGAGTCGAGGAATTCGGAGGCATCGATGGCGGCTTCCGCACGGCGCTTGCCGGCTCGGACTTCGCGCTCGATGCGGCGTTGCAGGGCCTTTTCCATCTGGTTGTGGCGCCAGGAGCGAAGCTTCGTGGGCTCTAGACGACGCCCCACGGCACGCCCCTTGCTTTCCGCCTTGCGCGCCATGACCATGACGTAAGCCGCGGTGTCATTGACCGGCGCCCATTCCTGGCGAGCGGGTACGCGCCAGCCCGCCCAGATGCCCAGCATGGTGAGGACAAAGGACACAACCGGCCCGAGAATAACCCCCCACGCCAAGTAGCCGGCCGAGTCTGCGCCCAAGACCACCAGCGCGCAGGCCACCGCGGGGATCACGGTGGGGGTGTTATCACCAAAGACCGCGGGCTCGCGCCCCATGGCGATGTCACGGATCATGGAGCCGCCCGTAGCCGTGAACACACCCATCATGATGCAGGGAATCAGGGGCAGGCCATACGCGATGGCTTTGAGCGCGCCTGTCGACGCCCACAGGGCCGAGACCACCGCATCACCATGCGACTGCACGTAGTCCCACGTTTTGCCCTTGAAGTAGACGAAGCGGGCGATGATAGCACCGGTGAACGCCAGGTAGAGATACTCCGGCTGGCTCATCGCGGCGACAGTGCCGCGGTTGATGAGCACGTCACGGATCATGCCGCCGCCGAGGGAAGAGAACATCGCGATGAAGAAGAAACCCACGATGTCATAGCCGCGCTGCCGGGCCATGGTGCCACCGATGATGCCCATGAGGAGGACACCTATGATGTCGGACCAGTAGTACAGCGACTCGATCAACGGGTCCATCTCGACAACGCTCATGGTGGTCATCGTATCGGGTAGCGCGCGGATTCTCGCATTAAGACTCTAGTGCTTTAGACGGACCGCCTTGTTGGTAGGGACTAAGGCTTAAGAAAAGAAGCTAATGCACGTAGAGCTCGTTGTAGGCTTTCTCAATCCAAAGGACATAAAACACTTCCCCGTCGTTTACTTTTCTTGCCCACGGCTAGCAGAAATAGTTCTTCAGATCGGCATCCGTTATTTCCAGCCCGCGTTTGCCCTCGACGAAGTTCTTTTTCCAAGGAGATTCAGTGTGGGTTTTATTCCGCAATGCCCATGCGGAGTAGGGGCCATATTTGTCCCACACCTCAATCAAATCCCGCTCAACGTCGCGGTAATCATCCCAGTCGAAATCATCCGAGATGAACTCATCGGGGTCGATGGGAAGCTTTCCGTAGTGCTTAACGTCATGGTAGACGTCTACAACTACTGGGCCATGTGCCCATGCTTCCATGCGTTCAGGAAAAAGCGGCAGGCCATCAGAACTGCGCATATGCAGCCCTTTAGCGTAGTAGAGAAGCTTCTGAAGCTTAAGCTGCGTTATCTCAGCATCATCAGTTTCATCAGCCCACGCTACAAACCATTCGGCGATTTGCCGCGCCTTAAATTGTTCCATGTCTGCCCTCCTTCCAGTTCCCGCCAAGCGTACAACAGGCCCCAGACATGCCACCATCCCAACGCTCGAAAAGGCGTAAAGGCCCTCCCCAGGGGCAGCATACAAGCGGTAAGCAATGGAAGCTTTGCGTGGTGGGGCTACCGGGGCTCGAACCCGGGACCAACGGATTATGAGTCCGTAGCTCTAACCGACTGAGCTATAGCCCCGCGTATTCCCTGTCTGCATTCCGCACCAGCACCGAGCCAGCACTCACGCACACAGCGAATCCGCTCCCAGCAACATTAATCGGCAGGCCCAGAAAACGGCAATTTAGGGCTCGTCCTGGCTGAGATCCTCGCCAAGGTTTGCCTCGTCCAGGTCTCCCGGGCCTGAACTCTGCGCCTGGTCTTCGTCAGCGACCTTCTGCCCCTTCACCGACACAACGACCCCGATAACGTAGGAGGCGATCACCCCGAAAACGCTGAGCCAAAAGAGTATCGAGGACAGGTCTAAGGCCCACCGACCGACAATCTGGGTGAAGGCGGATTTCACGCTCTCGTCGGTATCGCCGTAATCGACCAAAAAGAAGCCGGCCAGGAAGAGGAACACGGTCACAGCAATGAATGCCCACGACTCGCGCCACCCGAAGGCCTTGTACGTTCCGCCCCCTTCATCTTCCTTCGGGGTACGTACGGGGATGAGCCACAAAACTAACAGCGCAAGGACCACGATGCCGCCGGCCGGAAGGGTAAAGAATGCGAGCCATCCGCCGACACCAAATATGACCCGCCCCAAAGCAAAGAACGCCGCGCCTAACAGGCTCATGACAAGCGCCGCGACGGAGCTGATCTGAACGTTCCGATACTTCATGCCAAAAGCCTAGCGTGCATCGCCGCTACTTTCACCTACAAAACTGACGACGCTCAGCCCTAGACCCACTACATACTGGCTTCGGCCTCTGCGTCAGTTACCAGGCCTATTCTTTCTTTTTCATTTTCCTAGCTTGCCTGCGCTCGCGTCTCCGAGCACGTTTTGCTTTGCGGATATCCACTACCCAACGCGGAACAAATGGCCACGGAAGCGGAATCCCGAACGCGCCTGTAAAACCAATGACTCCGATGACGAAAGCTGCCATGATCGGGGCAAGCAGCACCGTTTCGGCGGACTCTGGGAGGTTCATATTTGCGACCAGCCCTGTGGCACCGGCAGCGCCCATGATGAGCGTGCCGTAGGGATAAATGAAGAGCACACCATCACTTTCGGCGCCTTCCGCATCGGCTGAGTCGTACCATCTTTCCGACCTGGGAGTTTTTCGCACGCCCCGGATGTAATAGGTCCAATAAAGAGCCATGACAATCACTAACCCGAAACATACGAGCAGCTCAGTAGTATCCCCACCCATAGGACGTGGCCTCCTGTGGTTGCTTTTGCGGTACGCAACAAACGCTACCAGCGCCGGCTGGGTTAAGGCATGGGGCGAGAACTCAGCGCCCGAACCTAGGACAGAATTGTCTGATGAAGAATCTGGGAGCTTGTAGTCTCGTGATCATGAGGCTCCTTTCCTTTAGCGTGTCCAACTTCCGCAGCATCCGCGCCACCCAAACGCTCACGCTCTACCACGACTGGCAGCACTCCACCGGCCCGGAAGAAGGCTGGGCGAAGGTTAGCGATCCCATCTCCGTACTCATCGGCCCCACCGCTTCGGGCAAGAGCAGCATCCTCAACGCCCTCGCTTTCGCTCTGCTCGCCATCGAGTCCTCCGCCACCGCCTGGCTTGCCGACGCCCCACCCAACCAACTCCCCCACGCCCCCTACCGCCTCAACCCCCGCACACAGCGACTGCCCAGCACTTTTGAGCTGGAGTTCGAACTCGACGGCGTGCGCTACCTCTACGGCTTCCAGTGGAGCTTTACCGGCGTGCATGCCGAATGGCTCAGCCGCGTGCCCTCGACTCGGTGGAGCCCCTGCTTCGTGCGGACCCGCGGCGAGGACGTGCAGTGGACTAAGTCCTTTATGGATGAAGGGGACGTCGCCAAGCTCGGCCCCATCGATGACACCGAGCTGCTCTTGTCCGCTGGCCTGCGCGATGAGCACCCCATCCTCGCCCCGCTGGCCCGCGCCCTGGTGCACGACGTGTCCTACCTGCCGCACGGCCATACCTCCATGAGTACTGCCTCCCGCATCACCACCCTCATCCGTGAGGGCAAGCTGCACCTGCATGAGGCTGCCGCGCTGCTGCGCGCGGCCGATTCGGGAATCCACTCCGTGCGGCTGAACCAGGACCACATCCCCGAGCACGTCTTCCGCCAGATGCGCCCGGTCATTGATGCGCTCAGCCGCAGCGCCGGCAGCATCCCCCGACCAGACGAGTTCCAGGCTTACTCCGATGCAGAGATCGAGTCCCTACTGCACTCCATCATCGTGGAGCACAAAGTTGGTGACTCCTACTACGCGCTGAAGTTGACCGATGAATCCGGGGGCACGCAGAATTGGATGGCCACCGCTCCCCTGGTGTTGGACACGTTGCGCCGCGGTGGGATCCTAGTGGCTGATGAGCTGGATTCCGCCCTGCGCCCAGCGCTGTTGGATTTCATCATCGATGCCTTCCGCGAGCCCAGCATCAACGTCAACGGCGCGCAGCTCATCTTTGCCTCCCACGCCTTCAGCGTGCTTGAGCGCTCCAGCGAACTGGGCCTGCGCCCGGAGAGCTTCTGGTCAGTGGAAAAGACCGATGCCGGCGAATCAGAGCTACACAACCTCAGCGAGACATCCGTGTCACTCGACAACCCCGACGCCACCCACCGCTTCCTTCGCGAGCGCTACGGCACTGCCTCCCGTGCGGCTCTCGATGCGCTGCAGGAGCTTGTTAGGGCTTAAGAGTGCGGGCTATAGCACCACCGACCACTGGAAAGTCTGCGGCTACAAGCGCTGAGCGGATGAAACTAGCGCTGCGCGAGCGCCTGCAAGGCTTCACGCACAGCGCTGGCAAAATTGTCGCAACCCGCTCTCCTCAGCGCATCGTCTAGGCCCTGAAAGCCCTTCCTTTTCTGCCAATACTCCAGCTGCTGACTCGTACATTCAATCACTAAGTTTGGAGCGGAATCGCGAATGAGCATGAGGAATGCATCCGCATTCATTATCTCGTAGCGCTGCTCGCTGGCAGTAATGGTTATATCCTGGGGCGAGTTATCAGTAAGGATGATGTCGGCTTGTGAGGCGAAAGCCGCCGCGTGGACATGGTAGTCATGACGATCCAAACCGTCGAAAGGCATGTCTCCGGGAAAATCATCAATGATTTCCTCCATCACCGCACCGATCTTCTCGACACGGTCCTTGATAATTCTCCCAGGTGCTGTGGGATGTTTCCGCCGCATCGCCCGTACCGTTTCCGCAAGTACGTCTTGAGACGTATAGAACACAAACATGTCTCCAGATAAAATCTGCAGCGCAAAAAGCCAATCTAGGATTGTACGGCTCACTAAAATGTTTGCGTCAACGAATACCTTTTGCGGCATGTTCTCGAGGATAGTAACCGCGTTAGCCCAGTGCAGTTTCTAGCAGTTCTCAATGCACCTAGGCCTGTGAAAAGAAACTCTCGTTCTCCTCTTCGAATGCACGCCATTCTTGGAACGCTTTCACGCGTTCCTCAGCGCGCTGGCGTTTCAACTGCAGGACATCCTCACGCTTAAACCGCGTATGTGTTCCGCGCTTGTGGGTAGCTATCCTTCCTTCCTTTGCCCATTTCATGAGCGTTGGACGCGAGATGCCTAACAGCTCGGCAGCTACTGTACTGGTGAGCTCCTCAGGAATGCGAGAGATTGTGACTTCCCCTCGCTGCGCAACAGAAGCCAAGACCTGAGAAATCAATCGCTGAACATCACGCGACAACGGGACTGGGCGCCCGTGCTTATCTGCTACCCGAAAGCTCGCTGCCTCGAGAGTCTGCAGCGACTTCAGCTCTTCGAGAGTAGTTTCTTCGATCATGAGCCGATCGTTGATGAGTGCAGAGGCAGTCATCAGCGCTCCTTTCCCAGCGTGACACTTACACCTGAAACGCCTTTCGCTTACAAGTGAAACTTCCCTCAAGGATAACCAAGTTGCGCACGAATGGCTAGAGGCCACCTCAATGCTCCACATACTGCGCATGTCCGGCACACCTGTCAGAATCAAGGCTTGTCTTTTGAAGCGCGCTCGCCCTCTGCAAAAGCTCTGGAGCCTACGCGGCTCCAGGCGACAACGTTCCGGTGACCGGCTCGTCGCGCGATTAAGACTAAGCAATACAACGCCAAGCCGACAAGGCTTTAAGCCGCATGCCGTCATATAAACTAGTTCCGACGTACAAGGAACACCCGCCATGACTGAACAGGAACGCCTCGAAGCGCTTGAGACTCGCGTTGGCGAATTAGAATCCCAGGTAGCCCAGCTGCTGCAGGCCCTCGGTCATGCTCCCACGCGCCCTAGTCCCGCAGACACACCACCGCCGAAAAACGTTCATTCTGAAAGGCGCTCGCCGGAGGAGAAGATTGCGCTCTTCATGGATTACTTCGCGGGGAGGACAGACGTCTACGCAGTGGCTAAAAATACTGCGGAAAAGAAGGCCTGGTATCCGGCCAGCAATGGCTACTATGACCGAAGAAACCCCGACCTGAAACCCTTAACACCGAAGGTGATCGAAGGGCATTTGCGCCGGGACAACCACTTCCACGTTGGTCTTTACCCACTGTGCACAGATGATAGCTGCCGGCTGTTAGTCTGCGATTTCGACGATGACGACTTCAAGCAAGCCGCCCGCGCCTACTCCGAAGAATGTAAGAACCATGGACTCGATCCACTCATAGAGGTTTCACGCTCTGGGAACGGAGCTCACGTCTGGGTATTCTTCGACGAACCTATTCCTGCCAGCCTCGCCCGTTCCGTGGGCATCGGACTTCTTGCCAAAGCTAGCCCGGATTCCTACTTCTCCAGTTTCGACCGTTTCTTCCCTTCCCAAGACACTCTGCCGGCGAAAGGCCGCGGTTTCGGCAACCTGATTGCCCTCCCATTGGCTGGCCACCATCGATCCGAAGGCACAACGGTCTTCGTCGACAGTGATTTTCAAGCATTGCCTGACCAATTCGAGGCCCTGGCTAGGACGAAGAAATCGGGGCTCGCCGAACTCAAGAGAATCTACGCTGAGCTTCAGCCCGATCCCGAGACATCCCTTCCCCAGGCCCCAACCCGCGCAGAACTAAAGAGGCTCAAGGCTTCTGGGAAAGTCCACGTCACGCACGATTCGCACGTCCACGTCGATTTATCGGGCGTCGACGCCACCACTCGTTCGGCCCTGCGACACCTCGGCGCTATTGCTAACCCGCAGTTCTATATCAAGCAAGCCCAGCGTTTCTCCACCTTCGGAACTCCACGGATCATCGTGCGCTTTGATGAGAAGGACCAGATCCTCACGCTCGACCGCGGCACGCTCGATGACGTCCTCGATATTCTGAAAACCGCAGGATATACCGTCACCCGCCGCGGCCATACGCCGAAACCACAGCGCATCGATGCATCCTTCGCCGGCGAACTACGCCCCTACCAGCATTCCGCCGTCACACAGATGCTCAAACACAAGTCTGGAATGCTCATTGCTCCTCCCGGCACTGGAAAGACCGTCATGGCCTGTGCAATCATCGCCCAGCGGTCAGTGCCCACCGCAGTTATCGTCCCTTCGAGGGAGCTTGCTACCCAATGGAACAAAGCACTCAAGCAGTTTCTTCCAGATGTCCACGTCGGGCAATACTCCGGCGCTAAGAAGAAGCTCAGCGGCGTGGTAGACATTGTCACAGCGCAGTCCATCAGCCGTAGTGATTCCAAGACTGACTTTCTCTCCGGCTACGGCCACATCATCGTTGACGAATGCCACCGGGTCGGGGCTGCAGGTTTAACCAATGTCCTCGCGCAACTCAACGTTCGTTTTATGCTCGGCATGACTGCGACTCCGTACCGTTCCGACGGTCTTGATAAGTTACTGCCTCTCATTTGCGGCCCTATCCGCCATACCGTCGAGCTTGATCGCCCTGGGCAACGCAACTATGTAGTCCACAACACGGACTTCACCTACGATGCTCCTTACCTTTTCTGGCCCGACCTCGACACCGCTCTGGCGGTGGATGAGCACCGCAACCAGCTCATCGCCGATGTCATCACACAAGCCGCGCAGGGCGAGCACACTGTCCTCGTCCTAGTGAAAAGACGCGAACACCTCGCTGCCCTCAGCGCCTTGCTTACCGACGCCCCCTTCCCCGTCCTCCAACTCCACGGCGGACAGAAAGCCACTGAACGGCAGGCCGTGCGTGAACAGCTTGCCACCACACCGCATTTCGTCCTTTTAGCCATGTCCCAGGTAGCCGGCGAAGGCATCGATCTTCCCGCACTGGACACTCTTGTGCTGGCCGCCCCAGTAAGCTTCCGCGGCGTTGTCATTCAGCAGGTTGGCCGAGTCACTCGCGATACCGATGACAAGGAAAGCATCTCTGCCACCGTCCACGACTTTCTCGATGCCAACGTCCCTGCCCTCGCCTCGGCTTTCAGGAAGAGGAGCTCGACCATAGCCAAGCAGGGATTCACTCGCAACAACAGTTAGAGCTGCCCCATGGTTGACTGATTGCTACTAAGTTAGGGGATATGCACAACTGAAATCATTGTGCGTTGCTCGGGGGAAAGGTTAAAAGTGAGCAATGAAACAAATACGGACGCCACGTTCCTTTGCAAAAGCGTCCCTTCTCAAATTCACAAATTGATAAGTTGGGGGAGTTCTATGCAGGAAAGCGCAGTACACCGCCCGATTGCCAAGAAGAAATCATCGCTTGGTACGAATGGCTCAAAGACGAAACTACGAAGCTCGTTTCGTCTGCGGTTCAATCCATAGACGCTGACGGTCGAGGACCTTTCGAGGCAGTACAATCTGCCCGAGTCAAAACTAGGTCATCCATCGCAGACAAATTAAAGAGAGGATCCCGCTTATCGGCGATGCAGGACTTCGCCGGTGTTCGTTTCGATTTGGGCGCGTCTCACTCTGTACTGCTAGATATTGCCAAGGCTATTGAAGGTTCTAGTCAAGCAAGTCAATGCCGAAGTAACCATCAAGAACTACCTCTCTAATCCCCAGCGAGGATACCGTGCGGTGCATGTATGGATTACCAGCAAACCTACCGGTCGCGTGGAGATTCAATTGCGTACCCAGCTCCAAGCCGAATGGGCGAATACATTTGAAAAACTGGCAGACCTTACCGGCCGACGAATTCGCTACGAAGATGACTACCGCCCAGCGAATCCGGACTTGCAATCTATTTGGGCAAACTTGCTCGAAGTCTCCGACAAGTTCTACGGCATAGAGACAGATCTGGAGGAGGGATACGAATCAGCACAAAGTGGTTTGCAGACCATCGCCGCGACATCACGAGCCATCCCAGTAGACCCACGAGTACACAGAGAACGAGCCAAGTTCTATATGCACATGGCGAGCTATGAGTTAGAATTGGCAGACACTGCCGAGAACAACAATGAGGCCCTCAAAGCGCTGAGAAAACTACAAGACGCCCTTCCTGGCCTGCCAATCGAAAGCGAACAGATTAATGACTGATTTCATAATCACGTACAAGCGTCGCTCAGGCGAGTCTTTCATCAAACAATTCTCGGACTCGACGCAAGCGCTTAAGGAACGCCTCCGCCGCGAAGCAGCGATCGACGATCCTGATATTGAGATCGCCCATATTTCAGCACCTTCCCTGGAATCCTTGAAAAAGTCGCATTCCCGGTATTTCATGGGCCGCGTAGAGATAGAAGACGACCAGGTGAACGCAGCTTAAAGCTTCACTCATGGCCCGCCGCCATGGGCGTGATTATTTCGACCTGCACTCTGCAGGTCGAATGCCAGACAGCGGGCTTCGAATATTTGAGCCAGTCTTCGCTGCGCATGTCCGGCACACCTGTCAGAATCAAGACATGTCTGTTGAAGCACGCGCCCTATCGCTGCGGCGTTTGATGCGCGATTCCGCCGCGATCCGGCTACTGGCCGCGGATAACGCGCCCGTGATTTTGGCGTTGATCGCGGAATACTTCCCGCGCGGCACCCGGGCGCGCCCGGCGGCGGAAGTATATGAGCTCATGGTCACCGATTTCGAGGTGCTGGCCAGTGAGTTTTCCATGCCCCGCACACCGCAGAATTACTGCAATGATTGGGTCAAGGCCGGGTGGCTCATCAGAAAGTCCGGAAAGAGCTCCCATGGCGAAACGCTCGAACCCAGCGAGGAAGCCCTGTCTGCCCTCGAAGCCATTGAGCGCTGGGAGGCTCCGGTGACCACAGTGACGGCGTCACGCGTGGAATCGATCAGCTCCGCGCTGCAAAGGCTAGCGCGGGATACGAACGAAGACATCGCCAGCCGCGTAGCCAGCTTGGAAGAAGAGCGCGACCGCATCGACCGTGAGATTGAAAAAGCCCGCAGCGGGCAGTTCGAAAGGCTCACCGCCGCGGAGGCAGAAGAACGCGTCCAAGACGTGTTGAACATGGCCATGGCCGTGCCGAGCGATTTCGCCCGGGTGCGCCACGAGCTTGAAGCCCTCAACCACCAGCTGCGCCGCCAGCTTTTGGATCCAGAGGGCTATCGCGGCGAGGTGCTGGAGGAGATCTTCAACGGCGTCGACCACATCGCGGAGTCGGACGCAGGGCGCAGTTTCCGCGGCTTCTATTCCCTCTTGATGGATAGGGAGCGCAGCGCCTGGTTGGACCAGTGGATCACGGAGGTCCTCGACAGCGAAGCCGGGCAGGCGCTGGCCGCGGACAGGCGGCAGCAGCTGCGCAGGCTCTTCCGCGATATGGAGGAAACCAGCTTCGAGGTTAACCAGACCATGACGGGGCTGGCACGCAGCCTGCGCAACTATGTCTCCTCCGAGCAGTTCGCGGAAGACCGGCGCATGATTGAGCTACTGCGGGAGGCCCGCGGCATGGCTATCGATGCCGCGCAACACTCCGAGCTCAAAGCCTTTCACCGGATGGAGACACCGCTACAGCGCATCGGTATGTCGATTCACTCCGTCTCCCGCATTCGCCTAGCCAACCCGGGACGGGAAATCGTGGAAGAAACCCCAGAGGCATACCAGCCGGAGGCAGAAGACCCGCAAGCCTTGTATGAGCTGGTGCGCGAATCGGAGATTGATTTCGAAGAATTGCATGAGGCGATACGCTCGGCCGTCGCCCAGTCCGGCCCCTGCACGATCGGCCAGGTGCTGCACGCCCATCCCCCTACCCAGGGTCTTGCCAGCGTGGTGGGCTTGGTGCACATCGCAGACCAACACCCAGTGCCCGTGCTGCGTCCATCGCGTGAGAAAGTCACATGGACCGAGGAGGACGGCACGGTGCGCTCCGCCTATATCCCTACTCTGTATTTCGATCACACCACCGTTAAGGAGCTACAGTGACCGCCGCACACACTCCCCGCGTCGATTCCGCCCACGAGCCACCCTTGTGGGAGCACGATAAAGGCTCGCTGACCTACCACTCGCGGCGCGCGTTAGTGCAGCTTCTACAGGGCCCGCTCATTCGCGCGCAGAAGGAACCGGTGCTGTGGGCCGCCATCATCTCGGATGAGGAGAACCTCCGCGCCCGGCTGCATGAGGTGTTCCTAGAACTCGTCGTGGACGAGACCGAGGGCTTCGCGTTTACCCGGATGGTGGAGGAAGAAACCTTGAGCATCCCGCAGGTGCTGCGCACGGATAAGCTCAAGCACATCGACACCGCCATCCTGCTGAACCTGCGCCAAGAGCTGGGGCTTGCGCTGCCCGGAGAGCGGGTCATCGTGGACGTCGAGGACCTCCGGGAGGGAATCGGTTACGTCCGCGCGGTGGACAACCGCGATGAGGCCGGTTTCAACCGCCGCTTCAACGCCGCCATTAAGCGCATTCAGAACGACTATTCACTGCTGAGCGCTACTGAGACCGAGGGGCGCTTCGAGGTCTCACCGGTGCTACGCCAGCTTTTCGACGCCTCCACAGTCACCGCCATCCGTGACGAATACGCCCGCCTGGCGCAGGCTGAGGAAGAGCAGGCAGATGAGGAGAAGGAGGAAACTTCCGATGACTAGCCACACCAGCCTGTACCCCGGACAATTCCGTATCAGCCGCATTCAGCTGATCAACTGGGGCACTTTCCACGGCTACTTTTCCATCCCGGTGGCGCGCAAAGGTTTCCTCATCACCGGCGGTTCGGGCTCCGGCAAGTCCACGCTGCTGGATGCGATGTCGGCGGTCTTGGTTCCACAGAACCACCTGAAGTTCAACGCAGCTTCGCAGCAGGACCTCGGCCGGCACAACGGGCGCAGCCTCGTCTCCTACGTGCGCGGCGCGTGGCGGCAGCAGGAAAACGCGCAGACCGGCGAAATCGCCCCGGAGTACCTGCGGGAGGGGGCTACCAACTCGGTGGTAGCACTGACCTATGACAACGGCGCGGGCAAGCAACACACGCTCATTGCTATCTTCCGCCTCAATGGCGGTGAGAACTCAGTAGGCCAGATCAAGAAGTTGTATGGGCTGGTGCCAGGTGATGAGGACGTCGATAAGCTCAGCCCCTTGCTCGCTCGTAGCCTGGACACCCGCAAGATCAAAGCCCTGTACAAGGGACCCGGCGCGTCCTTTACGCCGACATATGCCACGTTTGCGGATCGTTTCCGCAAACGCCTGGGCATCAAGAACGTGGAGGGCCAGCTGCTGCTCCACCGCACACAGTCCGCGAAGTCGCTGTCCAGCCTGGATCAGCTCTTCCGGGACTACATGCTGGACCGGCCCTCGACCTTCTCCCGGGCGGAGGAAGCCGTGGAGCAGTTTGAAGATCTGCGCCAAGCGTACCTGCGGGTCGAGGACGTCAAGGCCCAGATTGATACGCTCGCTCCCCTGCCCCAGCTGCATGCCCAGCGCGCGACCGCGGAGGCAGATAAGCACAAGGCGGAGGCCATGAGCGAGGCGCTGCCGGCCGTGCGCGCTCGCCTGGTGGCAGAGGAGCTGGACTCTCGCATCCGCGCGCTGAACGCCCAGCAGGTAGAGGCCCAGTCGGAAGTGGAATCCCTTGAGGCCGATGTCGCCCACCTCGATGATGCGGAGCGCCGCGCCGCGATGGCCGTTTCCCAGCTCAGCGCCGGCGAGCTCGATGCCCTGCGCGCCAAGATGGAGACCGCTGACATAGAGATTGCGCACCGCTCCAAAGAATTCCAACGCCTTGCTGCTGCCGCGGGCCAATGGACCGAGCACTATGAGCTCAGCCCGCAAGGTTTCGCTGAGCTGCAGGCCAACGCCCAGCTACGACTCTCCGATTTCGAGACCGACTCCGCCGATCTGACGAACCAGCAGCAGGAAGCCGGCGTGGCAGCCCGCGACGCGGCCACCGCCTGCGCGCGCCTGGATAGCGAGCTGCGCTCTTTCAGCTCGCGGCGCACCAACATCGACAAGGCTCTAGTGGAGCTGCGCTCCCAACTCGCCCGCGATACCGGCTATGCCGAATCCGAGCTACCCTTCGCCGGCGAGCTCATCGACATCAGCCCGCAGCAGGCGGACTGGGAGCCGGTCATCCAAAAGCTCCTGCACGGTTTCGCCGCCACCCTCCTCGTGCCGGAGGAAGCCCGGAAAGCCATTAACCAGTGGGTCAACTCCCGCAACGTGGGCACCCGACTGGAATACCGCACCATCCCGGAGTTCACGTCGGCGCCAGCCTCCGCGCGCAGTCCGCGGCAGCTCATCCACAAGCTGGAGTTCCAGGATCACCCCATGACGGCGTGGGTACGCCAACACATTTCGCACCGCTTCAACTATGAATGTGTGGAGTCGGTAGCGGAACTGGACAAGGTCACCCGAACTCCGGCCGTTACCCGCGATGGCCTGGAAAGCCGCCCCAAGGACAAGGACGGCTCCACGCGTTTCATCAAGGATGACCGCACGCGCTTTTCCGGCACAGCGTGGTACCGGGTGGGTTCCACCAACACCGCCAAGATTGAGCTACTACGTTCCCAGTTGGCGCAAGCCAAAGCCACCGCCAGCGCCACGGCCCGGCAGGTCCATAACCTCAACCGGAAGATGGACATCCTGCGCACCCAGCGCGATAAAGCTCAGCAGGTGCTGGACACGAAGTTCCAGGACATAGACACTGCCTCCGCGAAAGCCCGCAAGCAGGACCTGCAAGCGCAATACGATTCCCTGGCATCCTCCCCGGAGGCCCAAGCCCTAGCCGCCGCCCATCAGCACGCGAAGGAAAAGCTGAAGGCTGCCCGCACCCGGCTCAACCAGGCACAGAAACACCTCGGTGACGTCGAAGGCGAGCTGAAGCGCTCCACCGAGCGCCGCCGCATCATCGACACCGTGCCGGAGATCGCCGACAAGGACATCGCGAAAGCCGTCGAGGAAGCCCTGCACAAGGGCAAGCGCACGCTGACCATCGATAACATCGATACCCGGCGCGATGAAGTACAGGCCGAGCTACAGGACGCCGCCCGCGCAGCCGCGCGCCGCATCGAGGAAGCCAACGACACGATCGTCTCCGTCCTCCACGCCTACCTGTCCCAGTGGCCGGCAGAAGCCGCCGACTTGGAACCGCAGGCCAGCTTCGCCGGCGAAGGCATAGAGAAGCTGAAGTACCTACGCGCTGACCGCCTGGCGGATTTCCGCACCCGATTCCTGGAGTTGCTCAACGGCCAAACCGTCCAGAACCTTTCCCACCTGGCTTCCTCTCTGCGCCATGCACGCGGCGATATCGAAACGCGCATGGAGTTCATCAACAAGTCCCTGGAGCGCTCGCCCTTCAACGGTGAGCGCACCCTGCGCATTGATGTCAAGGACGCCCGCGGCCAGGTGGTCCAAGACTTCCAGCGGGATTTGGATGCCGCCACCTCCCACAGCCTGGCCGAAATCAGCAAAGATGAGCACGATGCCGCCCTGCAGCGCTACCACGCCCTGGACAAGATTCTGAGCCGCCTGGGCTCTAGCCACCCGGAGGATATCCGCTGGCGCAACGTGGTCTTGGATACCCGCCGCCACGTCAGCTTCATCGGCCGCGAGTGCTACCCCGACGGCACCACAGCCAATACCTATCAGGATTCCGCCTCGCTCTCCGGCGGCCAAGCGCAAAAACTCGTCTTCTTCTGCCTGGCAGCGGCCCTGCGCTTCCGCCTGGCGGAGCCAGACCAGGACGTGCCCACCTATGGCTCCATCATCTTGGACGAGGCCTTTGACCGCGCCGATCCCACCTTTACCCGCACGGCCATGTCCGTCTTTGCTTCCTTTGGTTTCCACATGATTCTGGCCACGCCTTTCAAACTCATCCAGACGCTCTCGCCCTACGTGGATGGCACCATCGTGGTCAACTACGACGAACCCCTCATCAACGGCCGCCCGCAGGCGCGCACGGGCTATTCGCTAATCGACGCCTCCACTCTCTCTTCCCCCGAACCCGAACCATCCCACCCCGAGGAGCCCGCCGATGCGGATGCCTAAAGACCTGCAGGCGCATGCGGAAAAGTACCTGCGCAACCACTTCGCCGAAGCGCTCGCCGACCCCGATGCTCTGCACCTGGAGTGGCCCCTGCACCCACCGACAGCTGCGGCCGCAGCAAGCGATATCAGCACCGCCCAGGATTTCATCCGCGCCTGGCAGCGCTGGCCGCACCAGAACGAAGTCATCTATGAAACACGCAATTGGTCCCGCACGGGCCTGGGCACCAACGATGTTCCCACCCGCGTAAAACTCACCGGCGCTGAACGCATCGCCACCGCCGCGGGCCTGAAACGCGAGTATTCCACAACCCAGCAGCGCGCCCAGGACATCGCTGCCATCTTCCCGAACTCCCCGGACTTCACCCGCACCGTCCACCGCTCCTACAACCAGTGGAAGGACTTAAGCGCCTATGACCTGCGCTGCCTAGGACCGTGCCTGACCTGGCTGCGCGCAAACCCCCATTCCGGTGAGTGGGAGCGCGCCGTGCCGGTCGAAGGCGTGGACGGCAAGTGGATTGGCAACCACCGCCGCTTGCTTCTCACACTCCTCGCACCCTTCGGTATCACGGACTTGGGCCTGCGCCGCCGCGACACCCGCCTGCGCCTGCGCTACCTCAACCACGCACCAGCGCTCTCCGATATCGAAATCCCCCTCGCCGACGCTGCCGAACTCTTCCCCGACACCCCACCCCGGGTGCTCATCGTGGAAAACAAACAAACCTTCCTGGCCCTGCCCACGCTTACCGACGCCTCCCCTCCCACCATCGCCCTCCTCGGCTCCGGCACCGCCGCCCACCAGCTCCGCGCACTGCGCTGGCTACACGAAGCGGACATCACCTACTGGGGCGACCTCGATGCCGCCGGCTTTGCCATCCTCAACGCCGTGCGCGCCCACTTCCCCCACACGAAATCACTGCTCATGGACACCGCCACCGTCACCGCATTTCAACACCTCGCCGTCCCCGACCCCGGCGACGGCTCTGCCACCCTCACCCACCTCACCACCGAAGAGCAGCGCGCCTACCGCCTTCTGTTCACCGAGGGCCGGCTGCGCATTGAGCAGGAGCGGATTCCGTTTGCGTATGCAAACACGATACTCAAGCACAATTTCGTTGGGTCAAGAACACAATATGACTAACAGCCTTACTCCGCAGCAGCAGAATCATGGTCCCAATCTTCAATCAGAATCAGTTCCATAGATTTCCGAGCTTAGAGAAGCCAGCCTTGAGTTAGGCGGACGCCCTATTTGTACGGATCTTGTGTCCGTAAGAGAGGATGTTCATTGTGAGTCAACAGCGCAAGAAGTACACGCCTGAGTACCGGCGTGAAGCCGCGAACCTGGTAATCGAGTCACAGCGTCCGATTGCTCATGTGGCTAAACAAATCGGTGTTTCCGCCGGGCTTTTAGGCCGATGGGTCAAACTCGAGCGTGAACGCCGAGGAAACTTGGATGGGATGAGTGAGGCTGATCTTCGTGCTGAGAATGCTCGCCTGCGCCGTGAGTTGGCAGAAGCCAAGATGGATAACGAGTTTTGTCAAAAGCGACAGCCTTCTTCGCTTTAAGGCAACGCGAGCAGAAAAGTTCGAATTGACGCAGCCAGAGCAAGACGAACTACAGCATCAAACGCATGGCACGGCTGTTAAAAGTGTCTCGGTCTGGATACTACAAATGAGCCCATATACAGCAGAAGCGACAACTATCCGGCAGAAATGATCGTGCAGCGTTTTACGATGAGGTTGACCGATTCATCAGATTTTGGAAAGACTCTGATTAGGTTTATGGTGCACCGCGGATTACTGCAGAACTTACCGAGCGCTACCAGATCACCTTGAATCGTAAGACTGTGGCTAAGCGGATGCGCATGATGGG
>NZ_KV818293.1:38563-46607 GCF_001814885.1 Corynebacterium sp. HMSC068G04 | reverse complement strand
ATGGGCATTGAAGGGATTTCACCGCGTGCCTTGTCCCGGTGACACCTATTCAACCCAGACGTAAGTCGAGTCTTTCTGACCTGGTCAAGCGAATGTTTGATACAGGAGAGCTCAACCGAGTGTGGATGTCGGATACTACCTACCTGCGCACTGGTGAAGGCTGGTTGTACTTGTGCGCAGTCTGCGACGGACATTCCCGCAGGGTACTGGGCCGGGAAATGGATAGAGTGCAAGATTCTTACTTAGCCAAAGTGTCCACAATTTGCGAGTCTCCCCACTAGAGCACACCGCGCAGTCAACCACTCCCAACAAACGACTTTAAGGTTCAGACCCCCCTTCCTTGCCTGGTGATAGCAAGACAATTCAGAGTAAATAATGCGCTCTCATCAGGATTAACTTGAAAAACTCGTGTTCTTTGCGCGAAACACACTATTAACCCGTAACATAATTGACATGAAACTGCTTTCGTTCAGCGTGTCGAACCACCGCAGCATTCGGGAGACCCAAACGCTCGAGTTCTATAGCAACTGGCCACATTCCGCTGCTCCAACCGAAGGCTGGGCCAGTGTCACAGTGCCTGTAAGTTTGCTTCTCGGACCTAATGCGTCAGGAAAAAGCAATCTCCTGGACGCAATGAACTTTGCGCTTACTGCGATCCGCCTTTCTGCGACCTCATGGCGAGACTCCGGACCAGTAAACCGTCAGCCCCATTTCCCCTTCCTACTAGACGGTAACTCTAGAACCAAACCCAGTGCCTTTGAATTCGAATTTGCCATTGGCCCGACTCGGTACGTCTACGGCTTCGAGTGGAGCTACGAAGGCGTCCAAAGTGAGTGGCTCAGTAGGGTCCCCAATAAAAGGTGGGCAAAATGTTTTGAACGCTTCAAGGGGCAATCTATCTACTGGAACAAGTCGTTTATGTCTCCTACGGATGTTAGAGAGCTAGGAAAGATTACCGAAACCGAGTTGCTGCTCTCGGTTGGACTCCGCAACGATCACCAAATCTTGGCCCCGATCGCTCGAGAACTGATCTATAACACGCTTTACATACCAGTCGGAACACGCTCTCAGCAAAGCAGAGTAGATCAGCTGACAACTCTAATCCGAGAGGGAAAACTCAACATCGAGGATCTTTCCCAACTAATGCTAGCTGCTGACACCGGGATTCAAAGCGTTAAATTAGATCAACAAAGAATCCCCGAAGAGTTCATGAAACAAGTCCGGAGACTGGTAGAAGTTCTTAATGACGAAGCTAGCGATACCACAGGCAATGCTGCCGAAGGATCGGCTGAAGCCGCCAAGTTCTCCGACGAGGAACTCTCCTCATTGGTACATACCTTCCGCTTTTTCCACCGTGGCGTCGGCGAGACACAAGAACTTGGCCTCGCCGACCAATCGACCGGAACCCTGAGCTGGCTCGCCACTGCTCCCGCAATTTTAGAAATCCTTCGTGACGGTGGGGTGTTAATCGCCGATGAACTTGATTCGAGCCTTCACCAGAGCTTAATGGAGTTAATTATCAACGCTTTCTCCGATCCCAGCATAAACATAAACAGTGCGCAGCTGATATTCACATCACACAATACAAACATCCTAGAACATGCAAAGGATTTAAACTTGAATGAGAATAGTTTCTGGTTCGTCGAAAAAAATACGGATGGCTCATCCGAAGTTTACCCATTAACTGATTTCGAACTACACAAAAAGGCCAACTACGAACGTCGTTATTTAAGCGGCCGTTACGGCGCAATACCTCACGTGTCCCCGTCAACCATTCGAACGCTTGTAACCAGTAAAAGCAAGGAGAACTAAGATGGCTCGAACCCCTAAGCCGTCAGGAAAGAAGGGAGGGCGTCGCTTGCACTCGAACCGAAAGAAAAAAGAGGAAATAAAAAATCGCTATCTTATA
Source organism: Corynebacterium sp. HMSC068G04 (assembly GCF_001814885.1). Taxonomy (NCBI): domain Bacteria; kingdom Bacillati; phylum Actinomycetota; class Actinomycetes; order Mycobacteriales; family Corynebacteriaceae; genus Corynebacterium; species Corynebacterium sp. HMSC068G04. The sequence continues at coordinate 44,698 of NZ_KV818293.1, read as the reverse complement.
GTAACAGAAGGGTTAAAGACTGAACCCTCATATTTTGACGGACTTAAAAGAACTTTAGGCCCCGACGTAAACTTCCATATAGAGGTGAAGCCCAGAATTGATAAAGCAAAGAATTGGACCAGCACCCCTACTGCTGTCGTCGATAAATGCATTGAATTGAAAAAGGCCGATGCCCAAAAGTGTGGGAACTCAAAGAAGCACCCCGACAAGCTACCATACGTCAAATGTTTCGCTGTAATCGATGTAGATCATTGGAATACCCCTCCACAACAAGGGAAAAGCAACCTCAATAAGGCCCTAGAAACTGCCAACAAAAATAATATTTCCGTTGCAATCAGCAATACTAAATTTGAAGCTTGGCTCCTCTGGCATGTGGAAAGAAAAATCACCTGCCATGACACCCAGCTCGCCAGGCTCTGCCAGGACCACAACCTCCTCCTCGAAAAAGAGATTCCACCAACGTTCCCGTATTCGAATTTTAAAAATGCCGCCCAGAACGCCGATAATCAGAATAGAGTTTCCTTAAATCAGGTGGGAATTTATCCTTCAACCTCTGTCCCCCGCCTCCTCGAAGAGATTGGAATCATTTAGCCCTCACATCAATAATATTAATTTATTTTCAATAGTAATTTCTGTGAATTAGACACGTCCGCCGCCAATGTTTTTGGAAGGTAACGAGTTAACAGTAGACACAACTTAAGACTCTTACCAGTCCGCAAAGGCGAGGAAATACAGCTGATACTTGACCTTGTCTTTATATTGATGAGGTAGGTGATTACTACTCGGTGTCTACCTTCTGTGGATGGCGGAGTCCAACGCTTCGTGACGCCGCTTGGAACCTTGGAACTCTGCAAGTGGGCTCACCGCAGTCTGGCGAGCTCGGGCAGGATTCTGATTTCAGCTAATGGCGTGAAATACGTCAATGCCACGTACTGATTGCCCCGATCACCTTGGCACACCGTCCAGTTATAGTGGTTTCGATTAATATCCGCTAAAGCATACTCCAAAGCGGCTGTATAGGCAGAGCATCGATGTGTATCGAAGTGCCTTTCGCAGCACCGACAATTTCCCATAAGAACGCATCAATCACAAATGCGGTAAAGATATATCGCTATAGGTGGCCCCCTATCCCAGAATCAACGACGCCGTCTTCTCCGGCGGCACATCCTTCAGCTGACGGCTCTTAACAGCCCACGACGCCAGCCCCAGGACAATCCAGACCACCAGCGCGATAAGCGGGGCCGTTCCCAGCATGCCAGGCGAGCCTGGGACAAAGAGCAGCGCCAAGAACCCGACGGAGAGTATGCACCCGGCCAGCGCGAAGTACTCGTAGAACTTGTTAGGTGCAATGGGCTTGGGCATCCCCGGGACTTGCCCGGTGCGCGCGATCTTCCAGGCACAGAAACAAGTGTAGAAATACGCCACGGTGATGCCAGCACTGGACATGTCGACGACCCACGTCAACGCCGCGCGCCCGAACCACGGGGTCACCAAGCACACCGCGCACACCAAAAGAATCGCATTGCGCGGGGCGTGCTGCTTGCCCTTGAGCTCACCCAGGCGGCGCGGAACCAAGTTAGCCCGCCCCAGCGTAAACAGCACACGGCTTGCCGCGGTGTAGAAACCATTGAGGCCAGTCAGCACACCCGCGCTCACCGCGACGACCATAAGCACCAGACCTGCTGGCCCCATCACCTCGCTGATGGCTGCTGCCGGTGGCCAAGCCTCGCCCTCGAAAGCATCGCGGTGGGTGCCCACGGCAATCGACGTCGCCAACATCATCGCCATATAAATGACCGTCGCGACAGTAATACCCCACAGCAGAAGTCCCAGCGCCTTCCGCGGAGAGAAATTGAACTCGCCCGCCAACTGCGGAATGGAATCAAAGCCCACGTAGGCCCACGGGGCAAAAGCGATGATCGTCGCCACCGCCGCAGCCGGCGGAACATCCACAGGGAAAGCGGGAGCAAGCGCCGGGCGCTCGACGACGTAGTAGATCACCATCGACGCCACGATAACCACCACCGCCAGAATCATGAGCACAACGGCAAAGAACTGGAACTGGCCGGAGAGTGCCGCACCCTTAGAGTTCAACCACGCGAACACAATGATGAACAACGAGCAGATCGCTACTTCGGGGAGATAGATGGTCCACCCGGCGACGTCGTAAAGCGCGCCCCGCATAACCAATTCAGGGAACGTGACGCGGAATACGAGCGTGACCGCCGACGCATTCAACGCAACGACACACGAGTACCCCAGCGTCAGCGCCCAGCCTGCGATAAACGCATGAGTCCGGCCGAGTGCCGCCATGGCGAACGCCACCCCACCACCGGTCAGCGGCAGCGCACGAATGGTAAAGCCGTAGCTCAAGCCAATCACGGCAATCATCAGACCGCCAATGACAAAGCCGATGACCGTTCCGGCAAGCCCCGCCTTCTGCATCCAGTCGAATGGCAAGATATAGGCACCCCAGCCAATCGCCGCCCCGAGAGCCATCGCAAACACCCACGACGGCTTCATCGTTTTCCGCAGTGTCGTATTCTCCGACATCTAGTTTCACTCCAGACAATTCACCTTGAGCGCCAGGACCTTGCGGACGATCCCAGCGCGCGTTTCTGGCAAGTCTAGAGGTTCTTGGTTAGGTGTGCCGCAGATCTAATAGATCCAAACTCAGGATTCCACCTCTCATTCGAAGAACATAACCGATGTTGACGATCTCAGTGTTCTGTCACCAATCACCCGGATGCTCTACGCTCTTACTGGGTCCCTACGTGTTCGCCCAAGGATCGTGTCCCGACTCCCACGCAGGGCGCTTGACGACGCCCGACTTGCACCTAAGCTCCCGTCGCCTAGCGTCAGCAACTGTTGCAATTTAACCGTCAGCCAAATCGCGCGCCGTATCACTAAGAAGCTCCAGCCCTGCCTGGGGTTTTCATAAGTCAAGCCGCGCAGGGCGCTCACTCAACGAGGAATGCTGTTTCCTTTCACCGCATCGTCCCCGTGCAAACTCTTTGCGCTCTCCCCAGGTATTAGCATCGACATGCCTATCACGCTGAAGCGGTTCGTCGAAAAAAGGATCATCAAAGTCTCGGAAATACTCAATAATCGATACTTCGATTATGTATTCATCATTGCCGCTATCTGTCACTGCCAGAGGATCCACCGAAACAAACCTAGACGCAAAGTCCGCCGCCGAAAACTTTCCAGCTTCGAAGGCTTTCCGGAATTCTCTCCGAAATTCGATACTAGGATCAACGCCTATTTGATCCCACTCATAACTGTTGCATATTTTATAAAGGAAAATAAAGCTGTTAATTCTCCAATAAGCATTAAGAGGCGCACGCTCTCCTTCAGCCATATCGCCGATGATGGAAGCAATGAGGACTCTGCCGTATTCTACGAATGCCATGTACATCGCTGGAGGCAAACCGCCATAGTTCTCCCTAAGGACTCCCCGAGCGATGAGTGGGCCTACATCTTTGTGATTCTCCCCGTGTGCCAAGAGACTCAAAATCGATGATTTTTCCAATTTTAGACGTGCCGTGGACATAAGATTTACTATGAACCAGACTAGCCAGCTGTTGGCAGCTCCAGATATATTTTCCCGAGCGTTCAATGCTCGAACGGCAGCCATAAGGACTCGTGAACATTCCTCTGGGTTAAAACCAGGTTCTAAACGCTCGAAGCCGAGCTCCAACCGGTTGGCAATAACGTACCGTAAGTTTGTATCCTCGCACTCCAAGAGTGATTCGAATTCGGACGCCTCTCCTTTCGCTGCATCTTTCAGGACCCGATCGGCCTCTAACTCTGACAAGTCATCATCATCAATGTTGAGCGTAAAATATCGATCAAAATGGCTCGGATCAGAAATCCGTTCCGTTCCCACTCTCCTAGATCCCCTTACCTGATCAAGGACCGGAAATAGTTCCCTCAAAACACCAACAACCACCTCTGCTTCCGATAAGCTGCTATGCGGATTAGAGATTTGAAGCCCCCGTACAGAAGACCTTTCAATCCAATTCCCAAATCCTGGAACTCCCATGATTAATTGCTTTTCAAAGTAGGATCGATCCTCCTCTGAAAGACTGTCAGAACGAGTTAAGATCTCCTTGTACCTAGGGAGTCGGGTGAACACAAAAGGATAGATTGTTTGCAGGAGCTGCAGATTTAGAACATCAGTTAAATTAATTTCAGCTGGATTAAGCTGCGCCAACGTAGATAGAAGCTGTTGACCGAATCGCTGTGCGGTCCTGATAGTTACGGGCAGCCGAAGCCAATTCCGAATGAATGCATAGACCTCATGGCTCGTAGGATCAAACTCGAATTCCGAACTATCCCCACAGTAAGACAGCACCAACTCAATCAATTTCGATTTCTGATATCCGGTAAGTGGCGGAACAGTAATTCGATACTGAATGTACTTCTCTAAATATTGGAAGCCAGCTGCCCCCGCGCCGGCTGCACCGGAAGACAAGTCAGCTCCAACGCTACCCCCGATAGTCTCGATATCCAGAGCAAGGAGAAAAGTAATTCCAGGAAATCGTCCCAAGAGCCTAATAACTTTAAGGAGCGAATACAGTTCAGGCTTTTGCAGCCTGTCGATATCATCTGCAACAACTAATACATTGAAACCTTTTTCCTGGATCACATTAGAGACCGCACTAAATAGTGAATTCCATGATTTTGGTCTTTCCAGATAGTCAGCTACGGCATCTGAAGTAGCTGCAATAGCCCCGCCAGCAACAGGGACCATGCCTGCATACAGACCAGAAAACCGTAGAACTCGTGCAACGATTTTCTGGAACCTCTCATCATTACCCAAATCGAGTGCCTCGCCGATCGACTGATAAAACTCACCGATTAATTCCTCCGGGCTATCAACAGCCCACGGGGTAAACCGTGCGATTTTCCATCGATTTGGTTCACTGGACTCAAGCTCCTGGGCCACGCGCTCCATCACCCAAGTTTTTCCGGACCCCCACGAACCCACTACACCGACAACAGAACTGCTGTCCTTCGAATGAACTCTCTGGATCACTTGGCAAGCATGACCAACGAGCTTTTCTCTAGAAAGTATGTCCTCGCCTACCGAATCATCAGCTCCGACTTGTAAGAAATCAGCTTCCATCTCGCTAACCAGCTCCAATTTCCCTGTTGGTAAAAATGAATAGTGACTGCTCTGCTCCTACCAAAGAGCTAGAAACGTTCTTACCAGACGGGATCTTCCTAGAGTCAGGTTTGGGATTAATCGTTAGGTACTCCTGCTGCGCCCCTAAGTAGAAATACTCCGGCCATCGCTTCCCCTTCCAAGCTCTGTAACTCCCCAGAGACTCCTCGCCCTACTTCGGTCTCTGTCCCAAAACAGGTTAGGCGCAGCTATGCGGCGCTGAGCTAAAAGAGTTTGAGCAATATGCGCGGCAGCAAAGGCTGCTTTGGGACGAAGTAGATTTGGCTGGTTCGCCAAAGGGCAGAGCACTTGCCCCGTTACCCTACCCCAGCTTCGGCCGGTACTTTTCCATAATCTCCTCGATGTCTCGGAACAGCGCCGGCCCATACTTCGGGTGGCGTAGCCCAAACTCCACGCTCGCCGGAATGAAGCCAGCTGGATTGCCCAAGTCGTGGCGAATACCGTCGTGCACAACAACGTGGACTGGATGACCCTCGGAGATGAGCAAGTCGATGGCGTCAGTAAGCTGCAGCTCTCCACCCTTGCCCGGTTCGATGCGACGCAAAGCATCAAAAATCGCACGGTCAAGTAGATACCGGCCAGTTGCGACGAGGTTCGACGGCGCATCCTCTGCCGCGGGCTTTTCTACCATCCCGACGACCTTCTTCACTCCATCCTCGCCGGTGTCCTGGATGTCGAACACACCGTAATTCGAGACATCCTCGGGTTCCACTTCCACAGCCAACAGCACCGAGCCGCCAAACTCTTGGCGCACACGAATCATCTCACTCATAGCTGCAGTGGGCTCGATGACGTCATCAGGAAGCATGACAGCAAAGTACTCTTCATCGCCATCGAGCACGCCCTCGGCCAATCCAACAGCATGCCCTAAGCCCAAAGGCTTGTCCTGCACAACTGCTACCGGCTGAATAATCTGCGCGGCACGCTCTACTTTCACTGCCTGT